>JAUYLV010000006.1 GCA_030699565.1 bacterium
GGCACCCGGAACGCTCAAGGTGGCCTGGGCTTCCAGTTCTTCGACGGGATCGGATCGGACCAGAATGATCTCCTGCTCAAAGACGGTGCCGCGGGTTAAGGAGGTGTTTTTGACGTAGGGAGGGGTGACGCCGAAGCCGGCATGAGCGGAAGGGATGCGAAAAATCACAAAAACCAAGCAACAAATGACAAATAAATTCAAAATGCCAATATCCAAACGCGCGACGGATCCCCTTTGGTTATTGGGGTTTTTGATATTGGTGCTTATTTGTGATTTGCGATTTGGGGTTTGGGGTTTTAAAAACAAAAGCGCCCTCCGAACAAGGCGGGATGTATCGCGATTCGTACCTATAAAACAATGCGGATCAAGTGGCATTTACGTCGAAAAAACTATAATAATCCACTGTCTACCCTAACGAGAAATGAGCGCTTTGCCCATATCCGCTGTTGACAAGAAGGGGAAACTCTACCTTTTACGATATATGTATATGAATGCATGCGAACTTGCGCATACCAATTAAATCCCCCCTTCCCTTGGCAGCGGAAGGTTGGGAAGTTATTCGCACATTCGTGATAATTCGTATTTCGTAAAGCTGCTATTTCGCGGTTTTTTCCACGATCTGAACTTCTTTTTGCAACAACTCCTGTGATGTTTCAAGATCGCCGCGCAAAATCTCCAAGATATGATCCGAAAGCTGTAAACTGGGTTTTTCCATGAGGAGTTTCAATTTTTCCTCCACTTCCTCGTCCAGGGCGTCGAATACGTTTCGCATATGTGACCGGACATCCTTGATCTCCTTTACCAATTCCTCTTTTTTGCGTTGGGCCTGTTTTTTGCGCTGCCATACGAGCATCGCAAGCGCGATCAAACCAGCCAGGAGCAATCCAACGGCATACCATCCGAAGCGCTCGATAAGCGCCGGCGGCACGATACGCACCGTCACCGGATCGGAAAACGCGCTTTCGGCACCGCGCTTGTCGATCGCTTTCACCGAAATCTGGAACGTGCCCGGATCCACGTCCTTATTGATATAGTTCCAATTGATCGTTCCGATGGCCTTGCGCTCCTCCAGTGTCGGCTTCTCTTCCCCTTGCTGAATGCGAATCACAACCGTCGAGTCCGGCCATGTCGTGCCCTCCAAAAGCAGGATGCTGTCGTCCCGCAACACCAGCGGATACCAGGCGATCTTCGGAGGCTCGATCGCTTCTATGGCGATCTCGCGCGTCGATTGCATTTCGTTTCCGGCCCGATCAATCGCCTTCACCGCGATCGTGTGGGTTCCGGCGCCTTGCAGAGGCATCCGATACGGATACGGAATATCCGCTAAATCAAGACCGTTCAGCAGCGCCTCCTGTCGAAAATCCTCGATCGTCATGGTGCGAACATCGCCGCCGTCTATTTGCACCTCGTAATGCTTAAGCCCCGACGTGGCATCGCGCGCGTCGAACACCAGATTCGGCCTCGGATCGGTCGGATCTTCCCGACGCACCTGAACAATGAATGATTGCGGCGGCGTGGCGTCGATCATCATTTTTCTATGGGAAAGCGATGTGGCGCCGGTCTTATCCTGAAACTTCACATGTACATACCAGATGCCGTCGGGAGCATTCTGAAAGCTTTGCGACTCAATAAGGCCCGCCGTTGCCGCTCCCGGATCCGTATCGGCATCCTGGGATAACGACACGCCGACCCCGACAATATCGGGGGGTAACACCCAGACGAATTCGGGATCATTACTGCTATACCATTGATCGGTCTGCGGATGCGTGGGCGAGCTTATTTCCGGGGCGAGGATCGTTGAGGAGCCCTGGCCCGTAGCCGGTGCGGGCGGTGGCGTGGCCAGCGGCAGGGGTGTCGCTTGCGGAGGGGGTGTCGGCCTGGGCGTGGGCTGCGCACCCTCGTTCAACGTCAACGTCGCCTTGCCGAATTGGCCGGTGACGTTCGTACCCTTGCCGTCCGCCGCAAGAATGGATCCGGATGCAATGGACAATTCGGTGGTGCCGACCTTAATCGCCTTGAATGTTACCGTAACAACCGTGCCGGCCGACCCGGTAAAGGGAATCGTATGGCCGCCGCCGAACGATATCGTGCCTTCGGCGTTCGAAAATTGCGGCTCGATCGCCCAGAGAGAAAATACGGAATTGTCCTTGGAAACTTTCGTCGCCGTAAGATAGCTGCTATCGAATCGCGCCACGCCTTCGGCGGCATTGATCGTATGCGCTCCGCTTCCCACCACGATTCGTACGGTAAAGGTCTGCCCCACGGAATATGATCCCGTTGCGGGAGAAAAGCCAAGCGAGGCATCGGATGCCAGCACAAAATTATCCACCCGGGGAGGAATGAATAAAGAGGCTATAAGGATGGCGCTAACGATAAAGAGGAGCTTTCTCAAGATAGGAATTTAGACAAATACAAAATGTAAATATAAAAATGCAAAGTAACAGTTCAAAATGTAAAAATTTTAGAATTTTACATTGTCATTTTCCATTTTGATTTTTGCATTTTACATTGAAGCTTCTGTAACGCTTACCGGCGTGCCGGTACCTTTGTGGGCGGCTTTCTTCAGCGGCAATGTAAGCGTCAAAAGCCCCCTGCCCAACGTGGCGCGGGCAAGCGAAGGCTCTATTTCGACCGGCAGCACAATCCGGCGATAGAACGGTCCCCAGGCATTTTCATGCGAGATGAACATTGTCGTCTCCCCCGCCTTCATACTGTCGCCCTTGGCCGTGAGGATGTCGGGTTTTTTACGTTCGCCCTGCACAATCACCACATCTCCCTCGCCCTCAACGGTAATCTGCACATCGGCAAGATCCACACCCGACAGAGGAGCAATAATAACCACATCGACCATCGATTGCTGAATATCAACATCAACCGCTATAGCGCCCGCATCCTGCGGCGAAGATGCACCGGCCGCAGCACCGGCGCCCTCTTGCCCGCCCCCACCGGCGTTAACTCCGCGTTTTTTAAGTTTTTCGATGAATGATGACATAAAATCTTTACGAAATACGAAATATGCGAAATTACGAATAAGTACCCAAGACCGTTTTGCGACGAATGATAAGGTCTTCGCACGTTCGTGTTTTTCGTACTTTGTAAAAAGGCAGAACTCTCCCTAGTTTAAAGTATATATGGCAATAAAACTTGAAACTAGGCAAAACCGTGGATAAAAAAGGCTTATAAACGTTAAAATCTC
>JAUYLV010000015.1 GCA_030699565.1 bacterium
CAAGACGGGATATTGAAGGCTCTTTGGGTCGGGAGGTTGAACGCCATGCGCCCGGATACACAAAAATATTGGAAGGTGATTTTAAGAACCGTATCATGCCTCAATCTGCAGAAAGTACGGCAAGCCTTAAAAAAACATCTGCCGACTATGACGCAAAAAAGTCTCTGCTGCAAAAACCCGCTGTGCCTGAAAATATAAAAGAAGACGCCGCCGATAATGAAGCGTTGGCGGCATAGCAGGAATAGAAAGTATTATTGAACCACGAAATACCTATTTTATGATAAAAAAGATTTTTTCAATGGCGTCACTATTGGCGATCTTCGCGGCTGGTATTTTTGGCATGGCTCGGGCGCAAGCGCCCAACGATTTTGATTTTAACGCGCAAATTGACGCGTACTTTGAGTCTATTGCGCCGCAATTGCCTCCGGGCCAGCGCCAACAACTCGATGCGTACCGCCAATACCTTAAAGAGTCGATCTCGAGCATCATTCCACCGGGCACCATCGAGCAACAGCTTAAAGCCGCCGAAGAGCTTTTTCCGTTACCACCGGAGGCCAGCCAGGAAGATCCGAAAAAGCCCGCAGGCGGAACATCAAGCGACCCTTCGCTCACCTTAAGCGCCGAGCCGGCAAGCCCTTCGCCACGGTCATCGGTAACCGTAAGCGCAAACTTTCTTATTGGCGGCGGCCTTTCGTTTCCCGATATTCAAAAAGAGGCGACAACGCGCTACACCTGGTTTCTGGATAATCGCAGAATGGAGGCAGTGGGAGGCATCGGACGCAACACATTCACCTTCACCGCAGGAACCCTCGGCGCCATGCATACCATACGGCTGCAAGCGCAAACTTCGGGCGGCAGCGTGATTACTGCCGCATTGCTCATTCCAATCGTTGACGCCGACATTATATGGTACACCGATACCTATACGCCTCCCGGGTATCGCGGCAAAGCGCTTGCAACCCCCCAAAATGCCATCGTAGCGGTTGCGATGCCCTTCATTCCGGCGTCATTCGGACCGCTTAATTACGTTTGGACCATCGACGACGACACGCCGCTTAACGGGTATGGCATCGGCAAAAATCGCATGCTTATCGGTTTTCCGTTTCAAACCCACACGGTGTCGGTTCGCATTAGCGATCTGGGCGGCAATATCGACTTTTCAAAAGAAATTTTCATCGCCCGGACGGAACCAGAGGTGCTGTTGCATCGGGCGCGAGGAGATCGCACGAATCACGATACGCTTCCGCAGACGCAATTCGACCTGGCTCCGGCAAGCACCTTTTCCATCGTCGCTGTGCCGTATTATTTCGGGGTGCAGACCATGCACGGCTTGAGGTTTACCTGGCAGTTCGATGGCGCGCGGCTTCCGGAGGCGGTTCGAAATCCCGACATGTTCACGCTGAACATCGGCCAAGCGACGCTCGGACAGGGAAAAGGCGTGCAAAAAACGCTTGCCCTGCAAATCGACAGTAAGAATCCAAAAAAAACCGAACAGGCAAACTTAACAATACCGGTAGTGATACGATAAAAATAAAATTGATCTAATTTCCAATTAACCTAATTTCTAAACTGACACGGAGCGTCATCCCGTACATGATACGGGACCCGGAATGACAGATCCTTCTTGTCTGGATTAATTAGGTCGATTAGGTCAATTAGGTCAATTAGGTCAATTGAAATTAGCCTCAAAAATCATACTGACCGGTATTGCGATTGTTTTTGGTTTTACGGTATTTACGCACCTTGGCTACGCCCAAGATACCATCACCGAAATCAAAGGCTACCAGTTGCTCGTGCCCTTGCCGAACTTTGCGGGAGAGGAGGCGCCGGATACGCTTGCGGAACTTGTACGGTTCATATACCGCTGGATGACCCGCATAGTGGCGATTGCCGCATTTATCATGCTCGTCGTTGGCGGCATGCAGTACGTGTTTTCCGGCGGAAACCAGTCAAAGGCATCGGATGCGAAAGATCAAATCGTTCATGCGCTCCTTGGGCTTGCCGTGGTGCTTGCAAGCTATCTTATCCTCAACACCATCAACCCCAGTCTGGTGAATTTCGGCAGCACGGAATTACCGAACACGAATCTGCCCGTATCGCAAAATTTCGATGCGCCGCCGGAATCGCAGAGCGAAGGACGCTGTTTTGATACGAGCGAACTGGGCAGTGCCGCCTGCCGGGCGCTTGGCGGCAACTGGCAGCCCCTTGCCGATGGCTGCGCGGGACAATCCTGCCAGGCCGGAGGGTCGTCGGGAGAGATTTGTTGCTCGTGCGCCGGAACGGAACAGGATTGTCCGACGGAATATTCATGTGTGGAATATGTTAACGACACGCCGAGCGGGAACGAGAATGAAGTCGTGTGCGGACCCTACGTGCGCAGCGATTGCAACGGTCAATGCGAATCTTCTCTGTGCGAGCCCGGAAATTACTGCGGTGAGCGCGCTTCAGAACCGCAACGATTCCAGATCCTTGTTCCCGCGCCCCCCGATGAAGGCAATCCCTTCGTCGCCATACCGTATACGCCCGGCGGTTCGGTGACCATAACGATCGATGCGCCAGAATCCGTAGAGATCATACAGATCAGGGTTTGGGATCCTTCGGGTAACCAGGTTCCCATAACCCCGACGGATCGTTGTCCGGCGGCCGGGGAAGGTTGTACTATACAATGGACTCCTCAGTCTCCGGTGGCAGGAACATATACCATTGAAGCGATTGGCCTAGATGGCGGCGGCCAAGCTTTGGCCGGCATGACGGACCGGCGCTTCGTGTGTTTTATCGGCTGCGGTCCTACGGCGGCGTTCGAAGTTTCGCCCGCTCCTCCAACAAGCAACCCGGGCGCGTTTCATTGTGGAGCTAATACCTATGCAATCGGGCCAAGCGGAGAGGCAGTCCTTTTACTCGACGGCGGCTATTCCATCAGCGCAAGCCGACAGGCCATTGTAAGCTATGAATGGCGCGTGGACGGACAATTTATTTTTGAATCGAATCCTTATGAGGCAACAACGGAGACATCCCTTCCTCCCGGCACCTATGACATCACCCTCACCGTCTATACCGAAGGAACCGGCGCCCAAGACACGAGCGATCCGCGGCGGATAACCATTGTTCCCGTATGCAGCACCTAAACCGATTTAGGATTACGGATTAAAGTTTTTTAGTTTAAATCTTTAATCCTAAATCTTTAATCTGTATTCGTATGTCTCGCCGTACAAAAATCATCATCCTTATCGCCGTTCTTGCGCTCGTCGGTGTTGCGGCATTTCTTTTTTTCCGCAAGCCCCCTGCCGCTCCCGAGCCGACCGCATCGCCCGCATACGGCTTTTTGCCCGAGTCGCTTCAGCGTCTATTTGGCGGCGGAGGCGCCCGGCCCGGTTCGGTTTCTCCAACGCCGGTGCCGCGCGACGTTCGCCTGCGCGAGAAACTATTCAGGCTTTCCCACGAGCCGGCACACGCGCCCATTGTGGTGGGCGGCAACACCGTGCGGTACTTTTCACGATCGGATGGCACGCTATGGGAAGCCGATGTGGACGGACTTGCACATACACGGGTCTCCGACACGCCTATCGCCAATATCGCCGAGGCACAATGGGCTTCGGGCGGCAGCAAGGCGCTTTTGACCATTGCGCAAGACGACGGCACCGCGCGTATACGCCTTTACGAAGTTGCCGCAAAACGGGCAAAAGACCTCGATCCTTTCGTGCGTTCGGCGGCATTTGCGCCGGACGGCGCGCGCATCATATACCAATACCTTAATACCGAAAACGGAAGTCATTGGATCGCCATTGCCGATCCCGACGGATCCAATGCGAAGATCATCTGGCAGCCGACATTTCTTGATTATACCTTGGCCTGGCCGAAGACCGAGACTGCGATCATTCAATCCAAGCCTTCGTATGCATCGCGCACGGCGCTCTACGGACTTGATACGCGCACCGGGACGCTCACCAAAATACTGCCGCAGGACGCTTTCGGGCTTGCGGCTACCTGGGCTTGGGGCGGCACGCGACTGTTGGCCTCGCAAGTGTCCGCCGAAGGCGAGCTGGGCAACGCGCTCCTTGGCACATTTCCCCAGTCGCAGTTGACGGAACTTTTCGGAATTAAGACTCTTGCCGAAAAATGCCTTTGGAGAGCCAAGAAGGCCGCCATCATTTGCGGAGTGCCAACTGCCATTCCGCAAAACGCCGTGCTGCCGGACGACTATTACAAGGGTAAGGTCATAAGCACCGATGACGTTGTAGAAGTCGACGGCACCACGCTGGAACGCCGCGTCATCGCCGGTTCGCGGGAACTTGCGCCGGTGTTCGATATGGACGCCCCGATACTTTCCCCGGACGAATCGCTGGTTTTTTTCGTAAACCGGCATGATGGATATATCTACGCGTTGCGGCTTAATGCACAATAACCGAGCACCAAGATACAAGCATCAAACACATCGAGTGTAAAATTTAAAAATCAAAATGGAAAATGATAATGTAAAATTATAAAATTTTACGTTTTGAACTGTCATTTTGCATTTTGAGATTTACATTTTGCATTAAAACGGTTTGGTTTT
>JAUYLV010000016.1 GCA_030699565.1 bacterium
GTATAAGTCCGCGCAGAATTGCCATCATGGTTATTGATTTTGATAGCGATAAATCGTAAATTCACCGGCATCCACGATCCGGGAAAAATAGGATTCCAGCGCGGGATTAACCCCATCTGTTCCATTCTCAACGACAAGATACTCAAGCTTATATTGTGGGTTCCAATCCGCACCGGTATCAAGCGCTACGACTCGCGCTTCCCGCTCGGCTAAAAGTCGCGCCCACTCCCGATCACGCGCCTCACCATTACAAAGCGTCGCGTCCGTTATACCCGCATTGCGCAATGAGGTGTAAAAAATCTTCTCCGTAAGCGTATCGCACCAAACATTAATCGCACCAAACATGCTGAACATGCCGGGATCGGCGCTTATAAGCGAACGATTATCGGCAAAAACAGCGCTTTCATCTAACCATCGTCCGGAAAGTTCCTCATGCGTACCCGCAAATTGCCCATTATAACGGGACCAGTAAACCCGATGGGGCGTGTACAGCGTTATAAATTCCGCAAGTCCCGGTGGAGCCATTACCACTCCATAGGGCAGTCCGGAAAGCGCCTCAAAAAGAGGCCGATATGCCTGCGCCGCGAAATGACCGGATTCAGTATGGGCATAGATGCGCCAGGTAAAAAGAGACGCGTAACAAACGCTACCCGCCACCAACAGCGCAAGCACCAAGCGGCTCGCACGCGGCACAATACCCGCAAGCGATCCCCGCATCAGATACCAGCCAATGAGTGCATACCCTCCGATGACCGGGACCCAACGACCAAGCACAAGCCAACTGCGCCATGGACGGGGATATGCAACCGAAAGACCGAAAATAACCGTTATAACAAGTAGAGTTACACCAAGGGCGACACGACGCGGCGAACGCCATGTCTGCCAGAATGTGTCGGATGTATGAAGCCAAATAAGCGCCGCGAACGGAATGACGGCGAATTCTTCAATAAATTGAAAATGGTCTCCTAACCAAGAAATGCCAGTCACCGCATTTTGCAGTACGCCCGCCATACCGGCAATGCCCACAAAGAACGGCAGAAGCCAGCGAGATGCGTATAACTGTCCATGGTTTTTTGCATACCGCCAAAAGACATACGCCGCAAACGCGACAAGAGCAAATCGCAGCGCCAGAAACGGCGTTTGCGGAACATGAATACGTAATGCGCTCATACGTGCCAAAAAATCAGGTAAAGCCGGGGATGATATATTCTGCACTACAGAAAAGAACTTTCCATATGACGCAATGCCTATCGCCACCGCAGCGAATACCCACAAAGCCGCATATGACCCCACTCGAAATGTTTGCCGAGTCGCAACCTGCATGAGCCACCAGGCGCCACCGATACCCAGACTTGCCGCATAATACACGGGATGCATGCTCGCCATGACAAGAAAAACGACACTACGAAATAACCCGGATGCCGATGCAAGATCACGCACAATAGCCGGCGCCATTGCCGCAAACCCCAAGGCAAAGATCCCAAAAAACCATGTGGCAATACCCGGATCCGTCATAAGATACGCGCCATAGAGCATCACGACTGCCGTCGCAATTCCCAACGCTAACGCAGTTCCGATGCGACAGGCGCGCAATAAACCATAAAATCCCATTGTTGCGGCAGTGGCAGAGATGACTTTTAAGATAACATAAAGCCATAAGGGGGATATCCTATCGAATCCAGGTATGCGCTTTACACTATTTTCAAAAAATGCGTAATAAGATCGGCCGCCCCGATGCTCCCATGTGAACATGCTCTCACCGATCTGTCCTTCAACCTGCAAGCGTTTGAAGCGGGCGAGATAATGCATATTATCACCCATATCAGCACGGATGGGTGTTTGCATACGATCAACCCGATACCACAATATAATATCCGGGATCGCGAAAAATAAGCCTATTGCAAGAGCGGAAATGCCGACATAACGCATAGCCCGACGATCTGCAAATGGTTCCAAAAATGCGGAAATGGACAGGAACGGCGTTATTACTTCTGTAGTATTATTTTTATGTATCATTGCGGGAGATTGGTAAAAAGTGATACGATATGATGCGTATTATGATACCTAACCCATCGCAAAACGTAAAACATCAGTGGCTCTGGGGTTTTGGCATTCTGCTTATCGCCCTGGCCGCGGCGCTGGCCGTGTGGTGGCCGTATATTATTACAGACAAGGCAATGTGGCACGACTGGGCTCGAGTCGGTCAAAATATGTTCCTTATCGCACACGAGCAGCTGCATGCGTACGGTAAATTCCCCACATGGACTGATTCGTTCTTCAGCGGCTTCCCGTTCACCCAGAGCCTTAATGGCCTCTACAACCCGGTCAACATCTTGTTTATCTGGATGTTCGACTCCTA
The DNA here is from genome assembly GCA_030699565.1 of bacterium. Classification (GTDB taxonomy): domain Bacteria; phylum Patescibacteriota; class Minisyncoccia; order JAUYLV01; family JAUYLV01; genus JAUYLV01. The sequence goes on from JAUYLV010000016.1 coordinate 2,360, forward strand.
TACCGCATACCATGCCGTATTGGTCGCTAATTTTGTCATGGGGTTTATCGCCGCATTCGCCTTTGGCCGACTTATTGCGCTCTCCCGTGCGGCAAGCATTATATTGGCATTCGGCCATACATACACCCAATGGAACATCACCTGGGCACATAATAACATGTATGCAAATTTACTGCTGCTGCCTCCCCTGCTGTTTGGCGCCGTCTACAAAAGCCGACAGGGATTTTCATGGCTCTGGACGCTACTCGCTGTTTACGCTACGACGACGGGAGTTATCAGCGCCACGCCGGACAGCGCGGTTTGGGTTATTATGGCAGCGGGCGTTTTCGCCCTCTATCTGGATTGGAAAGCTGTCGGATTCCCCAAGCGCATCAGCGCGATCAGGACATATAAGGCGACGCTGACGTTTTGCGGGATCGCGGCATTCAGCGCGCTTATTGCCATCTTTTTTCTCTTGCCCTCATTACGATTAGCCGACCTCACCTTTCGTAGCGGCGGTCTTTCGCTCATTGATGCGGCACCCGTTGGCATCTCGATCGGGGACATTCTCCTGCTTTTTTCTCCCCACTTCCCCAGCCTACCGTATTTCTTACGAAGCCAACCATGGATATACGTCGGTGCGGCAACATTATTATGCGGTGTCATTGGCCTCTGGGTCCGGAAAAGCCATCCCATCGGAAGTATCTTCTCCGTCATGTTTGTTTATCTGATACTGGCAAACCTGCAATACTCGCCGTTTTACGGCGTAGCACGTTTTTTTCCGGGACTCAACACCCAGCGTGGCACCTTCAGAACGCTCTTTGTTGCATATTTTATTTTTGCAACTCTTGCGGCGATCGGCATTCATGCGCTGCAAACGGAATCCGTATCCGATGCCGCAAAGCGCCAACTCTTAAAAATTTCACAGCGAGTCCTGCTTTGGATCGGCGCGTTCTGGATAAGCTTGACATTGATTTTTCACTCCGGCCCGGGATACGTTTTACAAGAATGGGGGCTTCATCTTTTGCGTGCGGTACGCGCAAACCCCAAGCCTCTTGAACATTATCAAACAGTCTGGTCTGGCATTTCGGATCAAATCGCTAAAACGGTTTGGTTAGGCGATATCCGCTTTCTGGGAGCTATCGGCGCAATCTTTGCGTTGTGGCTCATATTGAGGCTCTGGGAGCGCGAATCGGTCACCCCATCTTACGCCGCCGCAATCATAGCGATAATCGGCGGCCTCAATCTAATGCTTGTCTGGCAGCATTACCACGTGGAGGTACCTCGGACACTCGTTACCCAGCGTTCCGCAACCGTACAATTCCTCGATACCATCCGCCCCCATGAACCTTTCAGAGTTTTTACGGCATCCGGAGACGGTCTTGCCCCCGCTGAATATAACCATGAGCCGTATATGCGTCTGGCAAACGAAGCACTCATACCCAATGCCCATATGCTTTTCGGGTACGAAAGCATCTTCGGAAACGAAGGTATCAGGCCCCGAAGAATCAACGAACTCCTTTCCTCGTTCGGATCCACCTACGCTCCCCTGCCGGGAGAGAAGACGTTTAACCGCATTACGGACGAGGCACGCAAAAACCTACTGACAAAGTACCAAGGTACGCTTTCAATGATGAATGTGCGCTACCTATTCACGACCTACCAGCTCAAATCTCCCTGGAAGTATCTCCACGAAACATATCTACCCGACACGGAAACAACGATCCGCATATACGAAAACACGGCCGTGCTTCCGCGCGCCTACTTCCCAAAGCAAATCTCGTTTATTCCTATCGATGAAGTAGCCACACTTCCCGTTGTACTCGCAAACAAGGATTTTTCGGAAAAATCAATTATCGAGTGTCGCGATTGCCCGACAGGCCGGACCATTGCGTTTGCGGGTGACGGCAAAGCGGACATTATTGAGCATCGCGATGATGGACTCCTGCGCATACGCACAAAAACGGATGAGCCCCGATGGCTTATTGCAAGCCAGCATAATCTGCCCGGCTGGCGCATTACCATAGACGGAAAAGAGGTGACGGGATTTCGCGCCAACTATATCTATTTTGGAATCCTCGTCCCGCAGGGCGAACACCTGGTGGAGATGAGTTTTCCCGGCGCATGGGACCAGTTCATCGATGCGCTCTTATATTATCTCGACCCGGCCCGTGCCTGGGAGAAAGATCTTCCGCGCCTGCCGAGACCGGCATGGGGTTTTTCATAAAAATATCAGGAGAAGACCCTACCAACGCAAGAGGCTTTTGGGCGACAAACGAAAAAGACGATCCGCTATTCGGAAAAAGCGCGCCAAGCGCTTTTTCTATATACGCTAAAATACCTTTCGTATGCGTGCTGTATTTGCCCAGATGCGCCGATGTTTCCAAATGCCGCACCGCATAGCCCTTAAAATACGTATTAGATAGTTCTTGCAGTAAAAATCCTTTGGCTGCATCGGCCGTTCCTGTTGCGGTTGGCGAATGTACATCCACATACTGCTGAATTTCTTCGGTTGACAACGGTTTTTGAATGTCGCCATCCCGCATAAGCAAGGTATTTACCGCCGCATAAACGCGCTCGTATGCAGAATAGGATGATGCAGCATGGTTACGTTTGAACGCACGCCGCATGAGCCGTAATACACGATGCTCTACACCAAGCCATTTATGCAAGGACCATAGCAATATGCGCAAAACGGGCTGCTGCCAAAAAAGACGATTTGGTTCGTGGGCGATCATGACTACGCCGCCGGGCTTCAGCACCCTATCCACTTCTTTTGCAAACCCTTCGGTATTCGGTATATGATGCAGTACCGAGTTCATGGCAACAACATCGCACAAAGCATCATTTAGCGGCAATGACTCCGCGCCGGCTTCAATACATGTCAACCGGGCCTTACCCTTGCCCCGAAGGCGCTCACTTGCCCGCGCAAGCATAGCGGGAGAAATATCGATGAGTATCAGCGAAGCGGTTTCTCCAAGCTTCTCAAGCAATATTTCGGCTACAAACCCCGTCCCGGACCCAATATCGCAAACGGCCAAGCCATCCGCTTGCGCCGGCAAATACCGCAACAGACGCCGCCATGTTTCGCGCTCGCGCGAAAACATCTCCGGATGCTGCATGTCGTAGATGGCGGCTTCTTCTTCATGATAATGACGATTTATTTTACGAACCAGATTAGCATCCATAGTGATAATCACGCCATGCCGTGCTTATGGGTATTTAGGTATAGCACTTCGGCATAAATAGCCTTATACTGCTCCGCTACATTACTCCATGTCCATGACTGGGCCAGTTTCCGTCCGGCTTCCCCCATGCGCTTGCGCAACGCCGCGTCTTCGAGCAGCCGATGCAGAGCATCCGCAACCGCCGAAATATCGTTTTGCGGACACAGGATGCCGGTTACGCCGTCCTGAACGGCGTCTTCGGCTCCGCAATCTTTTGACCCGATAACGGCAAGTTTTCGCGCTCCTGCCTCGCGATACACGAGACCGAACCCTTCAACGTACATATCCATACGGGCGGGTGTCAGTAAAAAGCAGACGGCATGATCATACAATGCGAGCAGATCCTCATCCGTAAGATCCTGATAAAAACGGACATCATCGGCGATGCCAAGATCGATAATATTTTTTTGCATTTCATGAAAATATCTTCCACGTTGATTACCAACAATTACATACGCAAGGTCGGGAAATTGTTTTTTTATCCTCG
>JAUYLV010000018.1 GCA_030699565.1 bacterium
GTATACGACAATGGCTGCGTACGTGCCGGTTGCTGAATAGGTGCCGCCGGTAAGTTCAAGGTCATTTTCCGTAACTAAGCTTCCCGTCAGCTGGGTGCTGTTTTGTAGCTTAAGTTCCGGCGCATCCTCCACTACGACAACGGCCTGGCGCGTTTGATTGCTAAGGTAATCCTTGGCTAATGGGGTGCTCGTAAAATAGGTTCCGGCCGCAAGTGCTATAACCCGATATGGCTCAATATCAATTGAGGGCGGCGGTATAGGATCGATGCCGGTAACGGAAAATCCGGAAACATTATCCGATTCTATATCGCCCGGCGAAAACGCGTTGCCGTTCACTTCGGAGCTGTTTCCGGTAAAATCGATTTGTGTTGAAGAATAAACGTTCCCGTTGACCGTGGCGTTTCCGCCAAAGCCGAGGTCATTCTGGGCATATATGGCATAATCGAAGGCAAGCCCTTCGGGATATTGAGTGATGATGCGCACCACGCCGCGATGGGTGCGGTCGTTGGCCGCCTTGCCCTTCGCTTTTACATACGGCCAGGAAAGGGGCGTGACCTCCACGGTGCTTGTCGATGTGTTATTGAGCATCTGGCCTGCCGTTGTCAGGTATGACGATGCCGTAAGATACCGGTACGCGCCCTCCGAAACCGCGGCTTCGCCCGTATAAAATACCTGATCTCCCGATACGGTGTTGCGGTTTTTGGAAAGTTCGGTAAGGGAGCCGATCGCGACGGTGAGTGCGGCGCCCAAGGCTAATGTGCCCACACCCAGAATGGTGAAGAGCATTATTACGCCCCGCTGGGAGCGAGTAGGAGAAAAGTTCTCTAGTGCTCCAGTTCTCCAGTGCTTGGCATGCCGGCGAAGCCGGCTTCCGATTTTATTAAAAGTTGAATTCATGATTCGAGTGATTAGCGAGAATTTTCCGTGTACTGAAGTACTGTGGAATATCTGTACAGGCACACTTTTAAAACGAGTTTCTTTGCGTCACCGTCGTTGTTACCGAAAGCGATTGTGCCGTATCGTATGCCGACTGAATCGTAAGCCCAATGCGAACTGATTTTGGAAAGCGGGTAAACGTCAGGTCGGCAATCTCCACGTCGTTGCTGGTTATGGCATTTCCGTCCAGCGTGATTTGGCTGCCGTTTTTTTGGAGGATCACGGTTTTATACGATGTTGCGGCGGGTACCACCAATTCAAGCGTGCCGGCCGAAGGTGTTTGTGCCAATTTTGCCTGCTTTATCCAGTACGTCAAGGCATCGGCAGTATAGGTGATATTGGCATGCACCCGCTCCATGCGGCGCGCGGCACGAACGTTCTTAAGCCCCGAAGCCGTAACGAGCGTTATGACGGTTGCTACAACGACACTGATGGTAAGCGAAATTAATACTTCAAGCAAGGTGAAGCCGTTCTTGCGATGATTTTCATGATTTGTACGGGAGTTTAGTGAACTGGGAATGAAGAGCGACCAGTGACCAGTGATCGGCAACCGGGGTGTGGAGAAAATTTTTTTAAAATATTTATTCATTTTACTGGTTACTGGTTTCTTTTATGTCACGGCAAATTGTAGAGGTACGTTTCCACCGTCATGGTGCGATCGGTGAACCGATTGTTCCAGGTAATTTGTGCCGAGGCTTTCAGTGTATCGGGATCGAGCAATCCGGGTGCGGTAACGATGTCATTTGTCGTCGCGTCTCGGTATACCGGATCAAGCGAAAACGATCGGGTATACGTTCCGTCGAGCGTCTCATCTCCGGTGGTAAGCGACCAGACGCCTCCCGCAGGTTCCGGATGGCAGGTAAAAGGGGATAGGCAGGGCGCTATAGCCACACCGATCCAATTCGTCTGTTCCATGTCCTTTAATACCTCAACGACCTCGCGCAAATATAAAGTCGCCTTTAATTCCATTGCGTTGGCGCGGCTCACTTTTCCGGCCTGCAAAATAAGCACTGCAAAGCCGATCATAAGAATCGACGCCATGCCCAAGCCGACCAATACCTCAACAAGCGCAAAACCCTGTGCGGGGGCCCCGTAACTCGTAACCCGTAACTTGGGTTCGGAAATATATTTATTTTTTTGAAAATGACGATACATTGATTACGAGTTACAGGTTACTAGTTACGAGTTCCTAGTTTGGAATAATCGCCCCATCCGCCGTAACCTGCACCTCCGCCTTTTCGCCGCTTGTGTCGGATACTTCAATGTCCGCACTGCCGGATGCGTGCGCCGAAAGCCGCTCAAATACGATCGTGGTTCCAACTTGATCTGTGGTGACGGATGCCGGCAGCATAATGACCTCGCCGTCGCCGGTGTAGGTCGGGCCTTCGAATACGGTAAGGGTGTCCCCGTCAACGTAGACGCCATGGTCATCGGAGCCGGCGCCGGTAGCCGCGCGCGACCGGGCAAGTTCAAACGCGCGAATAACGCTCGCTTGGCCTTCTTCGAGTCGCATATGCGATTGCGTTGAGCGCATGGATCCCAATACGCCCACAGCGGCAATCGCCACGATGCTGGTGACGACGAGGGATTCAATCAATGAAAAGCCCCGCATCTGGGACCCGTAACTCGCAACCCGTAACTTGGGTTCGGAACGGTATTTATTTTTCTGAAAATGACGATACATTGTTTACGAGTTACTAGTTACGAGTTACCGGTTACTGTTTAGAAGGCGCTCGACAGCTGATAGATCGGCAAAAACACCGAAAGGGCCAACCCCCCCACCACGAAGCCGATCATCAGGATCAGTAACGGTTCAATGAGCGAAGCCAGCATTTGGGTTTTATGCTTCAGCGCGCGTTCGTAATAGGCGGATATGCGCGAAAACACATCTTCGAGCTTACCCGTGCGTTCGCCGACCTCGACGATTCTGCGCGTTTGCAGCGGAAACAAAAATGGATGCAGGTGCAATGCTTCGGTCAGTGGGGCTCCGTGGATCAGAATCGGGTGCGCTCCTTCCAGCGCGCTGCGGTATACGTCGTTCTTGAGGATTTTTTTTGCGATATCGACGGAACGTACCAACGACACGCCCGACACGAACAGCGCCTCCAACGCCCGAAAGAACCGCGCCAGGTTGAACTCGCGCGCAAGTTCGCCGAATATCGGCATTTTCAGGATCGCGTAATGAATGTAATAGCGCGTTTCTTTTTTGCGCCACAGCGCATATGCCGCCCCGGCAAGCGCAAGCATCGCGCCTCCGATAATGAATGGATGCCGCTCGACGAAGGCACTGGTTCCCAAAAGGATCCGCGTAGGCAGCGGCAATTCCGCCTTCAGTTCCGAAAACAGATCCGCGATCTTCGGCAAAATGAACGCGGTCAGCATAACAATGACGATGAACATGACCACGACGACCACGATGGGGTAGGCCATGGCACCCCGTACCCTGCGGGTTATTTCATAATCATGTTCAAGTTCGACGGAGATGCGTTCGAGCACGTCCGTCAACTTACCCGTTACTTCTCCGACGCCAACGGTTTCGTATAAAAATTCGGAAAAATAACTCGGGTGCTTGCGCATGCCGTCCGATAGTTTTTTGCCGTTTTCGATATCGGAGATTATGTCGCCCAGGGATTTTTTTATTCCCGTTCCCTTTATTTGTTCCTGCAGTACCCGCAGCGCTTCGGCGATGGACAATCCCGCCCCGAGCATGGTCGACAGATTGCGAAAAAAATTGATCTGCTCCGGTTTTGAAAATCCGAATGACGGCAATGCCAGATCTTTCTTCCACCAGGCCGAGCCGTCGTCGCGGATCCACAAAAGCGTAGCACCGTCGACGGCGAGCGTTTTGGCGGCCGCACCCTGCGAAGACGAAACAAGCGCCCCTTGGAGGATCTTATTTTCCCTGGTCACTAATTTGTATAAGTATTTTGCCACAATGTACGAATTAGAGATTACAGATTACGAGTTGCGCGTTACGCGTATAATTTCATCGAACGTGGTATAGCCCGCCAATACCTTGGCCACGCCGTCATCGATCATGGGGCGGTAGCCGTTCTTTTCGGCGATTTCCCGAATATGCTCAGCCGATGCGTGCGTAATGATTGCGTCGTGAATATCCTTGTTAAGCTCCAAAAGTTCGAATATACCCGCGCGTCCGGCGTGTCCC
>JAUYLV010000020.1 GCA_030699565.1 bacterium
ACGCCAACTCAAACGCCAACTCCAACACCGACACCAACACCTACGCCGACACCGACACCGACTCCGACGCCGACACCAACTCCAACTCCAACTCCAACTCCAACTCCAACTCCAACTCCGACTCCGACGCCTACGCCTACGCCTGAACCTACACCAACTCCTACGCCTACTCCTGAACCTACGCCAACACCGACACCGACACCTACGCCGACACCGACACCAACTCCGACGCCTACGCCTGAACCTACTCCAACTCCAACCCCGACTCCAACCCCGACTCCGACAACTACGGGCGGTGGAGGCGGAACCGCGTTACCACCCGGTGGTGGTGGGGGTGGCGGCGGGACGGCAGCACCTGCGCGAATTGCCAAGGCGGTTCGTAATGTGAGCGCGGGCGAGACGGTGTTTGGCGAAATTACCGATGCGTATGCGGGAGATACGATAGAATTTCAGATCATCGCGCTTCCCGCTTTGGGTAATGCGGTTTCGGGTGTCAGCGCGGAAGATGCGATCCCTTCGCCGCTGGTGCATATGGCGAACACTACGCTGCTTAATGGCGCAGTATTTGCCGATAGCATGACCGATGGCAAGGCGGGTTTGCCGCTTATTCCGGCACAGGCGTCGTTGACGCTGATGTTCCGTGTTTCCGTGCCCTCAACGTTCACCGCTACGACATTACCGACGACAGTTACCAATACCGGCCGCCTTACGTTCGGCAACGCGTTTGCGCCGGTTTCGGATACGGCTCTGGTTCGAATCCTCGCGGGTACGCGTTCGGTTTCGGTCGCCACACCCACACCCACGCCTGCGCCTCAGGTATTGGGTGCGGCCACGACAACCGTACCGAAAACAGGACGCGTGCTGGGCGTGTTCGATGTTGCAACCGGGTCTCCCTTGGCCATGGCCTACCCGGTCGTATTTTCGGGATTCGGCACGCTGGGGTTTGCGTTTATCGGCAATCGCCGGCGCATGCGCCTTCTCTACATGAAATTGCTGCGTCTGTTTGCTAAATATGATTTGGAAGGCGTTGCGGCCGATGCGGTGGTGCTTGGCGCACTGGGCAAGGATATCGCATTGCGAAACCTGCATGTCGGCATGGCATTGATCGAGCGCGTAAGCGCATATGCTTCAACCCGCGCATGGTATTACGCTCGCTATGCCGTCTCAACGCTTCTGTTCGACGAGACCGCCATAGAGAATATTCTCGAACAAGAAATTCGCTATCGGCGCACACAACGCATTTCTTCGTCTATTAAATAAATTTCTGCGTCTATCCGCGTAACTATCCGCATGTATCCGCTTCTATTTCATGAAATACCATCTTATCCAATTTCATGATCGCGCCATCATCGTCGCTCCCGATCATAAGGCGGGGAAGGCCGATGCATTGGCGATTACCTCCTCGTCGGCGTTTATCCGCCCTTCGCGGTTCGTCATGGGCATTTTCGGTGTCGCGCTTTTAATGCTCTCGGTAGCCGTTGTGTATGGATACGGGCGCACCTTGTGGGCGCATGCGGTCTATTACGCATCCGAAGCGCGTGTGATGCTGGCGGCGACTGACGGCGAACATGCGCAAGCGCAGGGCTATGCGGAAGCCGCGGTACTTGAAACGCCCGCGCCGGTAATGCTTCCCATTGACGATAGCGTCCGGCAGGTTCCCGATGCGACCGCCTCACCCGTTCCGCAGCCGGCGCCGTCGGACGCGAAAGGTTCGGTGCAAGCCGCGGCCCCCGTCAAGAAAAAAACTCCGGCGAAGGCAGCGGTGACCATTGGAGAATTGTATATCGCCCGCATCGGCGTACGCACGCCGGTTGTTGTTTCGGACACGAGCCTGCAAGCGATCAATGGGGCGCTGGCGCATGGCGTTGTGCAATGGCCGGGCAGTGCAAATGCCGGAGAGGGCGGCACAACCGTTATTCTCGGACACAGTTCCGCACCCCTTTCGTATCGGGGTAAGTATGGCGCCGTTTTCAGCCTTTTGGAAAAACTCGAACCCGGCGACGTCATCACGATTCAGGCGCCCGGAGCGCTCTATACATACACGGTTCGCGATCAGGTTATTCTGGATCCAAAAAAAGAGCAGCCGGACCTATTAAAACAGGATGGCGAGACACTGGTGCTTGTTTCCTGCTGGCCGGTCGGCACCAATTGGCAGCGGATCGTGATACGGGCGGATAGGAATTTGTAGCTCGTAACTCGTAACGCGTAACTAGTAACTAGTAACTCGTAATTGGTAACTCGTACAAGGAAAACACCCCGGCATGGCGGGGTGTTTGTTTTTTGCAACGCTAACATGTTATGAGGCTTGCAGCCGCAAGGCGGCTACTTGTTGCAATAATGCCGCCGCGCTCCACGCTTGTTTTTTACAGGCCTCCTGTCCGCTCGCGCTTTTCCATAATGTCAGAGCGCCATTCCTGTGCGTAAAAAGTTCCAGCGGTGTTTCGAAATGGGCGTATGCGCCCAGAATCGCCCGGCGTATGCGCGAGGCATGATCCTTGTAGCCATGCGCATCGAGTCCTTCGATGATAAGGCCGTTGTCGTGCGGCCAGATGGAACCGTTATGATAGCTTTCGGGATCATAGCGGGTTGAGCGGGCGCTCAATGTGCGGATGCCGCCATCCGGTTCGAACAGGTCTTCGGCGAGCAGACGCGCTGCGACGGCGGGTATGTGCGGGGCCGGCACGATGCATTCGAGCGTTGCGTCGAGCGCCGGTGTGAGCGAAGCCCAGAGGCAATGCCCCATGCTTGAACGCACGGATCGCAGCGGACGGCCGGATCCGTCGATGGCCGATGCTACCATTAAGCCATTTGTTCCTTCTTCTTCTTCAAAGAAGCGCTCGGCAAAATTCGCAGACAATTCGTCGGCGCGCACGCGTAAGTTGCGCGCCCGCTCGGGATCCGTCGCTTTTAAAAAGTCGGACCAAAGCCGCAATGCGAGCCAGCTATAGGCCTGGACCTCGACGGGCGCTATGGGGTATGTCACGGGCGTTCCATCTTCATGAAAAACGGACTCGGCGCTGTCCATCCAGCTTTGGGTGGTAAGGCCCCCGCTTTTTCGCTCCGGATGGATTCGGTAGTCAATGAAACCGTCGCCATTGGAGTCGCCCAGTTCCATAAGCCACTTCAAGGCCGCCACGCCGTGCGGGAGCATGCGGTCCATGAACGGCGCATCCTGCATGCGCTGATGGTATCGGGCAATGGCGATCAGGAAGAGCGGCGTGGCATCAACGCTGTCGTAATTGCGCATGCTATTGTCGGTATACACGTACCAAGGGTTTATGGCGCGCCGCGTCAGGTGTTCATGGCCGGATGGCCTGAATTCATGAATGCACTTTCCCGGTTCTTCGCCGCTTTCGATGTTGAACGCGGTTCCCTGATGCGCCGCAAGGTTCAATAATATCTTGCGCGTGAGATTTGCAAAGTACTCGTTACCCGTCGCGTCATACACTTTCAGGAGCTTTAAGGCCGTGATCAGCGAATCCCTTCCGAACAGGCATCCATACGCTTCCTGGCGTCCCGAAGCGAGGATCCCGTCGTCCGTTTCAAGTTCATGAAGCGTTGTCAGGCCAAGATCCCACAGAACATTCTGCAGTTTCGATTCATCAATGCCGGGCGTTTGGATGGGGTTCATAATTTTCCTTCTTGTATGGAGCGATACACGGCTTCATAACCGTCCGTCATAGTCGTTGCGCTGAAGTTCGAAAGCGCTCGGACTCTGCAGGCAGTTCTGTCTATACTAGCAAGCGCATCGATGGCGTCAACCATCTCATCCAGATCGGTTACGACGAAACCCGTCTTACCGTGCGCGATGATTTCCGGAATCGATCCTTTATTGAACCCGATGACGGGGCAGCCGCAGGCCATGGCCTCGATGAGCGTCAATCCGAACGGTTCGCGCCAGGTAACCGGATGTAAAAACGCCATGGCGCGGGACATGAGGCGATTCCGTTCCTCCTCATCTACTTCGCCGATCCATCGGATCGTGTCCGACAGACTTGGCTCGATATATTCCCGCCAATACGCGCGATCCGTAGGTTCGAGTTTTGCGGCGATAATGAGCGGCAGATCGAGCATTTGCGCGGCTTCGATCGCAAAATGCACGCCCTTTTCCATGGATATGCGTCCCGCGAAAAGCAGATAGCCGTCATGCGTGGCCGAAAACGGAAAGTGTTCCATGGAGAGGCCATTGTAGACGGTGCCGGCATGGTGCAGATCGGCTACGGAAAGCACTTGGGATTTGGAAATGCTGGTTACCCATGGTTTTCGCAGCGCACGAAAAATTTTACGGTCCTCCAAATTAAAAGGGCCGTGCATCGTAATGACCGAGGGCGTGGAGGCGATGTTGGCGGTAGCCAGGCCGTATATGCCGTTATGATCATGGATAATGTCGAATTCACTCTGCCGGCTGTAGGCCAGTCCGATATTGTGAAAAAGCCAGGCGTTGGCGGTATAGATGTTTTTCAGCCGCGCCTCCCGAAGGTTGCGCGGATGGACGGAAACAAGTTTTGCCGATGTGATCGAGTCGCCGCTGGCGAACAGCGTCACGTCATGGCCGCGCCTGACGAGTTCCTCGGTAAGCGCGTGAATGACCCGCTCGGTGCCTCCGTATTTTTTCGGCGGCACGCGTTCGGCAAGGGGTGCGATTTGGGCTATGCGCATAGGCGCTCCTTATCATGAAAAACAGCCGTGAAACACGCATGAAGCATTTTCGTGATCGTGTTGCTTTGACCGAAACCGCCTATTGCAGTACACTCCGATTGGCTCTTTTAAGGAGGCGTTTATGGCTCGTAAGGCCGACACTACCGACACTACCGAACGCGCACCGCATGGAACGTGCACCGGATGCGGATATGCGCTTGTGAAGAATACGCCGGAAGATTTCAAGATCGCGCATCCCGTCTATAAACAAATGCTGACAGCCGTGTTTCCCTACCGCTGCCCCAAGTGTGGAACGGTGCATCTGTATGCGCCGCGATACGATCCCGATTTTTTAAAATAGGCACTTTCCCCATGCGCCGCAAAAGGCGCTTTTTCATTTCGTGAGGCAACCTCTTGCGTGATGCAAAAAATTATATATACTAAAATCGTCTTAAAGCTTGAAGCATGAAGCTTGAAACATTTTTACCGTTTCAAGCGCCATGTTCCAAGCTCCATGATTATGCTCGACGTCAACGATCTCAAATCAGGGGCCCTCTTCATATATAATGACGATCCGTGCGTCATTTTGTGGTCGAACCACTTAAAGATGCAACAGCGACGTCCCGTGATGCAAACCAAGTTCCGCAATCTGCGCACCGGACAGGTGCTCGAGCAGAACTTTCAGCAGGGCGAAGTGTTCGAAGAGGCCGATATCAACCGGCTGCGCGTGGTATTTCTGTTCGGTCATCGCGGAAACTATACGTTCCAGGAAAAAGGCAATCCGAAAAACCGTATCACGTTCACGGCCGAACAATTAGGTGATACGAAGGAATTTCTCGTTGCAAATGTCGAAATGGATGCTATCCGTTTCGGCGAGGAGATTTTAAACATCGAATTGCCGCCAAAGATGGATCTTAAAGTCACGGAAGCGCCGCCGTCGATTCGCGGCAACACCGCCCAAGGCGGCACCAAGGGGGTGACCGTGGAGACGGGCCTTGTGGTGCAAGCGCCGCTTTTTATCGAAGCGGGTGACGTCATTCGCGTCAACACCACACTTAAAGAATACGTGGAGCGCGTTGAGAAGGGCAAGTAAAATCTCATCGTCATTCTTATTCAACGGTTTTGCATCCGCGCGGTCGTCATTCTGATTCAATAGATTAAAATGTAAAAGAAGAATCTCTGAGATGCTTCCTAAGCCCCACCCCGCCTTCCCTTATATAAGGGGCAAAATGCTCCAGTGGAGTATTTTGCGGGCAGCTGCAATGTTTCCAATCAATAATAGGCTGCCTCGGAACGGATGGAGGGGTTGTGGTATCAGCAGGACGAATCTGTTCTTCGAAAAATTCAATCAGTGGGAGGATAGTATATGGCACGATGGAAAACGCCTACCTGCGATGTGGCGGACGGCTCGCTTGCTCAAGACGGCTTGCGGCGTATCGTGTGGGCCGAGCGATCCATGCCGGTGTTGCGTCAGATCGCCGAACGCTTTTTAACGACAAATGCGCTTGACGGTCTTCGCATCGGAGCCTGTCTGCATGTGACGGCCGAAACCGCCAATTTGCTGATCGCGCTTCAGGCCGGAGGTGCTGAGATCGCATTATGCGCTTCCAATCCGTTGTCGACCCAGGATGATATCGCCGCAACACTTGCGCGGCATAGTGGCATGTCCGTCTTTGCCATCAAGGGTGAAGATCATGACGCGTACTATGCGCACATCGAGTCGGTTATCAATACTCGTCCGCACATTACCATGGATGACGGGTGCGATTTGGTCACCATGCTGCATACGAAACGGACGGATGCGCTTGGTGGTGTCCGGGGCGGGACGGAAGAGACGACGACCGGCGTGCAGCGGCTGCGTGCGATGGCACAGGCCGACGCGCTGCGATATCCCGTTATTGCCGTCAACGACGCCAAAACCAAGCATTTCTTCGACAACCGCTACGGGACCGGGCAAAGCACGCTCGATGGCATTATTCGCGCCACGAACATTCTCTTGGCGGGGCTTACCGTTATTGTGGCCGGCTATGGCTGGTGCGGTAGAGGCATTGCTATGCGGGCGCACGGCATGGGTGCTCATGTTATTGTCACCGAAATTAATCCCTTGCGGGCGCTTGAGGCACACATGGATGGGTATCGTGTCATGCCAATGATTCACGCAGCGGCGCTCGGCGATGTATTTGTCACGGTTACCGGCAACAAATCGGTGATCGGCAAAGAACACTTTGCGGTCATGAAAGACGGCGCAATCCTGGCAAATTCCGGTCATTTCAATGCCGAGATCGATCTTGCGGGACTTGAAGAGCTTGCCGGCACAAGGCGCGCGATCGTGCGTCCGTTTGTTGAGGAATATACGCTCGACAATAAGCGCATTTTTGTGCTCGGCGAAGGACGGCTCATCAACCTGGCTGCTGCCGAAGGGCATCCGGCCTCCGTCATGGATATGAGCTTTGCCAACCAAGCGCTCGCGGTCGAATATATCGCCAAGCACCATGCAACGCTTACACCGGGCGTCTATTCGATGCCGGAGCATCTTGATAAACAGGTTGCGAAAATGAAGCTTGAGGCGACGGGCATTGCCATTGACACGCTTACGCCCGAGCAGGAACGATACCTCGCAAGCTGGTCGGAGGGAACATAAGTTGTGCGCACAAGCCGGAGCAATCCGGCTTTTTTTTGCCAGATAAAAAAACTTCTTGAATATTCAAGAAGTTTGTTTGCATTCCTAAACCGGCAGCGTTGCGCGTTTGCGCGCGACTTCGTCTCGGGCTTTTTGCACGCAATAGGCGAGCGCATTGAGTCCGGTGACCAACGCTTCAACGCTGGTGGTGAGTGGCGGCATAATGCGAATGCCGGAGATGCCGCAGCCTAAGAGCAGGAGGCCGTTTTCCAATCCGTGTTTGGCGACGGCATCGCGCAGCGTGGGATCCGGCTGGCGCGTGTCGGGATTCCAGAATTCGATGCCGCCCATGTAGCCGAGATTCCTTGCCGAGTGAACGACATCGTAGCGATCCGCGAAGTCTTCCTTTAAAACTCGCCTGAGCACGTCTCCATTGAACGAAACCCGCTCGAGTAGATTTCTGCGCTTGATCTCGGAGAGCACCGCGCGGCTCACGAGCGAAATGAACGGATTACCGCCATTGGTGTTGGAGTGCCGGCCGCTCCGTTCGGGTGCAAGTTCCTTTTTGCATATCGTAGCGCTTTGCGGCAGGCCGTCGGAAAGCGCCTTTGCGAGCGTCACGATATCGGGCGAGAAATTCGCGTATTCGAACGCGAACATCTTACCCGTTCGCCCGATGCCGGATTGTACGGCATCAAGCATGACGAAGATCCCGTGTTGCCGGCAGAAGCCATAGAGTTCCTGCAACAGGTCGGTACGGCCGACGTTCATGCCGCCTTCGCCCTGCACGCCGTCTTCGACGATCAGCGTGGAAATCGTCTCTATCTGATCCAAGAGCGGATCAAGGTGTTCCTTGCGGTATTGCTCGGGCGTGTAAGTGGAGAAATCGAAGTACCTGATGGCGTAGGATGACTTTTCATGCGGGCTCTTGGAGCGATCGAGTGTCCAGACGAAGTACGGATGCGCGGCCGGATACGGGATCGAAATCACGTCATTGATCGCCACCCGGTATCCGCGCCGGTGCACGATATTAGAGCTGAACGACAAGGCGCCGAGCGTGCGTCCGTGGAAAGCTCCGTGCATGGCAATAAACTTCGTTCGCTGCCCCTGATTATTCCGGTATCGGGCCGCGTCGGTGAACTTGATTCCGGCTTCAACGGCCTCCGCTCCGGATTGGCCGAGGTAGAGTCGATAGCCGGGCGGCATATGAGAAAGCAGGTCTCGTGCCAAAAGCGCGGTTTGCTTGTCCGGCGCCTCATGGTGCGGCACGACGTTTCGGTACCCGTGAGCGGCAACGTATTCGCTCGCGATCTGTCGCAGGATCCGGTCGGTGCCGAATGGCGCGGATCCCACGCGCGATATGAAATCACGATAAACGCGAGGGGACCCGTGCGTGTCGCCAGATTCGTACACATCCGAACCGATGCCATCGGTGAAAATACGGTCAAAGCACTGGGTTGTTTCCACATAATGCTCGGCATTAAGGCGGAAAATCTCCTCGTCCGAGATCCACGGACTGATCATTTCCAGCATGTCTTTTTCGTTCATGAAACCTCCTAACCATTGCGGTTTTTCAATATTTCGAAATTTCAAAGTTCGTTCATGCTAATGCCGCATCGTACTCCCGTCGTATGGAGACTGTCAAACATGTTTTCTTGACTGGATTTGCGGCGTACGTATGATGACGGTGCGATTTATTGGAGGAGATCTTTGAAAATCAAAACGATTTTTTTCGACATCGGCAACGTGCTGGTCGCCTGGGATTGGACGGGCTGTTATGCGGCGCTGGCGCGTATGTCCGGCAAAACCATTGCGGAACTTGAGCGGATCTTTTGGGGTAACGGCGAGGGAGATCCGGAGGGCATTGAGCATCAATACGGCAGGGGATTGGTCACCACCGACGAATTCTTGCGCCTGATGCGGGAACGCATACCGCACGGCATGACCCGGGAGCAGACGGAACGCCTCTGGAACGGCATTTTTACACCGATTCCGCCGATGCTTGCGCTTGTAGAAAGACTCAAACACGCCGGCTTGCGTCTCGTGATTATTTCAAACACCAATGAGATGCATCTGAGGCATTTACGGAACGTGACGCCGGAACTGGCCCGGTTTGATGACGTGGTGCTTTCCTATGAGGTCGGCGCCTTAAAGCCCGACGATCGCATCTGGGAGGCGGCACTTTCCACAGCCGCCGCATCGCCCGAGGAATGTCTGTTTGTGGACGACTACGCGGCCAATATCGAGGCGTTTCAACAACGCTTCGGGGTAAGGGGATTCGTTTTTGCGCAGGATCGTTTCGGCGCATTCGCCAAATTCCTGAAAAACCACGGCGCGCGCTGGTAGAAAAGGAGAGGCTATGATGCAATATATGGGAACGATGAAATTGGGAGGTCCGATCGAAATCAATGCGATCGGGTTGCGAGATATGCTCGGACGGGTTCCTCATTGGGTTAAATTCGATTCAAAAACGCATCGCATCGAATTTTGGAAGAATGCTGGTGGTGGCGGTGTGCTTGTGCTTGCGATTGAAAACGCCTCGCATGAAAACGCCGCACGGCTTGCGCAGGAGCTCGGATTGAAAGGCGAAGGCTCCTCGCCTACGAGCTGGTCAAGGTGGTATCCGCATGTGACGCTGTGTCATGACGGCAGCGAAGGCGCCGATCGGCTGCACGACGAAATCCTGCGGCTCGGCATCCCGCTGCATCTTGCAAGGGGTTGTCAAAGTCTTGAATTATGCGATGGCCAGTATCGGTATACGCAACCCATGTGGCCGGCGGAAAAAATAATCAGCGCGGTGAAAGAACTGGCTGAACGGTGGCGCAAGCAACTGGATGCCGCGCCCAAAGGCATATAGCTGAAATCAAACAAAAACCACCCATGCAAATGGGTGGATTTTTCTTTGGGCTTATAGGCGTTTTATGATATCGTTTCCGATTATCATAATGGTCAGAAGCACGATGAGCATGAAGCTGATCACGCCCAGCACGTGGGTAGCCCGTGCCGATAAATCCTTACGAACGATCATCTGCCCGATCAATAAAACGGCCAGACCCCCATCAAGCATGGGGATCGGAAAAATAAGATTCATCAAGCCCAGGATAACACTGATGAAGGCGATCCATCGCAAGAATGGCACCCATCCTTCCGTGCGGCTTTCCCGCAGAATCTGTCCCGATACGGTTGCAATGCCGACGGGGCCATCCACGGATTTTGCGGGAATGGAACCCGTTACGATGCGTTTTAAGCTGTCGAGTTGCATTGTTATAGCCTCACCCATTTCTCGCCACGCCTGTCGCCATGCTTCTGTAAACGATGTGCCAAGCACGACGGTTCCGGTATAGAGGGGCAAAAGCCGAATGCGGGTTTTTCCGCCATTGCCGTCGAATGTTGCCGTCAGCATCCGATCTCCCCGCTCCAGCACCAACGCCAGGATCGGTGTTTCGGTTGCGCCGGCAATCGCCGTCTCATACATGACATCTTTCCAATTGCGCACCGTCTTGCCATTTATGGATCGAATGATATCACCCGATACTACGAGGTCGCTTAATTTGTCATCTACCATCACGCCCCGTGTAACCGCTTCTCTGTAAAACGCTTCCGGCTGTTCAATGCCGCGCCAATAGATCGGCAGCAGCATTGCAAATGCCAAAACGAAGTTGATCCCGGGTCCCGCCAATACGATAATAAGGCGCTGCCAGCGCGGCTTTGCCTGAAACGATGTGGGGGATAGCGGTTTGGATGACGCATCCTCGGTCGGCGTTTCCTGTTCCATGCGCACGTAACCGCCCATGGGCAGCAGCGACACGCGCCAGTCGGTTCCGTAAGCCTTTTTTCCGAAAAGCCGCGGACCCATGCCGAATGAGAATACCTCAACCGCAACGCCGCAGGCGCGCGCGGCCATGTAGTGGCCGAACTCATGCACGATCACCACGACGGCAATAAGAAGCAAAAAAGCTCCGATATTGAAAAAAATGCTTCCGAAATCCATGTCGCACCTCTTTCCTATTTTGAGTTTTCAAGAAACTCCATGTTTTTATGCGTTTTCTTGTAAAATCGCCTTCAATTGAATATACTGGGAAACCATGGCAAAGTCAAAACAAAAAATCTTTGTCGCGGTCTCCGGCGGAGTGGATAGCTCCGTTGCGTTGGCGTTGCTTAAAAAGCAGGGTTACGACGTGACGGGATGCTTTATGAAAAACTGGTCGCGCGATCTGCCGGGGCTTGAATGCAATTGGGTGGGGGATCGGGAAGACGCCATTCGCGTCTGTGCCGCACTCGGCGTGCCGTTTCGCACCGTTGACCTGGAAGACGCCTATTATAAAAAAGTTTTTAAGGATTTCATTAGCGAATACAAGCGCGGCCGTACCCCCAATCCCGATATTTTGTGCAATAGCGAGGTGAAGTTTAAGGCGTTTTTAGAGTGGGCGATCGCCAATGGTGCCGATATGATCGCGACGGGACACTATGCTCGCCTTTGGCGAGAATTTCCAATTTCCAATTTTCAATTTCCAAACAAGCAAGGAGCGGACATTAAGAATTTAAAAACAAAAGCTGAATATAAGCTGTTAGCGGCGGCAGACGAAAACAAAGATCAATCTTATTTTCTCTATCGGCTGGGGCAGAAGGAGTTGGCGCGGACGCTGTTTCCGATCGGGGAATATGCCAAACCCCACGTGCGGGCGCTTGCAAAAAAATTCGGCCTGCCCACGGCCGCCAAGCCCGACAGCCAGGGCGTATGCTTCGTGGGCGAAGTTTCGCTGGAAACATTCCTGCAAAATTATATTACGCCAACGCCGGGTAAGATCGTACGCCTACCTTTCAAAAAACATACCAACAAACTTGAGAATGTTGGCATGTTGTCCGGCGACGTTATCGGGGAGCATGCGGGCGTTTGGTATTACACCATCGGCCAACGGCACGGTCTTGGTGTTCGTGGAGGCTTGCCCGCCGAAGCTTCAGTGAAGGCGGGGGGCGGTGGCGAGGCACTCTATGTGGCGGCAAAAGATGTGGAGCAAAATATTCTCTATGTCGCGCCGAAGGATCACCCATCCTTATATAAGAAGGAGGTAACATTGATGAATGTGCATTGGGTGGCGGGCAAGCCGCCGAAAATGCCGTTAGAATGCCAGGCCCGCATTAGGTATAGGCAACCACTGCAGGATGTAAGAATCTTGAAGCATGAAACATGGAGCATGAAACATAGAAAAAAAATGCTTCAAGCTTCAAGCTTCAAGCTTTGTTTTGCTGAGCCGCAGTGGGCCGCGGCGCCGGGGCAATCGGTGGTTTTTTACCATGACGATGCGGTTTTGGGTGGCGGTATGATTGCATAATGTGTGAGTTGTGCTACGGTTTATTGCGTTTAGCAATGCACTTTTCCAATCTTACTATGAGATCGTAGAAGAATGCGCTGTCATCGCGAGTTAGACGCGGTACTCCGCGTTTAACGTGGCGATCTTTTCAAGATATCATTTCGAAATGATTAGGGAAAAGATTGCCGCGTCTTCCGCCTCGACTGGCCGGATACCTCGCAATGACTTCACAACGCCTTTTTCTACAGTTTCACTATATAACCAAAAAGGAGACGGTTAATGGTAGAAGATCTGTTTCCGAGCAGAAAACCGTATGCCTTCGGCAAGCTTCAGGTCGGCCAAGGCCATACGCTCTATTTTGAAGAATGCGGAAACCCCGAAGGTTACCCAATTGTGTTTCTGCATGGCGGACCGGGCGCGGGCTGCGATGAGAATGACCGAAGGTTCTTCGATCCGGAAAAATGGCGCATCCTGCTTTTTGATCAGCGCGGCAGCGGCAGGAGTACGCCCTTCTGCGGACTCGAAGCAAATACAACGCGGCATCTGGTGAGCGACATCAAAAAGATTTTGGATTTTCGCAAAATCAAAAAGGCTGTCGTTTTCGGCGGCTCATGGGGTTCTACGCTCGCTCTGGCATATGCCATCAGGCATCCGGAAACGGTTTCCGGCATGGTGCTGCGCGGTATTTATCTGGCCACGCGGGCCGATAACGATTACTACCTGAAGATTTCGGCAAGCCAGCATCCCGAACTATGGGAACGGTTTATTAATATTGTTCCCTTCCGGCACCGTAAGGATCCCGTCGCATACTATGCGCGTCAAATGGCATCATCGGATGCAGGGAAGCGGCGCAAGTATGCATACGAATGGGCGCACTTTGAGATCGGCATGCTGCATCTTAAGCCGCCCACGGAATCGGAACTGGATAAAGAGATCAAAAGCTTTTCTTTCGAATCAATGGGGGTGTTTGAGGCGCATTATCTTGCCAACGGCTGTTTTATGAGCGAAGGATATATTTTGCGGAATATCCGGCGCATTTCCGATCGTATTCCCATATCGATCATTCACGGACGATATGATACGATTTGCGCTCCGCGCGCAGCTTGGCAGCTTCATGGGGCGCTCAAGCGCGCAGGCAAGCACGCGGAATTGCATATGGTCGTTGCGGGGCATTCCTCGTCCGATCCCCAGATCCGCAAAAAGCTTGTTTCTGAGACCGACGCGATGTATGCAAAGCTTAATGAGGCATAGGGGGCGGCACGATACGCCCTCTTTTAATTTAGCCCATTTTTGTTACCATAAGAGCATTATGATAACGCCGGAATGGGTTATGGCTATCGGCATCGCCGGCTCCTCGCTTGCGACGATTTCTTTTTTGCCGCAAGTTGTTAAAAGCTGGAAAACCCGAAAAACCGAGGATATTTCGTTTGCTATGTATACCCTCTATACCCTGGGTATTATACTTTGGGTCATTTACGGATTTTTGCGGTGGGACATACCTATATTATTAGGAAATTCCATAACGTTGTTTCTATGCGGATCTATTTTGTATTTGAAGCTTAAAAACAAGGGAAATTAAACGGAGGCTTTCATACCATGACTTCAAAGGAGCTGAGAAAAAAATATCTTGAATTTTTCGCGTCAAAAAGGCATGCGGTTATTCCGTCCGCGCCCTTGGTGCCCGCCAACGATCCTACCGTACTTTTTACCACCGCGGGAATGCACCCTCTGGTACCGTATTTGATCGGCGAAAAACATCCGGCAGGCCGGAGGCTTGCCAGCGTGCAAAAATGCATACGCACGGGAGACATCGACGAAGTCGGTGACGACACGCATCTGACGTTCTTTGAGATGCTGGGCAATTGGTCCTTAGGCGATTATTTTAAAGAAGATGCCATTCCCTGGAGTTTTGAATTTTTGACGTCCAAAGAGTGGCTGGGGCTGCCTCTGGAGCGGCTTGCGTTCAGCTGTTTTGCGGGGGATGCGGATGCTCCGCGCGATGAAACGTCGTTTGCGCTTTGGTTATCGCGCGGCGTAAAAAAAGAGCGCATCGCGTTTTTGGGCAAAGAAGATAACTGGTGGGGGCCGGCCGGCGAAACAGGACCCTGCGGGCCGGATACGGAAATGTTCTATTGGATCGATGAGGCTTCACCCGCTCCCCAAAACTTTCAGGATACGCATACAGATCCGCGATGGGTGGAGATTTGGAACGACGTTTTCATGGAATACAACAAAACAGCGGATGGGTCATTTGAGCCTCTTGCGCAAAAAAACGTGGATACCGGCATGGGCTTGGAGCGGACTTTGGCGGCCTTAGGAGGGAAGCGGTCCGTATATGAGGCCGATACGCTGGCGAGGGTGGTGGAGGCATTGCGCGGGCATGTGCATATTCCACCCGCAGCTTCTTCCCAGGGAGGGGACGGGCGCGATCGGAAACTTCGCATTATGGCCGATCACATCCGCGCGGCATTCTTTATCATCGCCGATGGCGTGGAGCCTTCAAATAAGGATCGCGGCTACGTATTGCGCAGGATTTTGCGCCGAAGCATGGTATATGCCCGGCAGTTCGGCATGAAGCAGGACTGGTATCTGAGCGCGTATCAGGCCGTCGATACGATCATGGCGGAAGCGTACCCCGAGATTTCCGGCAATCGCGAGCGCATTGAGGGCGCCATTCATGATGAGGCGCAGAAATTCGGCAAAACGCTCGAAAAGGGATTGAAGGAATTCGAAAAGCTGAAGGAAGTTGACGGCAAAATCGCCTTTGATCTGTATCAGACGTACGGATTTCCCTGGGAGTTGACGAAGGATCTTGCGGAGCAAAAGGGGCAGGCGATCGACAAGGGGCAATTCGAGGCGGAGTTCAAGAAGCATCAGGATCTTTCGCGCACCTCTTCGGCCGGGCAATTCAAGGGAGGACTTGCCGACCATTCCGAAAAAACCGTGCGGCTGCATACGGCAACGCACCTTATGAACAAAGCTTTGCGGCAAGTGCTCGGGGAGCACGTATGGCAAAAAGGAAGCCATATCAATCCGGAGCGTACGCGGTTTGATTTTACGCATCCGGAAAAAATGACCCCCGAACAAATCCAGAATGTGGAAGCGCTGGTGAATGGCTGGATAGGGAGGGATCTTGCCGTAAAAAAAGAAATCATGCCGCTTCAGGAGGCGCGAAAGCTTAATGCGATCGGCGCGTTCGGCGAAAAATACGGCCAGACCGTTTCGGTGTATACGGTGCATGATCCAAAAACAAACGAAATTATCAGCCGAGAATTCTGCGGCGGCCCGCATGTGGAACATGCCGGCAGCATCGGAAAATTCAAGATCATAAAAGAAGAGGCGATCGCTGCGGGCGTGCGGCGGATCAAGGCGATCGTGGAATAATAAAATCCCTTCTTGATTCGGAAGGGATTTTGGCGACGTGTTACCGATCCATTGGGTCCCACGAAACCGATTTTGTGATGTTCTGGGTGACCATTGCTTTGCACTGTGGGCATTTTACCTCCCAATAGTCGCCGTCACGCTGGTCCAATACGGTTTTAACCTTGTCGCCTTTTTCCAGTTTGAAGGTACAGTTGCAATTGGGGCATTTCAACTTCTTGCCCATCCAGCCAGGACCTTTCTTTCCCCTTTTAACAATTTTCATGCTTGCCTCCCGATACACCGCTTAAGAACTACCTTAGTTTATAAATGTAATCCTGTTTGTCAATGTGATTATGCGCATTCTTTTTTTAAGCCACGATAAATCCATATTACAGGACGGCAGCGTTTCCCAACGGCGCATGCAGGAGTATGGGAAGTTTTGCGACGGGCTTTGGGTGATCGTAACAACGCCGAAAGGATTTACCGAGAAGCGTATCGGCCCGAATATCAGGATCATTCCCACCGATTCTTGGAATCGTTTTTTTTATGTGTGCGATATGGCACGCATCGCCTCGCGCCTGGTGCGGCAAGACCGCATTGATTTGGTCTCGTCGCAGGATCCGTTCGAGTTCGGCGTTATCGGCGTGTGGCTGAAATGGTGGCACGGCGTGCGACTACAGATCCAGGAACATGGCGATTTTTACAGCCACCCGTGGTGGCGGCGCGAGAGTATGATGAATCGTATACGAGCGCTGATCGGCCGTTGGGTATTGCGCCGGGCGGATGGCATCCGCGTGGTATCAAAACGCATTGAACGGGCATTGATCGCCATGGGCATTGCTTTGAAAAAAATTTCTACCGTTTCGGTGTTTGTGGATATAGAGCGTTTTTTCGCTGCCGACGCGACTTTACGCAAGTCCTCCGGCGGGGCATTTACGATTCTTGCCATGGGAAGGCTTGTGCCGCAAAAGAACGTTCCGCTGCTCCTTGAGGCATTCAGCGACATCGCTTCCCGATACTCCGATGCCAGGCTTCGCATCGTCGGCAAGGGAGCGGAACGGCGGGATCTTGAGGTTCTTGCCCGGCGTCTTAATATCGTCCATCGGGTTGAATTTACGGAATGGACGGAAGATCCGGCCGCGGAATATCGAGCGTGCGATCTTTATGTATTGCCGTCCAATTACGAAGGCTGGCCGCGCGCCATCGCCGAGGCTATGGCCTCTAGGCTTCCCATCATCATGACGGATATGGGTTCGGCCGGGGAATTTTTGATAAACGAAATGAACGGCTTGGTGGTGCCGGTCGGGGACAGGGCGGCATTGGCGCGGGCGCTGTCGCGTATGATCAAAGATGATCCGCTGCGCGAACGACTGGGACGCGCCGCTTTTGAGACGGCTTCAGCGTATTCGAAAGAATCCCATATTCAGCAATTCGTCGAATCGTGGAAAGCATGTTTGCCGAACAAAGTGCCGTAGTGCGACAGTGTTTATGTGCTAAAGTACTCGGAATATTTTCGCTTCGCTCAAATTTATTTTTTAACAAATAGTATTCTTCGAGTGGAATGAAATGGAATCGAGAAGTTTTCCGATCACTGCCGCACTTGAGCACTTACGCACTTTAGTACTTCTTATTATGCATTTTATGCATTTATTGATCGTTACCCAAAAAGTCGACAAGAACGATCCGATTCTCGGGTTTTTTCATCGTTGGATCATTGAATTTACCAAACATTGCGAACGCATCGACGTGATATGCCTTTGGGAAGGCGAGCACGATTTTCAGTCCGATCGCTGGTGCGGACCTGTAAAGAACGTCCACATCCATTCGCTCGGCAAGGAGCGCGGCCTTTCAAAGATGGTTCAACTGTTCCGGTTTTGGAGATTTTGCAGAGAATTATCCTTCGCCGCCGACGGCATTTTTGTCCATATGAATGCGGTATATGTTCTGCTTGGGTGGCCGTGGTGGAAGAAAAAGAAAGTATTTTTATGGCGCAATCATCCCCAGGGAAGTATTGTTGCGCGTATTGCCTATGCGCTCGCCGATCGTATTTTTTATACTTCGCCGCAGGCACACGCGGCACAATACCCGCGCGCGCTTAAGATGCCCGCGGGCATTGACACGGAATTTTTCAAACGCGATATGGCCATCGAGCGGAAACCGAATTCAATCCTGTGTCTCGGGCGCATCTCGTCAATCAAACGGATAGAGGTTGTGATAGAGGCGGCAAAAAAACTTGAAGCAGATGGCGCGGCATTCATACTCCATATTATTGGATCACCCCTTACGGATAAAGACGCCGTATATGAAAAAAAGTTGCGCCAGCAAGCTCAAGAATTAGTAGAGCGGGGAAAGATCGTTTTTTTGCCCGCAGTGACGCAGGCGGAAGCCGTCCGGCTTTACAATGAGCATGAAATCTTTATAAACGCCACGCCGACGGGCTCCTTCGATAAGACCGTGCTTGAGGCGATGGCGTGCGAGTCAATCGTGATCGCAGCGAATACGTCGTTCGAAGATCTTATTCGACCGGAGCAAAGATTCCCGCAAGACGACGCTAAAGCGCTGGCCGACCGCTTGAAGCAAGCTTGCGGTTTGTCATCGGATCAAAAGGCGAGCATGGCTCGCGAGGTGGGGCAGGCGGTATCAATGCGGCACGGCCTGGCGGGACTTGTTGGCGCTATTAAAAAAGCATATGAACGATAAAACGCACAGTGAAAAATCTTCCGCATCGGGCGGTCCCATCGTATTCATTATCACTTCACTCTACCCTGGCGGCGCAGAACGGCTTTTGCTTGATGATATTCGCGAACTGCTCCGGCGGGGTCTGGATGTGCGTCTGATCACGCTGCACCGGGAAAAGGCCGGAAAAAGTTTTTCGGCCGACTGTTCGCTTGGAGGAGAAAATTGGCAGGTGATCCATTTTGCCGGATTTTGGGATCCGATTTCGTTAGCACGGCTTTATAGGCTCCTTAAGCGATGGAAGCCGAGCGCCGTTTTCACTCATCTGTGGCTTGCCAATACGGTCGGGCGGGTTGCCGCGTGGTTGGCGCGGATTAACATCATCATCGCCTTCGAGCATAATGTATATGATACCGTAAAATCCCGACGGCATTTTTTTATCGATCGCGTGCTTGCGCCGCTTACCACTCGGATCATCGCGGTGTCGGAATCCGTAAAAAAATCACTTGTTCGACACGGTATTTCCGAATCCCGCATCTCCATTATTATAAATGGATTGGACCTGAAGCCGTATCGTCTTTTCGATCGAAAAGAAGCAAGGGCGCGTCTGGGGTTTGCCAATGACGAATTTATTTTTCTTTTTGCGGGAAGATTCACGCGACAAAAGGGCCTCGATGTACTCCTGGAGGCGTTTTCCAAGCTCGAAAAAGGAAGGCTTATACTTGTCGGCGATGGCGAAGAGCGGTCGCATCTGGAAGCTCTGGCTAAGGAGCTTGGTATTGCGCCACGCGTGGCGTTCACGGGCTTTATGCCGCATGCGGCCTCGGCGCTTGCCGCGGCGGATTGCTTTGTGCTGCCGTCGCGCTGGGAGGGTTTGCCTATCGCGCTTTTGGAAGCGTTTGCCGCGGGCCGGGCGGTTGTAGCGAGCGATCTTCCCAATATGCGGGAGGTCGCCGAACATGGCAAAAACGCATTATTGGTACCGCCTGAAAATGCGGAAGCCCTGGCAGAAGCCATGTGCCGCATTATGACCGACCCCGTTTTTCGGGGGGGTATGGAGCGGATAAATCTTGTGCATGCGGGCGATTTCAGTATAGAATACCATGTGCGCGCATTACTTGAATATATTTCTTAATCAAATACGCTATGGCTTCCATTAAATCAAAACTGCATCGCGTGGAATGGACGGAAAAAAAGATAGCGGATATGTGGGATTATATCTGCTCGAATCCTTATTATAATGACGTGCATTTTTCCAATGAACTTGGCGAGGCCATTGTGGCGTTTGCGCGCAAGCACGGCGATGTTAAGGGCCTTGTTGTCGATTATGCCTGCGGGCCGGGCTACTTGATCGAACACTTGCTTAAGGCGGGTGTGACCTGCATGGGAACCGAATTTGCGGATGAACCTCTCGAAATCACCAAAAAAAAATTCGGCGGCCATAAACTTTTCCGCGGCGCATTAAAAGTCGATACGTTCCCCATGGCGATTCCCGATGCGAGCGCCGATTTCGTATTTCTTGTGGAGACCGTGGAGCATCTTTTGCCACAGTGGTTCGACGATACCATTAAGGAGCTTCATCGTATTTTGAAGAAGGGAGGACAGTTGTATATCTCCACGCCCTATCGGGAAACTCTGGATAATAATAATGTGATGTGTCCCGATTGCAATGCGGTATTCCATCGCATGCAGCACATCAAGTCTTGGTCCGAGGAAGAATTGAGCTCCCGCGTCAATGCGTTCGGTTTTGATACCGTGCTCTGCCTCGGCACAACCTTATGGAATGATACGTTCGAAAACCGCCTCAAAGGGGTCTACAGGCTGATAAAGCGC
>JAUYLV010000024.1 GCA_030699565.1 bacterium
GCATACTTTCGCAAAGTAGGTGCCCGCTTGTGCCCGTCCGTAGCCTAGGTGCAGGAGGGAGGGGCGGAGGATTTTTGAGCTCCGACTCAAGTCGGGATCCCCCGATTTTCAAAATATTTGCTATAAGGAGATAGGGATCCTCGATGTAATCGGGACCGATTTCTTCATGCCATAACTATGGAACATCGGGGGAAAGGGAGAATAAATCCCTCCCCGCTATCGCGGTACTCCCTTTTATAAAGGGAGAATAATTTCCAATGAAAAACCGCTCAAGATCGTTGAGCGGTTGGTGATTCGGGTTTGCCCCCGAAGCTTTGCAGTTTGGCGATAACGCCTTCAATAGCCGAAGGCGGTGTGGAGGCTCCCGCGGTTACATAAATTTTCTTGTAACCGCGCACGCTTTGCGGAAATATTTTTTCGGCGCCGGGAACGAACCGCGTGGGCTTTTTCAGTTCGTTTTTGGAGATCTCAGCCAGGTGACTGGTATTTGCGGATGTCGGATCTCCGACCACGATCACCAGGTCGTATCGCGGCGCATGCGTACGCATTGAATCTTGCTTCTGTTTGATGTCATCGCATAACGTATTGAGCACTTTGACGTCACTGAAACGTTTTCGAATAAGCTCGACGAAATGGCTTATTTTAGCCTCGTCAAATGTCGTTTGCGCCACAACGCCGATCGGGTCGGCGGGGTCGTAGGGAAGGTTCTTCGCATCTTTCGCGGTCTCCACGATGAACACTTCGCCATTCAGCAAGCCGACAACACCGGCGATTTCAGGGTGGAAGCGCGATTTAATGCCAATGAGAACGATCTTGCGTCCCTCAGCTTTGAGCGTCGACGCGTTAAGGTGAAGATTCTTCACGATCGGACAGGTCATATCGATCGTTCGATCCGATTTGCGGCTGACGTCCGCTATCTCCTCGGGATCCCTTCCATGCGCGGTGATTACCACTGTTCCGCCGCGAATATCCGCATTCCGATCCACGGTTTGCACGCCGGCTTCCGCAAGCTCGTCCCGCACCTTGGGGTTATTTACGAGCGGACCGAGCACTACGACATTTCCGCCGGACTTCCAACCTGCGGACTTGCCTTGCGCGCCCCGCACGCCGTCGATGGCGCGCTTTACGCCCCAGCAGAATCCCGCGTGCGCATCGAGGTGGAAGACAAAGGCGTGCCGATTCTTTTTCTTCATTGAGCTTCCCTTTTGACAACAATGCCGATTCGCCGCCCAGGGTGATGGGGTGCCGCGTCAAAATCCACAAACAAAAGCACGGATTGCCAAGTGCCAAGATCTAAGGCGCCCTTATGCACATTGAGCGGCAGATCTTTCTTCAGAGAGGGCTTCGTGAGGCTTGCGGCAAGCAGGTGTCGGGCGCCATTACGCGGCTCCTTGCCGCCAAGCGCCTTGATGCGCTTCCAGTTGTCATGCTGATATTTGCGCTTCCGCAGCCGCTCCCATTCCGGACGCACCTTCTCTTTAATATAGTATTGGGGGATATCGTGCATAACGAGTCCTTCCTCGTTCTCCTGCACCAAGATCTCCACTACGCCGGTTGTCGTATGCTTCGTCTGAATGACAACGACGCCAGTTTTTATGCTCCATTCCTTCACGACACGGTTGACGGCTTCGGTAATGTCCAGAAACTTAACGCCGGGAATATCCGTATCCTTCAGGTCATCCAATCCGAAATTCAATTCCTCGAACTCGGGGTTCTTTTTCGACTTTCGTTTCATGACATGCTCCAATATAGAGATTTTAACGAACAAAGAATCGTTTTATCGTACCAAAAACAACGCCTGAGTCAAATAGGCGCGTGCACGAACCTATGAAGGCTATTTAAAGCATTTTTACTCGGGATCCCTGCACTGTGTCGTCGACCGTGTAGCCGAGCTTCTGGATCTCCTCGCGCAGGCGGTCGGATTCGGCCCAGTTTCGCTGGGTTCTGGCCTCCTGGCGCAACCGGGATAGACGTTCCACCTCTTCGGGAATATCTTCTGCCGCCTGCCTAAAAAGTTCGAATCCGAATATCGCGTCGACCGCAATAAGAAACTTTTCTATGCGACCCGCCGCGGCACTTGCAAGCTTCCCTTTGTCGATCAGGGGATTTATGCGGCGCATGAGCGTGTTAATCGTGGCAAGCGCCTTGGGCGTATTGAAGTCATCGTCCATTTCCTCGTAAAATTCGTTTTCCGCGTTTTTTATATCCTTCTCAAAGGCGGCCTCGGCTTTTGCCGGCAATTTTTTGTCGACGGTGGCTAGGCGTCCGGCAAATTCGCGCCAGCGGCGCAGTTGCTCCTCCGCCTGTCCCGCAATACGCTCCGTGTAGTCGATGGGGGAGCGGTAATGGGCGCTTGCCACGATCATGCGCAGCGCCGCCGATTCGTGCGTGGTCAAAAAATTCCGTATGGTTATGAAATTTCCCAGCGACTTGGACATCTTGTTTCCGTTCACGGTCAGAAAACCGGTATGCGCCCAGTATCGCGCGAGCGGTGAGATGCCGGAGATCGATTCCATTTGCGCGATCTCGGCTTCATGATGGGGAAAAATCAGGTCGCGCGCGCCGCCGTGGATATCGTATGTTGCGCCGAAGTTCGTCTCCGTGATGGCGGTATCTTCAATGTGCCAGCCGGGCCGGCCTTCGCCGATTTTTGTGGGCCATGACGGCTCGCCGGATCTGGAGAACTTCCATAGGCAAAAATCCCCCTTGTTGCGCTTTTGAGTGCTCTCGTCGATTCGCGATACCGCGTCTTCCGCGCCTTCCGTGGTGCGTCGGGAGAGTTTTCCGTATGTCGGAAAGGCCTTGAGATCGAAATAATAGCCGTCATCCAAAATCATGTAGGCGCTTTTTTTTGCGACCAATTTTTGCACCTGTGTTACGATATCGAAAATATGATCGGTGGCGCGAGCGTGTTTGGTTACGCTACGCACACCGATCGCTTCCATATCCTCGTGATACGCCTTTTCGAATTTTTGGGCTACGGCCTTTGCCATCGTACCCTCCGTATTGGCCCGCGCAATGATCTTGTCGTCGATGTCGGTGATATTCTGCAGGTAAAAAACCTCATTACCTTGCGTGCGCAGATATCGCACAATGATGTCGAACGCCACGTAGGTTCGGGCGTTGCCAATGTGCACGTAGTCGTACACGGTTGGTCCGCATACGAACAAATCCACCCGTTTGTCGGTGCGGGGTTTAAATACCTCCTTTTTTCGATTAAGGGTGTTGTAGATCTTCAGCATAGGCATAACCTGTACGACCAACGACTTACGACGCGTACTACCAGAGAAAGCTGTCGGCCTTCGGGTATGCCGACAGCTTCAATAAGCAAAGCTCAAGCGAGGTATTGCTAATTCGTCACGCGTTACAAAAGCGAGTTGCAAATCAAGGAGCGGTTCGCAAAACGAGCGGGTGCCCCGAGGCTGCCCGCCTCAACTCGCTGTCTTCGGCACGCTACGCCGATGCTTCAGCGAGGCGAGCGAGGCGGGCAAGACGAGTAGGGCGATCGTTTTGCGTAAAACCGCGACGCAGATTTGCCGAGGTTTTGTTCAGCGTGCGAATAGCAATACCGAGTTAAAACCACTTATGACGACGCATGGTCCACAGCAACAATCCGAATGCGCCCGCGATGATGAAAAGCGTGATCCAAAAACCCGCCGGATTATTACGAAAGGGGGCGGCGGGAGTGCTCAATATCTGCGGCACGATCGCGAAAGGAAGCGATGCGACCGTAAAGAGGGTAAGCACCTTCATGGTTGTATTGAGTTTATACGAGAGAAGCGAATCATTCGTCTCGTGCAACGCGTCGATCGTGTCCTTATAGTTTTCCAAAAGCCCCCATGCGCGGTTGTAGTCTCCCACGAGGTCAACGTAATACGGTTTCATCATCTTTCCGAAAAATTTTTCAGATCGTTCAATGAGTGATTCGAGCACCAAAAGCTGCGGGCGAATCGTTCTACGGAAATCGAGAATATCGCGCCTGATCACCGAAATTTCCTCAACGGCCTCATGCACGCTGCCGCCGAAGATCTTGTCTTCGATGGCGATGATGTTCCGTTCCATATGCTTCAACTGCGGCAGGAGCGACTTTAAAAGTCCGTCGACGATGTAATAGAGGAGGTGTCCAATATTGCCGCTGAAATATTTTTGACAGGCGGCCTCTTCCAGCTGGCATTGCCTAAACAGGTTATCGAACGGCTCCAAAAAATCCTCGTAAATCACCGTAACAAGCATGTTCTTACCGACAATGATGTCGATCTCCTTGTGCACGTTCTTTCGCTCTTCGCGGATGTATACGGGAATATGCATAACGAAATACAGGTAGCTGCCGAAGTCATCGACTTTCGGGTGATAGGTGGGGGTTAGTAGTTCCTCAAGTACCAGTTCATGGAACTTGAAGTTCTCGCGCAGATACTCGATATCCTTTTCTGTGGGGAAGGCGATGTTGATCCAGGTGAGATTGTTATATTTGATGATCTGCATATGTATATAGAATACCACGGATTTTTTCATGTCCGAAATTGACTTTTCAACATAGCGTACGATAAGACCCTTCCATTTAAGCGCAGCCTTGGATCATGTAATTTGCGGTCGTTAGCACTCTTGACATGAGAGTGCTAAGGCGTCTATAATGTTTTTTGGCACGCTAAACTGCCTATAAATGTCCGAAGCACAGCGAAAATTCGCCATTCTTCATGAACTTATCAAGGAGTATGTAAACACCGCAGAGCCGGTGGGATCCGAGGCGCTCCGCAAGCGACTGCGCCTGCCGTGGAGTCCCGCCACCATTCGAAACGATCTGGCGGAGCTTGAGGCCGAGGGCTATGTGGCTAAACCCCACACGTCGGGTGGGCGCATTCCTACCGATAAGGCATATCGGCATTACGTCAATCAATTATTGGAAGAGCGCAACCATCTTGAACAGAAATCAACGGGGCGGCTGAAGGCGCAGACCCGGGATCTTGAGGAGATCACTTCTCCCGATGAGATGGTGCATGCGGCGGCCAAGCTTATGGCGCGCCTCACTAAGCATTTGGTGCTGGGGGGAATCCTTGAGCGCAAAGCGGTGTTCGACAGCGGATTGGCGCAGCTGGTGGAAGAGCCGGAATTTTCCGAACAGGATCGCGTGGCCGATGTAGCCCGGTTCATGGAGGCATTTGCCGACAACGTGCTGGTACACACCAAAAAATTGTTACGCGAGGATTTGGAACTCTACATCGGCGAGGAAAATCCGATTTCCGATATCCGTTCCTGCAGTATGCTCATTTCGGACTTCGATTTGCCGTCGGGCGAGCAGGGATTTATCGCCATGATCGGCCCGACGCGCATGCCGTATGACCGGAACATCGGGCTTTTGGAGAGCGTGCGGGATCTACTGGAAAACTAAACGTAGATGATGTCATCCCCGCGGAGGCGGGGATCCAGATATTTGTTTTGTATGGATTCCCGGCCTTGGCGGGAATGACGGAGGAATGCATAGTGATAATAATAAGTTTACGCATATGACCGATGAACAAGTTATTCAACCCGAGCCCGAGGATCCGTGCAAAGAACTTCGTGCCAAGGCCGAAGAATACCTTTCCGGATGGCAGCGCGAGCGTGCGGATTTTCAGAACTACCGCAAAGATGAGTCGCGGCGCATTGAGGAGGCACATCGGAGGGCAATCGGGGGATTGCTGCTTGAACTGTTGCCGGTGCTAGACAGTTTCGACATGGCATTCGATTTTATGCCGCAGGAGGAGGCGGCCGCCAGGTGGGCCAAGGGCATGGAGCAGGTTCGGTTTCAATTGCTCGACGCATTGAAGCGCGAAGGGATCGAGCCTATGCATGTTGAAGAGGGCAAGACCGTATTCGACCCACAGTTTCACGAAGCCATGGAAGAAGCCGAAAGCGAAAAGCCCGAGGGCACGGTGCTTGCGGTGATGCAGAAGGGTTATGCGATCAACGGCCGCGTGATCCGCCCGGCGCGGGTAAGGGTGGCGA
>JAUYLV010000031.1 GCA_030699565.1 bacterium
TTGAGTTGGTGGTGGTGAAGCGGATGGTATGGGCGCTTGATGCCGAGCGGTCCGAGTCGGAAAGCGTATCGGAGTAGTCGGTGAGAGCGGCGGCTTGGGCAGAGCGCAAATGGACGCCAAACATGCCTATTGAAGCCGCAAGCGATATAAGCAGGGTAATCGCCACAATACGATACGTGCTCTGACTTTTTGGCAGTGAAAGAAAAATTTTTGCCATAATTATCTCTCTCATCCCCTCCTCACATGAGGCGGGGGCGAATCCTCCGGTGGAGGATTCGCGGGCAGCTGCTGATATATCGTATGTTGTGTCGAGCTGCCCGGGAACTGGGGAGGTGTGTTTTTATTAAATACCGCTTCTATTAAAACGAATTACACTTGGGGACTCAAACAGTATACGCGATGATTTTTTGTCCACAAAAAAATAAAATTAACCGCTCTATAAAGAGGATAATTTTATTTTCAACAGGTTATATAAAGCTCCTACAAAAATACAAACAATCTTGCCACAGGGTTTTCTACAGAGTTGTGCACATGTTATTCGAATATCATTAGCCGAAAACAAAAAAGACCATCACGTGATGATCCCGCATTTTATCTTGAACTACGAAACTCGTTATTTGTGTCATCCCGGACTTGATCCGGGATCCAGATTCTCCGCACATCCTGGATTCCGGCTTTCGCCGGAATGACAGAAAATAAAGTTTAGTAATTTAAAGCAATTTTAAAAGCCGCCAGCATTTTTGCCGGCGGCCTCCACGGCTAAAAATTACATATCGAGTAGTTCCCCCACCACCACCAGCCGCTCCTTTGTCGAAAACAGCGGAGCGCAGGTAATCAGCGTCATGGTGGGGTTTTTGGTCGGTTGCACGACCGAAAAATCCGTCGGAAGGATGGTGCCGATGTGGGTCACTTTGTAGGTGTACACCTTACCGCTCCAGCGCGCCTTAAAGGAGTCGCCCACGGCCATTTTATCCAAATGATAGAACGTGGTGTTGTTGGGCGGAATGTACCGAAAGCGATGACCGAACAGCACCGTGTTGGAATCTTTACTGGGCGTGCTGGTAACCGGATATCGCCAGGCGCCGTAGAGCATCGCACCCGAATCCTTGCCTTCGGCGATCTTCACCGAAACCCCGATCTTGTCGATAAAAAGCCGGTTGTCGCCGGGCGACTCGGGAATGGGAGTCGGCTCCGGCGGCTTTTGACGCGGCGTGGCGGTCGCGCCGGTCGCTGAAGGTTCTGAAGGACTGGATTCTGGCAAGCCTATCGTCGCATCACCAAGCGAGGAGACGGGAAGCGTCTCCAACTGCTCGGTAAGATATTTCGCGTCCGAAAAAATGATCGGCACGAACGGAAACAGCGCCCCCGCGGCGGCGACAAGCAGCAGAAGCATGCCGATCCCCATCAAGAATATCGATCGCTTGCGCATAAGAACGTCGATTTAATGAATCTTCCACACCGTAAATTGCCCGGCCGCAAAAACCGGATCACCGAACACATCACGCAGCCTGCGATCGAGCTCGGGATACTCATGCCGCCACTTGGCATCCAAAAGCGCATATACCGGCCCAAGGCCGGAGAATGCGTCGCGATGGGCGCGGGGATCTTCGATAAATGCGCGCAATAACTGGTCGCGCGCGCCGTAATCCACGCCATGCGTCCAGAGCCATCCCTTATACCCAAGCACGACGCGCCGTCCTCCCAGAGAGTTTACGGGATTTAAATGATTGTCGCTCGAAATAAAGACCGCATCCTTCGGCGTCTGGTTCCGGACCCAGTCCGCCGTGGCGACCGCGTCCGTATCGAAAATCACGGGAATCCATGGATGAATAATGGAGGTTCTGGCCCACACGTCCAACAATCCGATTGGT
Organism: bacterium; assembly: GCA_030699565.1. GTDB lineage: Bacteria > Patescibacteriota > Minisyncoccia > JAUYLV01 > JAUYLV01 > JAUYLV01. The sequence goes on from JAUYLV010000031.1 coordinate 1,872, forward strand.
ATGGCAAGTCCCACGATAACCCAAAACCCCGCGGTAATCAAAGCCTTTGGGGTAATAATTTGGCGTAGATGCCCCGCAAGGATCGCAAGCGAAAACACCGAAAAAATGATCGTATAGGCAAGAAGCTTGTTGGTATCGACGTCCCAGGCCTGCAGCTTAACAATGTTTGAGAAAGTAAAAATAATGATCGGCGCGGGAATGAAAAACCAGAAAATATTCGCATCGATCGCGCGTCGCCTGGCCACCAACACCCCCAACGCAAGAATCGTCACCGGCCCAAGCACGCCGAAATTCTGCCATAATAGCCGCAACCACGCGACCCGGGCGGATTCGGCACCGGCGGGATCGAGGCGTATGCCCCCGATCTCCGACGGATTAGTCATCCATCCAAGGCGAATCTGCGGGCTATACGTAATGTCGGGATGCGCCGAAAGCTGCGAGGCTGCCAAAAAAAATACGATCGGCAGAGTCCATATAAGATTCTTCAGCATGTGCATTCCGTTCTCCTGCTTGGCAATACATACGTACGCGCACCAGGTGGCACCCGCAAGGCCCAATGCGGCCAAACCGTGCATATGCAGTATGGGAAAAAGCGCCAAGAGCATTGCCATAGGCGCAACCGTGCGCATAGTTGGCTTTTCTTCCCCTTCGGCCACCAGAAGCCACAACAGAATCGCCGCGCATAACGCCCACACGCCCATAAGGGAAGCACGCTGATGGGTAAGGAAGTGGGTTGCGATCGCGGTGATGTCGACATTTTGATTCGGCCAAACCGCATCCCACACCGTGGCAACTTTGAACGGCAAATTGCCGAGATGCGCCGCATACTCCTTGAGCGAGTGCGCGCTTTCAAAGAATTCATCCCTGAGCAGCAACAAATACCGCGTATTGGACGAGAACAGCGCAAGCAACGTTCCGCCGTACGCAATACCTCTGTGCCCGGAGAGGCGCTTTAAGAGCGCATAAAGCAGCGCGATGCCCGTGACGCTAAACAGAAAACCGGGAATATGAAAAGCGAATTGGAGCGGCGCGCCAAGCTTTGCAAGAACGGCGCTGGCGAAATTGATGAAGAAATGGTATTTGAGCGGAGCGCCGGCATACGTGGTATCGTCCAAAATCAGGCGATCGTTTTGAGTAAACTGCGAGATTTGCGCCAGATGATACGGCACATCACCATACCCCGCCACGGCCGCGGCATACTTCCCGTCTGGCTGCAGCATAAACGTATTAAAATAGATGTCCGCGTACCAGCCGGCAAGCGCCGCAAGCGCCACGGCCGCAACGAATGCCCCGATGTGCTTCTTTTGCCACATGCCCCGCGGAACATCGACAAGCCATTGGCGAAACCTGAAGAGGTCTCCGCCCTTAAAAAATTCCCAAAGAATAAAAAGCGAACATAGACCCGCCGCGCCGACCGCACCCCGCATGGCCGTCGTAAAAGGCATAAACAACATCAGTCCCGCAACCAGCGCGGTCACGCCCAAAATACCCAATCCGGAACCGACGGACACGATTTCCAGGAGCGAAAGCTTTCGCCCACGCAGACACCAAAGCAGCAAAAGAATTCCCGTAAATGCCGCAAATAGGGAATAAGACCAA
>JAUYLV010000036.1 GCA_030699565.1 bacterium
ATAAATTCGTACCCTCGCGAGGGGTTCCCATTTTACTGTATCACTCGCTTGATAACTCGGGCTCGCCTATTTCCACTTCGCCCCAGAACTTTGCATGGCAGATGGCGTATATGGCCAAGCACGGATGGTTTACGATGACGCTTGATGAGCTGGTGCAGCTGATGCGCGTCGGACGCATGCCGCACAAGCGCTTCATTGTCACGTTCGATGACGGGTTTCGTAATGTTCTGACCGAAGGGTTGCCGGTATTGACCGCTTTCGGATTCACCGCGACCGTTTATGTCGCGACGGAATATGTTGGGCGCACCAACAGCTTCGTTTCGGTGCGGATGCCCGAATTGCCCATGCTGTCGTGGGACGATATCCGCAAACTTCGCGACGCCTCTTGGCGGATAGAATCGCACGGACATACCCATACGAATTTTCCGCAGCTTGAGCGATCCAAGGTTTATTGGGAGCTGCAGATATCGCGCGATCATATCGAGCGGGAAACCGATTTGCGGGTAAAGCACTTTTGTTACCCGCGCGGAAAACACACGCCCCAAGTCATTCGGGCGGTAAAGGACGTCAGTTATGACAGCGCCGCCTCACTGCGGGTCGGTATGGTCCGCCAGAACTCCGATCCTTGGCTGCTTGAACGGCTTGCCGTCAATGATCGGGTTACCCCCCTGCATTTTCGCGCATTACTCTCGGAGCCCTATAGCTGGTTTGCCGTTGTGCGCCGGACTTTATTCGGCCGCTATTAACCAACTCAAGTTTAAGCCCCATTTTGCCTGCTTTTGTCTAAAGGCGCTACATGAACGCTAAGAGTGAAAATTCTGGCGGGTTTCCCCTGACGAAAACGATAAAATATGGTATGCTTATACCATGAATATTTGGAAGCGCTTATTTCCAAGGCGCCGGGGGAAGGCGGGTTCGGGGCTGGTGTTCGCTCTGGAGCCGGATGCGGTTTCCGTGGCGTTTCTTTCGGCTTTGGGGGGTGATGCCCGTATTACGCACGTTGAGAGGTTGTTTGCGGCTCAAGCGCAGGGTGCGCGAAATGACAGCGGCATCGTGGCGGAAGGAGAGCTGGAGCGGCTTGTTTCGGCGCTGTGTCAAAAACGCGGCATGAGCATGGATGCTTCGTATGTGATCGCCGGATTGGACGGCTCATTGGTGCAAAGTTCGATGTTTCGCGCAGTGTTCGAGCGGGAGCATCCGAAGGAAAAAATCGGCGAAGCGGAACTGCGCAGCATGCTGGAGAAGGCCGAACGCAGTCTTCGCAGCGATATCGAATCGCGGGTCTCACGTACCATGGAGCGCGGATTGCATCTGATCGATTCGACCCTCGAGGAAGTGCTATTGGACGGGTACGCCGTTCCCAATCCCATAGGGCTTGTGGGGAAAGAAATCGAAATCGCGCTTTTTAACACGTATACGGATACGACGATGATGGAATTTTTGCGGCATCTGCAGAAGGCATTCGGCGCCTCCAAGCTTTTTACCGCCACTACGCCGTATGCACTTTGCCGGGCTTATATGCGTTCGGCGACAAGTCCTTTTTCAGGAATATTCGTTGGCGTGGGCGAGGCGGCAACGAGCGTTTCAATCGTTGCGCAGGGAAGATTTCTCGGGACTAAAACTTTTTCCATCGGCCGCGGTATTTTTGTTCGTAGCATCGCCGAACATCTTCGATTGGGGGGAACGCAGGCCGAAGATTTGATGCGGCAGTACGCGGACGGAACGATCAGTAAGCATGTGGAGCGGCGCATTTCAAATTTGCTTTTACGCGCGTCATCGGTGTGGGGTTCCGGGGTGGAGTTGGCGCTCGACGAGTTTCGCGGCGCATGCGAGCTTTTCCCATCGGCATTTTATCTTCACGGGGTTGATACGGGACTAAAGGATCTTGCCGCCGTTTTAGAGGATGCCAAACGGTTCGGCGGGTATCCGTTCCTGGAGAAGCGATCGGTGTGTCTGCTTGATTCGGCGCCTTTGACGTTTGCGAGCGAGATCCTTTCCGCTGATACCGCCGAAGTTTCCCGCGGATCTTGCCCGGAAGTGATGGCGTTGGCATATATTTTTTTGAAGGATAAACAGCCGAGTGGCGAGCTTACCAAAATCGTGCAACAAGTTTCAAAATTGGCCTACACCTGAGAAAATCAAAAGGCAAAAATCAAAAATCAAAATTATGGAGTGAAGGTTTCTTCAAAAAAACCTTCATGATATTCCAAAATTTTGAGATTTATATTTTGAATTTTGCATTTATTTGAATGACTTCTCCAAACGTGCTCTACGCGCATCGCGAAGACGAAATCACCACGCTACTGGACGCTATTGATGCGCAAAAAGGTTCGCAAGTACTGCTGGTTATTCCGGACGGAGCGGCGATTTTTCGCGATCTGTTGAATCTGAAACTGCTGAAGCGGGAATGCGAGAAACTTGGCAAGACCCTGGCGATTTCCACCCAGGATTCCGGAGGTATTGCCATGGCAAAGAAAGCCGCAATTCCGGTCGAGGCGCCTTCCGAAGGTGAGAAATTCTTTGAGGATTGGGGCGGTCAAAAAACCTCAATGGCAGCCGTCGCGTCAATGCCGGGACCGGCAGTTTTGGCGGAGTCGGCCGGGGGCGCCGGCGGGCGATCTTCATCGTCGATCATGCCGCAACGATCGCGCAAGGTGAATCGGGGCATGGATATCATGCCACGGAGAATGAGCCGGCAAATCCAAGTTCAGCGGGCATCTGGAGCGGGCGTGCGCCCGCAGGAAAAGGCGCCCGGATCGAAAATCGCGCCGATGGCGGCGGATTTAGAAACGGCGAATGAAGCGGCAGAAGAGCGTGCGGTGATCGGAGAGCCCGTTGCCGACCCTTCATCCGCGTCAGCCCAAACCGTGCGCGCTGCGGATAACGGGTCGTATGCGTCGGGCCTCAATGATTTTTTTGCAAGCGCCAAGCCGGATGCGCTTCAAGCGCGGTCGCGCCGCATGCCATGGCTTTGGATCAGTATTGCGGGCGTTCTTATCGCGGGTTTTTTGGCGGCGGCATTCTTCATATCGCCGTCAGCAACCGTTATTATCTGGCCGAAGCAGGAGACGGTTGAATTTGAAATGGATATGGCCGGACGCACCGACATTTCTTCGCCCGACGCGCAAAAGGCCATTATCCCTCTGGAGAGAATACGCATCGACAAGGACCTGTCGCGCCAATTTCCTTCGACCGGAAATCGAGAAATCACCACGCGCGCCAAGGGTATTGTCACGGTGTATAACGAATTCAGCTCGGCTCCGCAGCCGCTTGTCGCTTCAACGCGCTTTCGTTCGGAAGACGGAAAAATTTTCCGTACGCCAAAAGCGGTAGTGATTCCTGGCGCGGTCAATGTGGGGGGGACGGTAACTCCCGGCACGATCGAGATCGAAATTGTCGCCGATGAGGCGGGCGAATCGTATAATATTCCTCCGGGAAGGTTTTCTATTCCGGGTTTTTCCGGAACCGCGCGCGAAAACGCTTTTTACGGGATCTCCGCGCAGGCGATGGCAGGGGGATTCAACGGCAAATCATTGGTTGTTGAGGCTTCCGATATCGAGAAGGCTCGCCAGACACTGGTAGCGGAAGTGCAGCCCGCGCTTGAACAGGAATTGCGGGGAAAACTGCCGCCGGGCCTGATGTTGATCGAAGGGGCGCTGCATATAGCCACGGGAGATAGCGTCGCTTCTCCCGAAGCAGGCCAGCCAGGGGATGCGTTTACGCTCAAGATGGTCATGTATGCGGAAGCGTTGTTGTTCAAAGAGGAAGATGTATTACAGATCGTGGATCCGAATATCAGTGCGCATCTGGCGTCGCAATATCTTGCGCTTCCGGATACTAAAAAAGTTTCCTATGCGGTCAAGCAGGTTGATGCAACCGTGGGGCGGCTTGCGTTTACGACGCTGGTGACGATCAAGACGCAGGCGATAACCGATCCGCGGGAGCTTGCCGCGAAAATGGCGGGCATGAGCATTGATCATACCAAGGCATTTTTTGGAGAGCAGGCAAAAATCGAACGAGCCGATCTGTCCTTGTGGCCATTTTGGGCGCGGCGCTTACCGGAGGACCCGACGAAGATCAAAGTGCAGGTTGGAGGAGAATGACGGTTTTTTTTGCTCAAACGGCGCATATCAACGGCTCGTTGAGCCGTTGAGTTGTTCATTGCCCGCCCTATGGCTTTTCTCCGTATTCGTGATATCCTTGGTGGGCAAGGAAAGCGGCTGCCGCGTCGGAGTAGGCTCGTTACAGGTAAAACGCGGCATGGCTAGTCATGGGAGGCGAGGGGAACGCGGGGGTTGACCCCGCCTAAATTTTTACTTCCCCTAAGGTTTATATGAAGATTACGGCTATTTTGTGAAAGAAATGGCTTAACGGCTCGTAAAAAGATTAAAAATACAGGTGGGGTTGACGTATTTAAATACCACTGCTATACTTCTTTTTGCGTTTTTTTAATGCCCAGAAACGACGAAAATATTGTAAAGAAAGAGGGTCTGGTCATGGAAGCCCTTCCTGGGGATCTTTTTAAAATTCGACTTGATGATGCAAGTGAGGCGCTTGGATACCTTTCCGGCCGCATGCGCATGCACAGGATCCGGGTATTGCCCGGTGACCGCGTTGATATGGAATTTTCCCTTTATGACAACAAGCGCGGGAGAATCACCCGCAGACTCTAAGAAAATCAAAATTCAAAAAACAAAGTGCAAAATTTAGGGATCTTGTAAAGGTTTTGCAAAGCAAAACCTTTACGCCTCCAACATTTTACATTTTGAGATTTGCATTTTGCATTTGAAACGTGAAGGTTCGTCCGTCGGTCAAAAAAATGTGCGCGAAGTGCAAGATAGTCCGTCGCAACGGCAAGGTGCGTGTTATTTGTGCAAATCCCAAACACAAGCAAAGGCAAGGCTAAGAAAAGTTCTCTAGTACTGCAGTGCCATAGTATCAAGTGATTGGAAGCTTCGGGATTTATCCCGCAGCAACCAAACTCAAGTACTTCGGCACTTCATGTACTGAAGCACTGGTGATTGTGGCTATTGTTCGCATCGCGGGAGTCACCCTTCCGCCGCAAAAACATATTGATATCGCTCTTTCCTACGTGTATGGCGTTGGACGTCCTTTGGCGCAACGCATATTGCGTTCGTTGAACATCGCGTTCACCACGAAGCCCGATGATCTTTCGATGCAGCAGGTTAATGCGCTGCGCGAAATTATCGAAAAAAACCATCCGGTGGAAGGCGAGTTGCGGCGCCGCATCATGTTGAATATAAAGCGACTCAAGGATATCGGCACCTATCGGGGCATTCGCCATGCAAGGAGTTTGCCGACGCGAGGTCAGCGTACAAAAACAAATTCACGGACGCGGCGCGGCAATGTGCGCCGTACGATGGGCAGCGGGCGAAGGAAGTCGGGGGATAAGACCTAAAAACAAGTTCTCTAGTACCATAGTGCCGTAGTACCAAAGTGATCGGAAGCTGCGGGATGAATCCCGCAGCCACCAAGCACTTCAAGTACTTCGGTACTTCATGTACTGAAGCACTATTGAGTGTGGGAAAGAAAAAAGTTTTCGCGCCAACCGATGAACAGGCGCTCCAGGAAAAAGATGCCATGGAGCAGAAAGCCGAAGTTGTAAAACAACGCGCGGCGGGTTCGCGTCGCCTGATCGTTCGCGGTATCGCGTTTGTGCGCGCAAGTTATAACAATACGATGATCACGTTATCGGACGAAGCCGGCAATGTTGTGGCGTGGGCGTCGGCGGGTGCCTTGGGATTCAAGGGTCCGAAAAAGGCTACGCCCTATAGCGCAACACGCGTTGCCGAAACCGTTGCCGCGAAAACCGAAAAAGTGGGATTGCGGGATATTCACGTGAGGGTATCCGGCATCGGTGCCGGACGCGAGGCGGCATTACGGGGGCTTGCGGCAGCCGGTTTTAATATTCTTACGATCGAGGATGTGACGCCCTTGGCGCATAATGGCTGCAAACCGCCCAGAGCCCGTAGAGTTTAATTTTCAATTCTCAATTTTCAATGAATTTTTAATGTTTCAACTTTTCAAACAATTCGTCTCAACTTTTGTTTGGAAATTGGAAATTGGAAATTGGAAATTTTTGCATGGCACGCTACACTGGTCCAAAAGATAAAAAGTCACGCGCTGCGGGCGTGAAGCTTAACTTGAAGGGAGATCGCGACCTGACGGCCAAGTCGGGTTTTGCTCGGCGTTCCTATCCGCCCGGCATGCACGGACAAAAGCGGCGCAGGGCCAAGTCGGAATATGGTATCCAGTTGCTCGAAAAGCAAAAGGTGAAATGGATCTATGGATTGTATGAGCGGCAATTCAGGCGGTATGTGACCGCGGCGGAAAAACATCGCGGTGTCACGGGTGAAATGCTGGTGCGCCGCTTGGAGATGCGGCTTGATAACGTGGTCTATCGGTTGGGGTTTGCGCCGACGCGCTCTGCGGCGCGGCAGGCTGTCGGTCACGGGCATATAACCGTCAACGGTAAGAAAGCATCCATTCCCTCGCATGAAGTGCGGATGGGAGATGTAATCGGCGTTCGAACGGTAAGTCGCGGAAAGAAACTGTTCGCCGACCTGGCACTGCGCCTGAAAAAACAGCAAACGCCGGTTTGGCTTAAGCTGGACCAGGATAAGGGCGAGGGTGCCGTTATCGGCATGCCTTCGTATGCGGACGCGGGCATTCCCGCCGACATTCAGAAAATCGTTGAATTCTACTCGCGCTAGTAACTAACAACTAACAACTAACAACTAACGACAAAAAATTTACCAAATGTTCAGGTGTTGTGAGTCGTAAGTTGTGGGTCGTTGGTCATTGAATATGCAAACCATTCTTCTTCCGGAATCGCCCAAGGTTGTAAAAAAATCTCCGATGCACGCGGTTATCGAGATCGCTGCGTGTTATCCGGGCTATGGTATGACGATCGGCAATGCCCTGCGCAGGGTGCTCTTGTCGTCTTTGCCGGGTGCGGCCATTACGGCGGTGAAGGTGAAGGGCGTGCCGCATGAGTTTGTAACGATTCCGGGGGTAATGGAAAACGCGACGTTGATTGCGTTGAACCTGAAGCAGGTAAGATTTAAGATGTTCAGCGAAGGGCCGGTACGCGTTACGCTTTCCAAAAAGGGTCCGGGCAAGGTTGTTGCCGGCGATATTCAGGTCACAAGCGACATGGAGGTTGCCAATCCGGATCTGCACCTAGCGACGCTTACGTCATCGGACTCATCGATCGAAATGGAACTCGAAGTCGAGCGGGGGTTGGGATATGTTCCCGTAGAAGAGCATCGACGCGAGAAAGTCGAAGTCGGATTGATCGCGCTGGATGCGACGTTTTCCCCCATCCGCCGCGTCACCTATGATGTTGCGAATATGCGCGTAGGAGATCGCACCGACTTCAATCGCATCACCTTCAACATCGAAACCGACGGCACCATGGCTCCGGAAGAGGCGTTTAGCCGGTCCGTTCAGATTCTTGTTGAGCAATTCGATCGCTTAAAGGAGTTGCACACGGAGGGTGCCGAGGCGATGCCGGCGGAATCGGCCGTTCATTCGGTTGAAGCCGCTTCTGAAACGATGGATACGGATGCGGTCGGCGAAGCCGACGGCGGTTCCATTGGCGATATGGGATTGAAAACGCGCATTGCCAATATTCTGGAGGAAGGCGGCATGAAGACCGTTGCCGATATCGCAGCAAAAACAGAAGAAGAACTTCTGGGACTTGAGGGACTCGGCGACAAAGCCGTCAAAGATATTAAGAAGGTGATAGGTCGAAAGGGCTTTACCCTGACGGAGAAGCAATAAACAGAAGGCCTTCTCAGGCGAAACATTTATATGCACAAACGTAAAGTCGGCAGAACATTTTCAAGGAAAACTGATCAACGAAGAGCTTTTCTTCTGGGGCTTGAACGCGCCTTGATTTTGGAGAATCGCATTCATACAACGGATGCGCGGGCCAGAGAAATCCGGCCTCGGATCGAACGACTCGTTACCCATGCGAAAAAAGGGACGCTGGCGGCCCGACGGCAGCTGATCGGGACGGTTGGTGGCGAGGCGGCGAAAAAAATGTTCGAGGAGATCGCAAAGCGGTACACTGAACGCTCCGGTGGGTATACCCGAATCATCAAAAAGGAACCACGAAAGAGCGACGGAGCCCGGCTTGCCATTATTGAATTCGTATAATACCTAGAGCCACATGAATCCAATTTCTATCAATGCAAAAGGAAAACCCTTAGGACGGCTTGCCAGCCGTATCGCGTATATATTGCAGGGCAAACACCTGCCGGGCTATAGGCCGGAGCGGCGGGAAGGGCCGAATGTTGTTGTGTATAATATCGATGCGGTGAAGCTTTCGGGTAAAAAGGCATCCGAAGGGGTGCATAGGCGGCATTCGGGGTTTCCGGGCGGATTGAAGACGATTTCGAACAAGCGTTTGATCGAACGGGATCCGCGCCTGCTTGTTCGCATGGCGGTGCGCGGCATGCTGGCCCGCAATCGGCTTAGGGCGCGCCTGCTTAAAAAAATGACGCTTATCAGGGAAGATCTTAGGAAATCATAATTTATGCCAAAGAAAACCACATCCGAAACCGCACCGGCGCCAAAAAAACCTGCGGCAAAAAAGCCCGCTAAAAAAGCTGCGGTCAAAAAAGCGCTGCCGGTATCCGAGTCCGTGATCGAGACGGCGTCGCCCGAGGAACCCATCACAATGGAGACAGCGCCGAAACCCGCTCAGCCAAAGGCGTCAAAAGTTGCGGCGGTACAGCCCGTACCGAAACCAAAGGCGGAAAAATTTTTTGAGACCGTAGGTCGTCGCAAGCGCGCGGTGGCGCGGGTGCGTCTCTATACCTCCAACCCCCAGAATTCCGCCGAGGCGGGAGGATTCTTGGTAAACGGCCGCGCCTTAAAAGCATATTTCACGGTAGAGCGCTATTGGCTTACGGCCGAAGATGCATTGCGGAAACTGAAGTCATTGAACCGCTTTCGGATAACCGCCATGGTGGCGGGAGGAGGCATGCGGGCGCAGTCGGAAGCCGTACGGCACGGAGTGGCCCGGGCGCTCGTTAAATTCGACCTGAATTTTCGCAAGCGGCTGAAGCGCGCGGGATTTTTAACCCGCGATCCGAGAGAAAAAGAACGTAAAAAATACGGACTTAAAAAAGCCCGTCGTCGTCCGCAGTGGGCAAAACGCTAATGTCTTAGCGTTTTGCGGGCGACTACGATGTTTCCGATGAATGTAAAATCGCCCAGGAACAAAACGCTAATGTCTTAGCGTTTTGCGGGCGACAGCATATATTGATTCTTGATTCCGGCCGAAAGGCCGGAATTTTAGAAATCATTGCTGGTTGCCCCGGAGTGCAAAATGCGGCGGCCTCATGCAGTATGTTGACGATGTAACATTGATAAAATAACACGGCAGTGCTATTTTGGTTTCAGCACATTAAATTTATTTTCGTAGAGGTGTTTAATGAAATTCATCGGCAGTTTGGAACCATTTTTTGAAACGGGATGTGAAGGCTTCGTCTGGGCATTGCTTGAGGACGAAAAACCAGGACTCGACGGATTACATGTAATAGAGGAGGGTGATCGCCTGAAGGTGTACGGTGAAAATGATGAGATTCTGTTCGATGACGAAATTATCTGCGATTATCATATCGGATGGACGGAGTATCCGCAGAATCCCGGCCATGGTCAACCATCCGCTTTGGGAAAATGGATTCATTGGACGCAAAAAGGTTGGCAGGCAGATGACTGGGCAAAGCTCTTCTTCTACCCGTATCTTGAAGGTAATGAGGGGAAGCAGGCATTGCGCGCAGAATTGATCACCAGAGCATAGTGATAGAACGGAGAAGTAACGGCCCAGCTTATTAGCTAGCCGTTTTATTTTTTTTAATCTAGTCCGGTGTTGCCAGTTTCCTCGCCTTGGCGTTAAAGATTTCAGCATCTCTGTCTGCTTTCTCGGGTGTCATTCGCGTCCCCGCCCCCTGTCATCCCCGCGAAAGCGGGGATCTATGGCGAGGACAGGCTCCGGCGGGAATCCATTCCCTGGATCCCGGATGATTCACGGTGAAATATGTGGGAATCCCGTGTGCATACACGGGACAGGTTCTCCGGGATGACACGGGCGCGGAAATTAATGTTTACAAACGCATCATGTGCTTTGTGACTTCAGTCGCTTTCAGGCGAAGGCAGTTAAAAAAAACGAGGTCCGAGTGATTTCGGACCCCAGCGGGTAACATGGTCTAGCAGGCGACGGCTTCGGTCGCCACAAGGCCGAGTGCCTCGAGGGTTCTTTCAGCAACGCCAAGGCGATTCTTTTGCCCGTTGCCGTTGCGCTTTGCGCGTTCGCGTGCCGATCGCCGCTCAAGATCCTCGAGCGCGGTGCACGAAGAGCTGCGAAACGTGATGCCGGTTCTCCTTAACTGCTGGATCACCGCATCATTTCCAATGCGTCTGGCAACCGCCTCGGCAAGGCGCGGAAGATCGTAATACGCGTCATGTCGAATCTCGGTGATCATTCTGAACGCCACTCCGAATAGTTCGGGGTTTTTGATGACCGCCGAAAAGATTTGCTCTCGTGTGGCAAAGTCGATATCGAGGGTCGGATCGATCTCGGAGGGCTCCGTGATGTCGTCCTCCGTCAGATCCTCCAGCCGTACGAAAGGCTGGGGGCGTCCCCGGACCTTCCGTCCGCGCTTGGATTTACGGGTTTTGTCCGGACGTACCCAGCAACCCTCGTTTCGGATCCTGCCGACGCCGCGGTCAAACGACTCGGCAAAGGTCATCTCGTCAACGCGATCATCGCCGAGGTAGGCGAGGGATGCGATGGATCTTCCTTCTGTGCGGTTTTCGGGGACAAATGTGCCCCCGAGTTCATAGAGCGACAATTCATGTCTATTCACGTTTTTCCCCTTTCGAAAGGTACAAAATTATGTATACATTATACACCCAAATATTGAATTTGTCAATATCACTGTCGGCATCATTTTAACGCACTTTCATACCGGTCATACGCATTGCCCGCGTTCCAAAGGTAAAATTCGGTGATACCGAAGTCTTCCAGTGCTCGAATCTGCTCCTTCATCATGTACGCGTTATACTCCACGCCCAACAGGTTAAACGCCTGCAGCCACGGGCGAATGTGCCACCGGGGGTATTCTTGCGGAAGCTTTGCGAATCCCTTTTGAAGGGTTTTTGAGATGACCAGATGCGGATGCGAAGCGGGGACGGCGACGCCGAAGTTTCCCGTACTGTAATGCGATGGATACACCATGGGCGCGATATAATCAAAATGCTGCATGGCGTCTTCCAGGCGCTGGCCGATATTGAGGCCGCCCGACGAAAGAAATGTATAGCCAAAAATGTCGAGCGATGTTTTTACGTGCGGATGGGTTTTTTTAAGTTCTTCGTTGAAGTACTTGAAAAACGATGCGATGATCTCCGCTTTAGGCGTTTTGCCATCCCATACGGGATATCGGATCGACGAAAGGGCCCCATCCGTTGGAAACCGAACATAGTCGATGTTGATCTCCCGAAATCCGATGTCGGCGGCCTGGCGGGCGATGTCCACGATGTATGCCCAGTAAGCTCGCGAAGCCGGATCGATCCATGTTCCGCCGGAGTTGTCGCGCCAAAAATTTCCGCTTGCATAGGTGAGTGCCTGGTCGGGAAAGCGCTTTGCAAAACTGTGATCCTTGAATATGACCACGCGGGCGATGGGATAGATGCCCCCTTCCCGGACTTTTTTTACGACCTCGATCATTTTATCGTCCAGATATGATGTATCGCCCTTTACATCAATAACCATGGCGTTGAGCGACGTCCGTTCAACGATGCCGATCAGGTGTTCGAGTTTTTTGGGATTTTTCGCGGTTCCCGAGGTTACGTAAATGGCCCGGACGGTTGTTGTTGCCATTCGGGCTTGAGCGATCTTTTCTTCTTGGCTGGCCTCGATAGCGGCGCTTTCGGCTACGATAGCCTGTTGGACGGCGAATTGAGCAAATGCCACGGCCCGGTCTATGGCATAATAAGCAAAAACAGCACCAAAAAGCGCTGCAATAACGAACGCATAGGCGGAAGAATGTCTGATGGATGCGGTCACGGTATTTCCAGTATAACGCGTTTTAGTGCCGCTTGCATACTATTTGCGATTGTGATACGCTTGGCAGTGCTGTTTTTATTCAACGTCAAACGTACGGCAAAACCTTAAACGCTAATTCAAACTTCTTATATGCCAATTACCACATCCGCAAAAAAGGCACTTCGGCAATCCAAGCGGCGCCAGGTCCGCAACTTGCGGCAATCCCGCAGCGTGAAAGATGTTGTAAAAACATTCCGTGAAACAATCGTGGCCGGCAAAAAGCAGGAGGCTGCAAAGATGCTGCCCGCAGTGTATAAGGCGCTCGATAAGGCCGCAAAGCGCGGGAAAATTTTGAAAAAAAACGCGGCTTCCCGCATGAAGTCGCGATTGACCAAGAGCCTCGCAAGGATTAAATGAGTCTTTGCGATGTGCCTATGGCGATATGACTCGGCCTCTCTTCGGAGAGGTTTTTCGTATGCGCCCGATACTATGCGAAAACAATCGATCAGATGGAGAGTAAGAATCGCTCGAGCAGCATTTTAGAATCTCCCTCTCCCGTTTTAATGCGATAATCCATGCCTAAAAGCCGTTCATAGATCTTCTTCAGATCATCGAGCGAAAACGTTTGCGATGCCATGCGATATTGCCGCACCTGCCAGTCGGCAAAACCCGTAACAGCCGGAATGTCTTCCGGACGAATCGGACGGCTTGAGGCGTCTTTTACGCTGATCATCGCTCGAAACGCATATGCCAACAGGCCAAGCGTCTGTAAAGGATCGGTGCCGGTTTGGCCTATGCGCAAAAGAATGCGCAATGCCTCCGCGCGATCCCTGCGGCCAATTGCATCCACCAGCTTGAAAGCGTCCTGTGTTATGCGCTGCCGGCCAAACGCGTCGAGATACGATTTTTGCAGCGATTGAGGATCGGTTTGGCTTGCGCCAAGGTACAGCGCGGCTTTTTCGATCTCCGTTGCGATGGATGCCGTATTATCCCCATGCATCTCCTGCACTATCCGGGCGACATCGGGTGCGATGGCAAGTCCGCGCACTTTGGCGCGCTCAATGATCCATCGCGTCATCGCTTCGGGGGTAAGCGTGTTCAATTGCTCGGCTTTTGCGGCATATCTGGCAAGTTCGGTGATCGGACTTTCGGTCGCGTTTTTCTTCGGCCGGGTGGCGGATGCGGCGCGGCCGCGCGCAGCCTTGCCTGTACGCGTTTTGGATGGCGAGGTTTCCGGGGCTGTTACGATGCAAATACTCCCTTGATCTTTAGCCGCGCCGGGTGATGCCATATATGCGGCAAGATCCCGCCTGAACGTTTCGGTGTGTTCCGACAGGCACTCGATCACGGCAAGCTTTTGCGGATCGAAAAGCGATGAGGCCGCCAAATATGAAAAAACCCGATCAGGATTTTCATCGTCGGGTGTTACGCGCATGATCGGCTGCTCTGCGGGAAGGGCAAGCCTTTTTTTTGCTTCCGAGACTTCCGCGGCGGCCGCTTCTCGTATCCGAAATGCATCGGAACCGTAAAAGAGATATAACACTCCTCAATTAACCTAATTTTTAATTAACCCAATTTCTAAACAATAATTTGAGTAACATTATTTAAATAAATGCTGCTCAATGTGTGTTTAGGTCAATTAGGTCAATTAGCGAACTTAGGTCAATTAATACATAATATCTTCTTCCGCGCGCTTGTAGTCGTGCAATTCATCCGGCTCAAACCAATAGGCGAGTTCCTTTTGGGCTTCTTCATGCGTGCCGGAAGCGTGCACAAGATTCCGTACGGTTCGGCGGTCGCGATTGGCGCATGCGGCCGAATCCGTTGAAAAGTCTCCCCGGATCGTTCCCATCTCCGCTTGTGACGGCATGGTATTGCCGCAGAGCTTGCGGATGCCCTCGATAACGTGCACGCCTTTGATCGCGATTTTAACAATGGGTCCCGACAGCATAAAATCAACCAGCCATGCGCGAACCATCCGTCCGATCTCCTCATCGTCATCGGTGCCCATTTCGCTTACCACGTCCAGTCCGTATCGTTCGTATGTCGCCTTCGTCTTTCCCCCGATGGTTTTAAGAAATGCCGCCGAGTTGTCGTAATGCCCCTCGATCTGGTCTCGCGTGGCCCATACCATGGCCATGCCGATGACCTTAAAGCCGCGCATTTCGATCCTGCGGATAATTTCGCCCGTCAGCCCGCGTTTTACGCCGTCCGGCTTGACCAGGAGGAGCGTGCGTTCTTCTTTTGGATGATGCGGATGTTTTGTATTTTCCATACCCGCCAAGTTTAGCATGATTTTCGCGGAATGCAATCCCATGCTTGTTGCGGATAAGTGCCTTTAGTCTTTGGGCGTTTTATGGTATGCTATGGTAACGTACAATATCTAATATTTAATACCAAATTTCTCATAATGTACTTAAAAGCCAGATAGAATTAAGTGTTATGAGGCATTAGATATTGGATATTAGAAATTATTGTTATGGTCACACCGCAACTTGTCGAATATATCAAAAAGACGCTCGGACAGGGTTATCCGGCTGATAAGGTGCGTGAAGCACTGGTTAAAAAGGGCTGGGTGGCGGGCGATGTCGATGAAGCATTCCGTATCGCCAAGGGTGAGCCGCGCCCGTCCGTCGCGACCTCCGAAGCTTTAGCCAAGGGGGTAGCTTCTAGCGAAGGAGGGTCTCGCTCCTCCAGTCCGGCAACCAACACGCCTGCCGAGGCTTTGGTGAGGATAGCGGCATCAGGAAATGCTTTTCAGCAGGCCGGCGGCTCCACGGCCGCACCGGTCCAGGCAAGCGTATCGGCACAGGCAGCTTCGCCGCGTGTCCAGACGCCGGCGCTACAAGCAACGCCACCCTTGAGTCGTCCCGCGGTGCCGATGGGATCTGCCGCAAGTGCGGGATCGGGTGCCCCGCGTCCAATTACGCCTCCGATGGGCGTGGAGCAATCCCGTCCCTCCATTCCGGTTTCCGAGGCGCCGATGTCGCAAGGAAGTGCCACAGGAGACGCTACTCGACAGACGCCGATGTATCGTGCAACCGTGCCGTTACAAGCTATTATGGGTGCGGATCGGCCGGGTGACGCGCAGAGGCCTCTGGCGGCTCCCGCCAATATTCCGGTCCGTCCCGCAGAAAAGGCGGCAGGCGGCGCGCAGTCTGCTCATAGTGACGCGGAGGATGCGGCAGCATCATCCTCCAGTCATGCTTCTGAAAAGAAGTCGTCATCGCTCAAGACCATAATTTCGATTTTGGTTGGTGTGCTATTCATTGGCGTTGCCTATGTATATTTCGGTTCGGTCTATGGTATTTATGCCTTTGGCTATAATTTGTTTCCTTTCGAGAACGTCGCGGAGCGCGTGACTCTGCTTGCGGAGAAGATCGGTCTTGCGCCTTCCGCGGAAGCGCCAACACCTTCCGAATCCGCGCAAACTGCCCAGCCAACGCCCACGCAAACCCCGCAACCAACTCCGCAGCCCACGGCGGAACCTACGATTTCTCCGCAAGTTGTAATGAAACCGGTGCGCGCCATTGGCGTGAAGGCGGAAGCCAGAACCATCGGTGCGCTTGCGTATGCGCCCAATCGCATGCGCGTCGCATACTCGCTTTTGACCGGAACCCCGAATCTTTGGATTATGGATGTGGCATCCGGCGAAAAGGAGGATGTATTGCGAACGGGATCCGTGACTCTTTCCGGGGATGCCGCGCCGGTAGTGATCGCCTGGAGTCCGGACGGTTCGCGCCTTGCCGTAGTAGCCCGTGGCGGCAATACCGTGGCGGACCTTTACGTGATAACCCTTGCCGATAAGTCGGTTGTGAAAGTTTCGGCTGCAAGCGGAGCTCTTGATTCAGTTTCTACGGACCCCATGCTTAAACCCGAATGGGCACATGATGGCCAATGGATGCTTGCGTACATCGGCCAGGATCTGGTGCGCGTATCCGCGGATGGCAAGCAGGTTATGCGCATTACCGCAGGCTTGCCCTTCGGCGCATTTGATCTGGCGCCAGACGATTCGGCGATTACTTATGCCATACGGCGCGATGCCGATGAGCGGGTGTGGATCATGGATGCGGACGGTAAAAACTATCGGGCGCTCACGCCTGCAGGCACCAGCCGCGCGCCGCAGTTCAATCCGGCGGGGACACAGATTTTCTACGTTAGTCGCGATGCCGCTGCCGCGCAAGACACGATGTGGAGCATTAATCGCGACGGTTCAAATCCTCAGCAGCTTGCGGTTGTATCCGGAACGATCCGTGAATTCCAGCTTTCACCGGACGGTTCCCGTATACTCTTTATCGAAAAGAGCGCAAACGGCACCCAGCGGCTGCGCATCATGCGCACGAATGGTCTGGGGCTGGAAGATATTCTTACGGGTGGTGCCTATGAGCCGATGGGTTTTGCCGCATGGAACCAATCCGGTACCGCGGTTTTGGTTGCGGGCATGGAGGAGTTCTTGATGGAAGTAGAATTGTAGGACGTAACGAGTAACCAGTAACTCGTAACCAGTAAACTGAACAAACTCCGGCGGCAAAACCGCCGGAGTTTGTTGTCATCCCCGCGAAAGCGGGGATCCAGTTCTAACTTTGATTTTTCACCTCTATTATGTTATCCTTTTTGTGAAAATAAAATATTGCGGGTATCGTATAATGGTTATTACTCCAGTTTTCCAAACTGGTGATGGGAGTTCGATTCTCCCTACCCGCTCCAAGACACCACTCATATCATCTATCGGAAAATGGCACTGGTGGCGCAGTGCCCCAGCGCGATAGCGCGTAGGGTACATTCCATCCATCTATTGGACAATGGCACTGGTGGCGCAGTGCCCCAG
>JAUYLV010000042.1 GCA_030699565.1 bacterium
TCAGGGGTTACAGGTTCTCGTACTTGGCCAGCAATCCTTTCATCTGGTCTAAAACCACGGTAGGATATTTGTACTCCTCCGCCCAGTCAAAAGTTCGAAAATCGTTGAGCAGGGCGAGCCCGATAGGACGAGAAGGCACGAAAGTGCCTTTTTGTCTTTAATACCCGTAATCGAGCTTGATGATAAATCTCATGAGCGTCCTGACCGACAAGAACGAGATAAAGAAGTCGAGCGCATTTTACAGCAAGTCGGAGCGCGCTTCTAAGAATAGAAAATAATGGAAACTTTATTGCCGGAGACTTGGTTGCAAAAATAAAGGCAGTCGCTTTGAAATAACTTCCTACGCCAGAATAATCCATAATTGTTTATTTTGACAACATACCCCCTAGGGGGTATATTTGTTATATATGAAATATATGGACGAAAAAAGTAAGGCAAAGGTAATCCGCCGTCTTAAGCTCATAGAAGGACAAGCTAGAGGGCTTCAAAAGATGGTCGAAAGCGATACTTATTGCATCGATGTCATTACGCAAACATCTGCCGTGAAGCAGGGGCTTTCAAATGTCGAGGATCTTCTGCTTGAGAATCACCTAGATCATTGTGTGAGCCATCAGATGTCATCTGGTCAAGCAGGTAAGGCGCGAGACGAGGTACTTAAGGTTTATAAGCTCAAGAGAAAATAATATGCATCATTCTAAAAACTTTTCAAATTATTCAACTCAAAAAAAGACTTTTCTTATTGTCGTACTGATCGGTAAGTTTGTCGTCTTTGCCGCTGTGTTCGCGGAACTAGCCTTTTTCCTGAAAGACCGCACCTCGCCCACGACATTGCTTCTCCTCATGCATGTAATTCTCTTTGCTTGTGTGGGTTTTGTTATCTTTTTCCATAAGCGTAAGAATAATCACGAGCACGAGGAAGCGTGTAATTGCGAAGCTAAATAATTATATGCATACACAAACCTATAGAGTAAAAGGAATGCATTGCGCGTCATGCTCCGCAATCATTGAAAAGACCCTCAAAAAAACCGAAGGCGTGCAGTCGGTTGAGGCAAATTACGGTACGGAAACCGCAAAGGTATCTTTTGATCAGTCAAAGACAAATCCGCACGAACTTTCAAAAAAGATTGAGCCTTTAGGATACTCGCTTGTTATACCGACACATTCAAATCATTCCAGCCAGACAGCAGAGGAAATGGGTATGTCAGCCGAAGAGCATGCGGCACACACGGGACTAGGTCAGTCCAAACAGGAAAAACTTGCAGAAGTCGCAGATATGCGGACAAAAGTAATGGCAGCTATTCCTCTGGCTGTTTTCAGTATCATTCTCATGGGCTGGGATATTCTCGCTCAATTCGGCATTGTTTCAGAAATGTCTACTGTCGTATATGAGTTCGCGCATCATCTTTTGCCGATCTTTGCGACATATGTACTCTTTGTAGTCGGCAAGCCGTATCTTTTGGGCTTTTACCGCTTCTTGCGCTATGGCAAGGCGAACATGGACACATTGATCGGCATTGGTACCTCCGCCGCTTTTCTCTATAGTTTTATTATTACCGCCTTTGAAGAATCTTTGCGTCCGTTTCTAAATGTCGAGCATACCTACTACGATGTAACCATTGTAGTCATTGCGTTTATTACTCTTGGTAAATATCTTGAAGCAAAAGCGAAAATAAAAACTGGTGATGCCATTGAGAAACTTCTTAATTTACAGGCAAAAACAGCAATCGTAGTTCGGGACGGCAAAGAAAGGGAGATTTCTATCAATCAAGTGGTACACGGCGATCATATTGTAGTAAAGCCGGGTGCTCGCATTCCTGTTGATGGCGTAGTTACTGACGGTTCATCGTTTGTTGACGAATCTATGGTTACCGGCGAATCCATGCCTATTGAGAAAAATGTCGGCGAAACAGTTATTGCTGGCACAATCAACACCACCGGATCCTTCACGTTCAAAGCAACAAAAGTGGGCTCGGAAACACTACTTGCTCACATCATTAAAATGGTGGAGGAGGCGCAAGGAAGCCGTGCCCCAATCCAAAAGCTGGCAGATAAGATTTCGGCGGTATTCGTTCCCATTGTAATTGTCCTAGCGTTTCTTGCCCTTGGTGTATGGCTTTTGCTTGGCACTAGCGCATTTGGCTTCTCTCAAGCTCTTTCCTATGGTCTTGTGTCGTTTGTAGGCATCCTTGTGATTGCCTGTCCATGTGCGCTCGGTCTTGCAACTCCCACAGCAATTATTGTTGGTGTAGGTAAGGGAGCAAGGGAAGGCATTTTAATTAAAGACGCGGCAACGCTCGAGAAACTTCACAAGGTCAATATGGTTGTGGTCGATAAAACTGGCACGATCACCAAGGGCAAGCCTGAGTTGGTGCATGTGCAGAATGTATCAAAATTGTCTGACGAAAAAATCATCTCTATACTCGCCAGTCTCGAAAGCAAGTCGGAGCATCCGATTGCTCATGCCGTATCTCAATATGCAAAGGCACAAAAGATTGCGTTAGTGCCGGTTTCTCATTTTGAGATTATTCAAGGAAAGGGATTGAAAGGAATGGTCGAGAACGTCGAATACTTTGCCGGCAACACCAAGTTGATTTCTGACCTCAAGTTATCGTTTGATCTAAAGAAAATTGAAACGGAAACCCTGCAGGGTAAGACGCCAGCCATACTTGCCACAAAAGAGGATGTGCTTGGTGTAGTTATGGTAGCCGATGCAATCAAACCGGAAGCGATTGAAGCAGTTAAAAATCTACATAAGCTCGGTATTAAAGTCATCATGCTTACCGGTGATCATAAAAATACTGCACTCGCCATTGCTAAAGAGGTCGGTATTGATGATGTGATAGCCGAAGTGCTTCCGGCTGACAAACTTAACAAAATAAAAGAACTACAGAATCAGGGTCATATCGTTGCTATGGCTGGAGACGGTATCAACGACGCTCCAGCTCTCGCTCAAGCCGATGTCGGCATTGCGATGGGAACCGGTACGGATGTCGCCATTGAAACGGCAGGAATTACGCTCTTGCATGGCGATATCTCGAAGCTTGTAAAAGCGATCAGGCTTTCCAAGCTCACCATGAGAGGGATAAAACAAAATCTCTTTTGGGCTTTTATTTATAACATCATCGGCATTCCGCTTGCCGGAGGATTGTTTTTTCCGATATTCGGCTGGCTCTTGAACCCGATCTTTGCCGGACTTGCGATGGCATTCTCAAGCGTATCGGTCGTAGGCAATTCATTACGGCTTAAGGCAAAGAAAATATAAATCTATGAAAGCATACACATTCCACGTTGACGGTATGCACTGCAGCGCATGTGTGGTGCTGATAGAGAGTGAACTCACTGATGTGCCGGAGGTAACAAAAGCAAAATCATCGCTTGCAAACCATACCGTTGAAGTAACCGGTGATTTCGGCGACAAAGAACCGGAACATATTGCACGAGATTTGAGCGAGGTATTGAAACCGCACGGCTACACGCTATCTCTCGAAAAGCAGAATCATTCAGTAAAATGGTCAGACTTTCGACTGGCATTTCCCATCGCGCTGGGCTTTATTGCATTGTTTATCATCCTGCAAAAACTCGGTATCGTGAATCTGGTAACTGCCTCAAAAGTTGATTACGGCACGGCATTTGTGATCGGACTTATAGCTTCTGTTTCTACTTGCATAGCAGTGGTCGGCGGATTGGTACTTTCGATGTCCGCTAACTTTGCTAAAGAAAATGACAAAGTTCGTCCACAGATTTTATTTCACGCAGGTCGGCTTGTATCGTTCTTCATTCTTGGAGGTTTAATCGGCGCACTAGGATCTACTTTTCAACTTGGTTCAACGGGTACTTTTATCTTGAGCTTTATCGTTGCCCTCGTGCTTCTGATTCTCGGTATTAACCTTCTTGATGTATTCCCATGGGCGAAAAAACTCCAACCGATAATGCCAAGCTTTATCGGCAAACGAGTGCATGGTCTCAAAAATATGAACCATACGCTCACGCCTCTTTTAGTGGGCGTTGCCACATTTTTCTTACCGTGCGGCTTCACGCAGTCCATGCAGATTTATACCTTGGCCATGGGCAGTTTTTTAACCGGAGCTTTGATCATGTTCACATTCGCACTCGGTACGCTTCCAGTGCTTGCGCTTTTGAGCTTCAGTTCGCTCGGCATCCACAAGAAAGCACAATCGGGAGTATTCTTTAAGACAGCCGGACTTGTCGTAATCTTTTTTGGTTTTTTTAA
Organism: bacterium; assembly: GCA_030699565.1. Classification (GTDB taxonomy): domain Bacteria; phylum Patescibacteriota; class Minisyncoccia; order JAUYLV01; family JAUYLV01; genus JAUYLV01. The sequence goes on from JAUYLV010000042.1 coordinate 4,232, forward strand.
TCTTATAAATGCTTTAGTTGCCGCCGGTATTATTCCACCGCTCTTCAGTTTTTGATTCATATTTGATAAAATGCGCATGACAATGAAAACAACCGCCATATCAATCCTAGTTGCTGCAGTTCTGATCGGAGGAGCGATCGTGTTTTCCAGTGGTAATAAAAGTTCAAGCAGTGATAATACTCAAGCCGCAAACAACGTGAGTATTGTTGATGGCAAGCAAATCATCACCATCAATGCTAAAGGTGGCTATTCGCCAAGATTAACGACAGCAAAAGCTGACATGCCGACAATAATAAAAGTTGCGACAAACGGCACATTCGATTGTTCGTCCGCACTTACTATTCCAAGTCTTGGCTATCGCACGAACCTTCCTCCATCCGGCTCAACCGATGTAAAAGTGCCTCCGCAAAAAGCCGGCACAATCATGAGGGGTCTTTGTGCCATGGGTATGTATAACTTTTCGGTCATTTTTAATTGAACAAGGCGGCATGCCATCCTTTTGAAAAAGATTTTATAGTTTTGGGTAGGTGGGGGTGTCTTTGCTCGTGTTCTTGGATCCCAAATTATATGGTTATAAGGAAGTTGGTACCCGATTTTTTGGGGCTGGGGGGTCGGTTCGAAAAAATATTCCAGCAGGAGAAAAATCTATGCTAAAGCTAAAAGATAGCGGATCTGAAGCACAGAAACATCAGGAAATTGGAAGATTTGCTCCCATTCTGTGGTTCGGAAGGCGTCCTTCCATGCGGGCCAAACAGGATGAACATCTGCGAAAGCAGGTGTTTTTCATTTTATGTCAACGTTTTGAGAGGTTCGAGCGTGAGAGAGACTAAAAGTCGGCTTTTTGTTGAGGGCTAAGAATCATGATAAAATAATGAGAAGGCGGTAAAAGCTTATAACATTGTTTGGCGTTAATTTCAGTGAATTACGAAACGCTGTATTTGTGTCATTCCCGCAAAGGTGGGAATCTATATAAACCAAGATCATTCTGGATTCCCGCCTCCGCGGGAATGACAATCGGATGGGTTTTGTAATTCATTGTAATATGTTTCCGACTTACTATGAGAAAATTTTCTATTATCATGGCGACGGCATTGCTTGTTTTTGGTTTTTACGACCACTTCATTCGGGATCCGTTAAATCATATTGCCGTAGAAAATAATTCGGTAACCGTCGATGCCGGTGACTATGATGTTAAATTTTCGTATTCCGGCGACTTTCAAGAGACCTATATGATATTCGGGGGACAGTATTATTCGGATGAAAATATGATAAATCCGATCTGGCTATCGGGTTTACGTCTTACTGACGCAAAGGCTATGTATGCCCGCTACCCCGACTTTTACCAATGCAAATCAGCCGGAGCCCCGGTCGCGCAGCAGCTTGTGACTGATCTTAACCTGATACCCGCCAATGTGGGAGCGCTCGATGAGTTGCAAGAGGCGATCGAAGCGGCTGACGAAAACTTAAGAAATAACGGGGATCGGGTCTGTGTGGCGCTTGCGGGTAAAACATTGGTTATGCAATCGGCAGAAGTACCCGGTAAAAACATTGATATCAAAGATCAGCTTCAACCCCGATCTTTTCGTTCGGTGCACAGTAGTCAAAGAATAAATTGCAAAGATATACTTGAAAAATAATTCAAAAAGACCGTTTATTTATTCATCTTTAATTTACAAAGATAGATACATATGGGAATTATCAGTGATCTATGGAAGAGCAAAGAAGAGGTCGCGTACAAGGCGGTTGTTTCGGATGTGTGCGACCGCCTAAAGGGCAGACTTGCAAGCGAAAACCCTTCTGCGAACATGTTGCTGGAAAAGTGCCTTGCGGTGGCCGCCAATTCCCTGCGCGGGGCGCTTTTTCTAACTCCCGAAAATTTCAACTTCAAAAAAACACTTTCAAAGGAAGAAGCCGAGACCTGGTTCGACAACGTTTGCCTGGCGCTTGTTTGCTACTCATATGGCTTTTTTTCTGTAGACGGCCAGCCCGAAGAGGTTCAGGCTCAATTCAAATCATTCTGGCAGGGAATGATCGATGCGTATAACAGGGTTTTCGAAGCCAACGCAACGCTTGAAATTGTGTATTATTATGTGCCTGGCATCTCTGAAGAAGTAAGGAATAAATATGCTTTGCTGAGCCCCGAGGAGCAAGGCACGAAGATGATGATGGAACTTTATATTGCGCTCGCCGGAGCATTATTGGTTTCCATCTGGCATGTAAATATTGAGCAGGCGTCGCTCGACGAGCTTCGCAATTACAGAACGGGAGATAACATGGGCGCGCTTAGCATGAACGCGCAAAGAATCGTTCTCTTGGGCGAAGGGATATGGCAGACGCATTTGGAATTGATACAGCCGATACTTCCTACGCTTGCAGAGCAACAGTAAGAACAGCTGAAAACCCGCGGAGCGCCGAGGGTATATGCTTAGTCCGAGCGGCACTGGCGAAAGCCGGTGTTTTTTTGCTACCATTGCAGTATGCAAACAAAGATCCTGCTTTTCGATTTTGACGGGACGATCGCCGATTCTGCCGATGCGGCGATGCGGGCATATAACGAGGTGGCCAGCCAAAACAATTACAGAATGATCTCAAAAGCTGACCTTCCCGTCTTGCGCAGTCGCAGCGCAATGGATAATGTGCGTGATTTCGGCATTCCTTTGTTAAAATTACCCTTCATCGTAAAAAAGGTGCGGACAGCCCTTAAAAAGGAAATACCCAACTTTAAAGCGATCGAGGGAATGGCGGAATCGCTGAAATTACTGAAAGGTAAAGGATATAAACTCTATATCATAAGTTCAAATTCAAGGGAAAATATGCGGAGCTTTTTGGAGCATAATCGCATCGACGAGTTCGATGATATATATTCCGTTTCAAGTTTTTTTGGCAAGCATGCAAAAATAAAGAGTTTGTTAAAGGCACATCATTGGGAAAAATCATTCGTGATGTACATAGGGGATGAAGTAAGGGATATTGAAGCGGCCAGAAAAGCAGACGTGACATCGGTAGCCGTTACCTGGGGATATAACACCGAAAAAGCGCTTGCAAAAAATAATCCCGACATACTACTTCGGAACCCATCCGAATTAAGTTCGCTCTAGCCAAATCGGATTTATCTTCATTTCATCCGAATAGACGGGTGCAACTAAAGGTGGTTATATGAATGTATGAAACCTATTTCGTATACAAATATCACCGTCTTTATCATCTTTTTTGGTATTGCCCTGATTGAGGCGCTACAAAAGGAGAATTGGATCGAGGCGGCACTTTTTGTCGCATTGGGAGTCATATCGCTGAAGGCTGATTTCGGAAAAAAGTAAAGCGTCATATTCTTTATGGAAACTTTAGAGCCGGAGCCTCAAGGCGGGGAGGGGACGTATTGCGTCGCATCTCCTGCGGCCGATATAAAAGAAGGCATTCTCTATTGCCGATCCGTGGGCGGTAAAAAAATCATGCTTACGCGATATAAGGGTGTCTGCGTGGCATATGATAACCGCTGCACGCATGCAGGCGGGCCTTTATGCGCGGGAAAGATCGTGGAAGGCTCGGTGGAGTGCCCCTGGCATGGCGCGCGCTACGATCTTGCCGACGGAAAAGCGGTCAAACTTCCGGCGCAGATGGACATGCGCGCGTATGCGGTGCGGGAGAGAAATGGCAATATTGAAGTTCGGATTTAAAAAAGACCGCTACTGGAATTGGAAAGATGTTATTTTTGTGCTAGATTAAGCTTATGAAACATAACGGGCGGGAAAATTCCGACGGATTAATGAATCATCTCAATAAAAGCAACTCCGTTGATATGGGAGCCATAAATAATTGGCGCATTTTTAGGATTATGGCCGAATTCGTGGAAGGCTGGCAATTCTTAAGCAGCTACTTCAAAAAAGTCACGGTCTTCGGTTCTGCGCGCACGAGTCCCTCCGCAAAATGGTACAAAGAAGCCGCAAAATTTGCCAACTTGCTTGCCAAAGATGGATTTGACGTCATCACCGGCGGAGGACCGGGAATCATGGAAGCGGCGAATCGCGGAGCGAGCAACGCCAAGAACGAAAATACGAATGGCAAAAAACCCGTCGGAGAATCGATTGGACTCGACATTCAACTTCCCATGGAACAGCGGAGAAACAAATACGTGCGAAAGGGGCGGGGATTTTATTACTTTTTCGTGCGGAAGGTCATGTTGTCGTATCATTCGCACGGATATATATTTTTTCCCGGAGGTTTTGGAACGCTCGATGAAGTATTCGAACTCTTGACATTGGTGCAAACGAACAAGATCGAACGGGTACCGATCATTCTGGTTGGCAGGGAATTCTGGAATCCGCTCGTAGATTGGATCCGTACAACGGTTTATGGTGAGTTTAAGCATATCAGTAAAGAGGATCAGGATATATTTTCGCTTGTCGATACGGCGGAAGAGGCCTACGCGATCATTAAAAAGAGCGTTGCGTAAGCCATGGCAGCGAATGCCCGGAATTTACGATCCGGACTACCTCGGTTGACATGGTTTGATCTATCCTATATAATGGTTTCTTGTAAACCAAAGAGACATCGTCGACCTCTTATTTAAACGTAAATCTCAAACATGACTGGAACAATCAAAACACTCACTGACCGGGGATTCGGATTCATTGCCGTCGAAGGACAGGCAAAGGATCTTTTTTTCCACTCCAAAGATTTGAACGGAATGACATTTGAAGATCTCAGGGCTGGCGACGCCGTCAGCTTTGATGTCGTTCAGGGCGAAAAGGGCCCGGCAGCCAAGAACGTATCGCGTGCATAAAGCGTTTTCTTGGAAACATCTCAAGTGATGTAAATCAAAACCCCGCTACGGCGGGGTTTTGATTAAGGCGGGGAATGAGTGGCAATAATGCGCAAAGCTTGATTTTGGCATCGATACATGCTACGATTACCTTGCTATGCGGGATAAACATGAAGGACCAAAACTTGCAGAGATTTTAACGCCGCCGTCGGTGTTTATGGAATCCTACAATAAGGGTATTCCTTCAGGTTTTCCCCATGCTTCAATCGAGTTATTGAAGCAATTCCAGGCGCTACACCCCTCGCTTTTCAAAAGCGGTGATGAATGGTCGATTGACCGGCACCGCAAGAAACTTATGGACTGGCTCGTTTCATACCGGCAGCCGCAAATGATTTCTGTTGTCTCATAGCTCGGTTTATGGTGTCGGCAGAAGAACATTATAAAAACACCGTTCGGGTGTTTTTTGTTTATGCAGGGGTTGGCGGAGAGTATGGTGAATCCCCCGTACGTCGTAGGGTACTGCGAAAAATTTACAATGCGTATGCGGTAATTATTATTGAGTGCCGTTAACGTCTATTTCTATCTTTTCGGGAATATTGATATCGGTTCCGCTGTTTTCGCGAATTGCCGGCAAGGCATAGATAAAAAATAACGCCACAATGACAATAATGACCAAAATACCGATAATGAGGCCCGCGCTTCCACCCGAATCGCCGCTTCCGGGAGGATTGTTGATGATGGTTGGCATAGTTTAAGAAATTATAAATATATTGCGATGCAACCTTAACTTTTTTCTGAACGTATTTTAAAACTCGATCTTCTTGGTATTGCTGAATATACGTACAGAAGATGTTGTTCGTATGAACAATGGAATTAGGTTTTTTGCCGTCGCAGCATATTTTTTGCGGCGCCACCCATGAATTCTCCGGTATAATCCAGGCCTTTGACGAGAAGCTGCTTCAGTGTCGGTATGCGCCGCGGGTTATAGAGTTCAGTCCAAGGATTCCGTACGCCGCGCACGTGATCGGTAAACATCTCTGCGGCGATTCTACTCATCGTGATGCCGGTACCGGAGTATCCCGTTGCCACATAAGGCTGTCCGCTGCCAAGAGGACCGATAAAAGGCAGGCCGTCGATCGGTTCTATGATGCTCCACTTCCATTTGGTTCTGATCGGAAGGCGCTCATCGGGCACTATAGTCCGCATAAATTCCTTAAGCGCGCTAAAAATTTTACGTTGGTCGATCATGATCTCGTGCCGATGATCTTCGCCGCCGAAAATAAGGCGATCACGCTTCTTTCCCGAATCGACGCGAAAATAGTGATACGGGTTTTTTACATCCTGATACAGGGCTTCTGGAAGGCGCCTTTTGGCGATTTCGGATTCGATGATATATGTCAGGTAGCGGCCTGTACGTGCGAACAGCCGCCAAGGGTTATTGAAGGGATATTCGGTAGCGATAAGAACCCAAGGCGCCTCGGCTGAACCGTTCTTTACATGCACGAGAAAGCGATCGCCTTCTTCTTCTATGCTTTCTGCTTTTGTGTTGTCGAAGACCCGTACGCCGTACTTTCTTGCGGCAGCGCGGAGTCCGGCTAAATATTTAAGTGCATGGAATTTCGCTTGAGCCGACAATTCCAAGTAGCCGCCGTTGGGGAATGGCAGGCGATTATCCCGGCGAACATAGGCCTCAAAACCGAACATGCGCGCGCTTGTCGCCTCATGCATGAGCCGATTATATTCGGTATCGTTGGTGGCGTATATGTAATAAGGGCACCGCAAGAATTCGCAGGCGATCTCTTCCTCATGTGCGGTCGCCTCAATATGTTCGATGGCGTCGCGGCCCGATTGCCATATCATGCCGGCATTCTCGCTTCCGAACATTTTTTCAAGATCCGCCAGATTGGTATCGATGCTTTGCGTGATGAAGCCGGTGGTGTAGGCACTAGTACTGTTTCCGATCGTCTCGTCCGTAATAAGAGTGACATCCGCGCCGGCTTTTGAGAGAAGATACGCCGCAGTCGTGCCCGTCAGTCCCGAACCGATGATTACAACGTCAGCCTTATGCGCGCCCCTTAAAGACGGGGCGGGGCGACCTGTTTTTTTTGGTTTGTACCCATGTACTTTGCACAAGCGCATATTCTCGTTTGGCAATGGAATTGGAGTGAAGAGCGGGGGGATATGCATCGCGCATAAAATGCTCTTTGTCCCCGAGGGCTGTTGCGAAAACCGGGACTTCCTACATTGATAGTTCACGCGAATTCGGTATATCATGAAGTGCATACTATTAATCGAAGCATTCCTTATACATACGAATCCCGTATCCCATTTTGAGATGCCGGCGGAAGATAAAAAGCGCATGGCGGATTTCAATAAAAAGTACGGTAAAGACCAAATGCCGATGCCCTTTGATATGAAGCGCTTTGCCTATGGGGGTTCAAGGCCGTTGTAGAAGCCTAACAGGCGCCGCAAAAACCAAAAACTATGAAACAAAAAATCACCCCACATCTATGGTTCGATGCCCAGGCCAAAGAAGCGGCCGAGTTTTATGTTTCCATTTTTCCGGGCTCAAAAGTTAAAAATATTGCAACGTTGCACGATACGCCCTCCGGTGATGTCGATGTAGTTTCATTCGATCTTGTCGGCCAGCCGTTCATGGCTATCAGCGCCGGTCCGTACTTTAAATTTAATCCGTCGGTCTCTTTTCTGGTTATATGCAAGACCAAAGAAGAAGTTGACGCACTATGGGCCAAACTTTCCAAGGGTGCCATATTGATGGAGCTCGGCGAATACCCATTCAGCAAAAGATACGGTTGGACTGAAGATAACTACGGACTTTCGTGGCAGATTATGCTTGCCGATGAGCATCATTATTTCAAGCATACAATAACGCCGACATTGTTGTTCGTGGGTGATGTTTGCGGTAAGGCGGAGGAGGCGATGAATTTCTATGCCTCGGTATTCCCCGACAGCAAGGCGGGTGATATGGCCAGATACCCGGCGGGGATGGATCCGGAGAAGGAGGGGACCGTCATGCATGGCGCGGTTGATCTTGCCGGACAGGAATTCTTTGCGATGGATAGCGCAAGAGAGCATAAATTCGCTTTCAATGAGGCGATCTCATTTATGGTGAATTGCGAAGACCAAAAGGAGATAGATTATTATTGGGAAAAGCTTTCGGCGGTGCCGGAGGCTGAACAATGCGGTTGGATTAAAGACAAATACGGTCTGTCGTGGCAGATCGTTCCTGCGGCTATGAGCGAGATAATGGGAACCAAAGATGAAGAGAAGCGGGCGCGCGTGACCCGAGCATTTCTTAAAATGAAAAAGTTCGACATAGCCGAACTTATGCGAGCCGCTGAGGGAAAATAATAGGATCATGCGGTAATAAATGGCATAAACCTTTTTTAGTTCTTGTTCACCCCGCTATTCATTGGAAAAAATATGATTGGCGCGGGCTCGACTTGCCTGAAAATAAAAACAGTATGACGAAATTGAACTTCTATCTTAATTTTGCGGGCAATACGGAAGAAGCTTTTAATTTTTATAAGTCCGTTTTCGGCGGGGAATTTACCTCCCTTGTACGCTTCAAGGACATGCCGATGTCGGACGTAAGCATTTCTGGGGAGGATGGAAACAAGATTATGCACATCAGCCTGCCCGTCGGTAAAGATGATGTATTGATGGCGACCGATATCTTGGAGTCGCTTGGGCAAACATTGGTGCCGGGCAATACTATCAACATTTCGGTTCATCCGGAAAGCAAAGAAGAGGCGGATAGAATATTTAACGCGCTTTCCGAAAGCGGGGCGGTGGAGATGCCGATTGCCGATCAGATGTGGGGCGATTACTACGGAAGCTTTAAAGATAAATTCGGCGTTCGGTGGATGGTGAATTACCGTTATCCGAAAAAATAAATACGCTTTGAGAAAATCCGAAGCCAGAAAACTCAAAACCTGCAGCCGCGGCCACCGCTACTTTCGATCGAGTGCGCGCCCCGTCTGCCCTGTTTGCTGGCCAGGGTATTACAAAAAGCATGCCAGATCTGCGGGACGGATTTAGGAATAAGCCCGGCATTTTAGTTGCCGGGTGTTATTTTTACGATGTTTGCCGCCGGGGAATTTTCATGGTAGCGTTTTTAGGTGTTCTTTAACTGTGAATGCGAAGGAGATTTTATGGGAAAAATATTCCGCTCGGTATTTCATCTGTTTACCAAGATTCTCTCCGATGCCACGATTCAGAAGCGCTATGTGCGGGTCGGCGGCGCTTTTGGGGGTGCGGTGAGTTATAGCTATATGGGCGAATGCGTAGGCTTCAAGCGCATGCTGAATCGATGGGCGCGGTGGGAGGCGGAATATATCCGAAGGGGATATCGCGCCATTTCACTTGATGACTTCATTGATTACGGCGGCTACGGTAAGGAATTAGGTGAGCTTGCGGGCGCGCGGCGTTCCAAAGGGGAGGAGCCCGTGTTGCATGCGGAGATCTACCGGCGCGAATTTCTCGGCAAAATCGAGCCGACAATCGATCTTGCGAATCTTATGCAACCGGATGCAAAACCCCAGTCGGGCACATACGTTTTGCCGAGCACCAAAGACGTTGTCCGGAATCGATGAAGGACGGATAACGGGAATCGCTGATCGAAAAAGTTTTGCGCATGTATATATTTTTGTCGAAAAGCTAACTTAAAACCGAGGCGTGGCAATAGTTGATCTGCGCGATATTGCAGTGATAGCCGTCCTTTGTGGCGGCTTTTTGATAATCTGGTAATAACATCATAGATAAAAAACAATATCCTCACATTCTCAAGTATGTTGGTATGTGCGAGGTCCGCTTCTTTGTAGTAGTCGGATTGGGGTCGGGGCTAGGCGTGGGGTTAATGTGCTTTATATTTACTTTAACAATATTTTATATTTATTTTATCTGGTCCTGCTATGCTATAAAGTGAAAATTTTGACGATATGCGTTTCCATTGCTAACTTATACAGGCGGAGATTGCAATTTACTAACACGTGATCGCTTTTACTCCGTATAACATAATCGAGATATGATCCAACAAGATGCACTTGATATTTTAAAGACCGGAGCGAGCGTTTTTTTGACCGGAGAACCCGGCAGCGGCAAAACGCATACGGTTAACCTGTATGTCGCCTGGTTGCGCGAACGCGGCATAGCGCCCGCCATTACCGCATCCACCGGTATCGCGGCTACGCATATCGGTGGCATGACGATCCACTCATGGAGCGGCATTGGTGTTCGAAAAGAACTTACCCAACGCGATATTCATGCGATTGCTGCAAATCGCCGCATCGCAAAGCGTATTGAGGGCGCCCATGTACTTATTATTGACGAGGTATCAATGCTTGCTGCCGAAACCTTGTCGATGATCGAAGCCGTGTGCCGTCATATTCGGGGCAAGACCGTACCATTCGGGGGATTGCAGGTTGTTCTGGTTGGCGATTTTTTTCAGCTGCCGCCCGTTACGGTGAACCAAGTGCGCAACCGGCAGGACTATGCGGCGCCTGCGCCCTCGCAAAGACAACCATCGGAAAGCGAACATTCAACTATTGCTTACGCATTCCGATCGCCTGCATGGGAGTCGATCGATCCGATCATTTGCTATCTATCCGAACAATACCGGCAAGAAGATAAGCTGTTTCTGGAGATATTGGCATCGATCCGGAGCGGCGAAATCACCGATCAAATACGCGAAGCGCTTCTGTCGCGTCAAGCAAAAGAATATCGCTCACTGGAAAATCTGCCAAAGTTGTATTCGCATAATTTTGATGTTGATCGGGTCAATGCCGAACGGTTGGCAGCCATTCCGGGCAAAGAGATTATATTTGCCATGCAATATCGCGGGCCGGAGTCGTTCGTGGCAACGCTTAAACGCGGCTGTCTCTCGCCAGAAACACTTACGCTGAAAGTCGGCGCACGGGTGATGTTTACCAAAAACAGCCATTCCGGCGCTTATGTGAATGGCACCATCGGGGAGATCGAAGGATTCGACGAAGAGGACTATCCTATTGTACGCACCAAAGGCGGTCGCCGCGTTGTCGCGGAACCCGAAGAATGGTCTATGGCGGATGGACCTCGTACGCTTGCCCGGATTACGCAGATTCCCTTGCGGCTTGCCTGGGCGCTGACGATCCATAAAAGCCAGGGCATGACGCTGGAAGAGGCCGTTATGGATCTTTCCGGGGTGTTCGAATATGGACAGGGCTATGTGGCGCTCTCTCGCGTCAAATCACTTGCCGGATTGCACTTGCTGGGGTTAAACGATCACGCGCTCCAAGTGGATCCTGCCATCATTGTAAAGGATGCGGATTTTAAGCAATGCGCTGAAAAGGCGAGAGTGCGTCACCGCGCCATGTCTGAAGATGAACGGCAACGGCGCGCGCAAGATTTTATCCATGCGTGTGGCGGCAGCATGCAAGGAAAACGCATTCGTACTGATATGCGAAAAAAGCCTCCGCGCGGCGCGACGCTTGAGGTAACGCTGGCGTTGTTCGCAAACAAGCATTCGGTGGCGCAAATAGCTCAGGAGCGGGGACTTGCAATTTCGACGATATTTTCACACCTCTCCAATCTCTATATGGCCGGACGCATTGAGCAAAAGGATTTGGAGCGCATGGTATCCCCCATACTGCAAAGAGCCCTTCCGGTCATTCATGCCGCATTCGGGGAGCTTGGCGCCGAACGTCTTGCGCCCATACATGAAAAATTTGGCGGTCGATATTCATATGAAGATTTGCGTCTTGCGCGCTTGCTTATGAAATAGTTTCACGCATATGCATGACCGCGGCGAAGTGGACCGATATAGCGGGCGCTTAGAACCGCAACAGCGCCTAGATGCGGTTGTCTTGGTTGGTGTGCTGAAAAATAAAAAGGATCTTCGGCTGCTTTTGCGGAAGCGTTGGTATCGGATTCCTGCCGCATATATGCCAAAGCGGAAGTTCACTTATTTGGCGTTTTACCAACCGGCATCTTTTGGAAAATGCGGGAAGCGCATCGAGCGCTATGCGCGCGTTACTGGCCGCAACGTAGTGAAACGCATACACCTTTTGCCGTTCGAGCCGGATCATCCGCGACGCGACGATATGTATATAAAGCTGGCGGTGACAAATATTAAAAAACTTTTCCGGCCTGTCAAAAACGTCATTCCGCGCCGGATCAACTTTGGTTTTACGACGCTTGGGCGGCTGTTATCGGCTAAGAATATATTGGAGCTCTACGGGGTGCCGGCTACGGAACAGATGATCGAGAAAAGCCTGAAATTCTACGGCATCCGCCCCCGACCGCAGTATCCCGTCATAAGCGGACGCAAAAGATATCGCATTGATCTTGCGATTGTGTGCAGGAAGGGGATTGTCGCCATCGAGTGTGATAATTATAAGGCGCATGCCGGCAGGGTGCATCGCTTGCAAGACCGTCAAAAGGATTTTCGGCTTAGGCGCTTGGGTTGGTTGGTATTGCGGCTTACGGAGAGAGATGTCATTGAAAGGCTTAATCAAAGCATGGAACGGATCAAAAGCGCCGTACATGCCCTTGGCGGGCAGGCGAGGCGGCGCATGAGCGTGTCCGCGTCCTTTAAAGATATAATTTCCCGCTGATATCCTGACATACTTGAGAATGTTAGGATGTTCTAAATATTATCGCGCATGACAGCATTAAAAACGGCAAAACAAATGGAGCGGCACCTGAAGGGTATTGCAAATCACTATCGAATTGCAATGCTCCTGCTTATTGCCGAAAACGAAGGCGTCACGCTGGAAGACATTATTCAGCGGATGGGCGCAAATCAAAAAACGCTTGGTGAACATTCAAGGCGACTGGTGAATGCGGGATTGATCGTTAAAAAATATCGCGGCAGATTTGTAGCGCATTCACTTTCGCTATACGGTAAAACGTTCGTTCAATTTTTGCAATTATTTAGGCGCAACGGATGACATACCAACATACTTGAGAATGTTGGTATGTCATTTTGGTATTTAATATTTAGCATTCAGCATTGACAGCGGCGCATAATCCGTTATTCTGGCAGAAGTTCTTGCCGATGAGGAGGAAAATATGCGTGACGGCATTGACGGCTACGTTCCAAGGGAATATGCCATTCCGTCGTTTGAAGAAGTTTTTGCTACATTCGGACTTTCAGAAAAGGAACAATGGTATTCGCGGGAGGGGATTGACCGTCTGAACCGGCGGAAACTCCGATGGCTCTATCAGGCAGCCCTATGCGCGCATGCGACGTTGAATGTTGTTATCGCCTTCTATCCGCAAAAAGATCGGTGGCACCTTGAACCGATACTTAATGATCTTATTTCCCCGCTGGAAGTGATGCGAAAGCATTTTTTGGATGATGCGCGGGCCGGTGTCGATATGGATGCGCTCATCAGGGATGCGGAGGCGGCGGTTGCGCATGCGGGAAACGTATTCAATAATACATGTCATATTTTGCCGGAGAATGTCATCAGAGCAATTCTTGAGGCGAGAGATGTATGCGATGAGGCCGTTCGGCAGCCGAAGTTAATTGCCGGATAATTGAATAAACGCCATTTTTGGTGGTCGTATACCCGGGCAGAGCGTTTTACGCTCCGATCCGGGTTTTTAATTTTTATCCTGGACGCACGCCATCTGCGGGATTTGGCGGCATCTGTGACTGCGTATGAAAGGGCGCGCCTTAAACCCAGTGGAGGAGGAGATTGACTGGCTGGTCAAGGTGGGAGAAGTTCCCGTAAACTCTGCGTAATAGCTATTAAAACCGGATTCAAGGAATCCGTTTTTTTTGACAGAAGTCTCGCTTTCGTGTTTACTTTTGATAGATTTTGATCTTTGTAAAATAGGAGGATGGCATATGGACGTTCATGACATAGCTTTCCGTATGCGTGCGCTATCAGAAGATGCGATAGGTGAATTCAGGCCGTTTGCAATATATAATAATCGCCTTGATCACATACTGGTGCAAACCAAGGATTGCAGCATGACAGAAGTGCGGATCAACGGTTGTCTTACGCTTCTTGAGGATAACTATTCTCAAGAGGGAGAGGCGAATCTCGTTGGTTTTCTGATTGAAGGGGCTTCCCGACTTTGCGCGAAATATCGCATTCGAACTGATCCCGCCAAATTGCTTGAAATTTTTGGCGCGTTACTGAAAGAATCTCCCGATGTCGCCTCACATGTGTTCCGCTTGATTGCTCTTTTGGATTATGGCCGTGACCGGCTTGATACGGTTGAGATTCGCTGATCATTACCGAATCTGGAGGGAAACATGCAAGCACTGCAAGCGCGACTTCAAGAAGCGGGAATATGGGACGAAAAACTCGAGAGCGAGGTGAAGGCTCTCTGGAAATACGGCATCGAACGCATCGGCAATGAGGCATTGCGGGATGCGGTAGCTAGCTTTCTTTGCTTCGTACCCCTGAAATTCTTTACGGATCACGCTTCCCGGAGCGGACGCTTTCATCCGCATTGGCAGAACGAACGCCACGGCACGCTGCGCAGCATCATTGAGTCCTGCGTGCTGGTGCCGCCGATGGCGCAGTATGTTCCGCAACTTCTCGATGCCGACCTAAAACCCGATCAGGGCGCCATTGACATTGCGTTGGCCGCGACCATCATCTCCGATACCTGGAAGAAAGAGGATATCGGCGACGTGCATCATGGATCCGCCCATGGGCGCGTTGCCGCCATGCATTGGATAAAGTTCGCCCACGCGCAAAAACTCGATCCCGAGATTGCCGACGCGGTGGCGATCGGCTCGATTTGGCACTACGGCGTCTACACGCCCGGCTGGAATCCTGAAATGGAAATTCCACCCATTGCCTGGCTGGTTCACTTATGCGATGCGTTTACGGCGCAGCCGACGCTCGCGACTATCTATGAAAACAAAACCGTCATTACGTGACGGTTTTTCTTGTTATGAATCCAGATCCCGATGTATGCGAAATCAAAAACTGCTGTGGTCCCAGACGGTTTCGAATTGGATTCGCTGGGTTTGGGCGATATCCGGGTCGTCGATGATAAGACCGAACGGGTTTTTTGCCATGAGGGAAACGGTTGCCACTCGGTCGCCGTAAATGAAATTCGCCGTGGTGAACGAGGGGTTGCCCGGTAGAAATTTAGTTTGCCGCGACTCGGTCGAATCCTTCCGCTTCAACTCTATGCTGCGGGGGGTTTGGTTTGTCAGAAGCCGTACGCGCAGATGTTTTACGTGCCGTCGCTCGATGAAGTTCTTCAGATCCTCTCCGAGCACCTCTTCGGCGCTGTCGATTGAGGTGATGGCGCAGAGGGGATGCTGGCGTTCGAGGATGTCATTCAAGATCGCGCGGAATCCTTCGCGTCCCTCATGCATATAAAGAATGGGCTTTTTGTCGTGTACCCGCCAGCGTCCTTTCAGCTGTGGCATCACGAGGCGTAATTGGGATTCCCGATCCTGCAGGATCGACAATAACTTTTCCGGGCATTCGGCCTTATATAATTTGCGCGCGCCCATTCTGAAGGTATTTATAAGCCCCAGCGCCGCAAGCGTTTTTATTGCGTCGTAACAGCTTGAGCGCGTTATATGCGCGGCGTTCGCGATATCGGACATCAGGCTTTCGCCGAGCTCCAGCGATGCCAGATAGATCCGTATTTCCGATTCTTTGAGTCCGAAGTTTTGCAAGGCCCTTTTTATTTCCATAAATTAAAAGTGTCGGTTATTCCGTCATCACTTTTTATAGCATTCAACACATAAGATGTCAATAAGTATCTCAAAAAAGACTTTAAAAGCAGTGATATTATAACTCATGAAAATATGTGGCAGATGAACAACATTATTATGCTCTAAAAATGTAGGCGAATCTCTACAAAAGATATACGCTAAAGTTGAAACCGCTCTTTGAAAAACTATCTTATGGCAACGCGATAAGAAAAATAATCCTGATGAACGGATTTTTCTGAGCGTGATTAATTCGGCCAAAGGAGGATGCGATGTCAATACGAAAAACCATGATCGCGGCAATATGCCTGCTTGTTATGGGGCTATGGATTCCCGTGCGAGCGGGGACGCCGGAAGGACTCACAAGCAAGAACGTGAGTGCCACCATTACCATCAATGGCACATCGACCGTGCGCGATTGGTCGTGTAAAGGACCGGCGTACGTAGAAGTGGTTCGGAGCAATGGAGCCGAAGAGGTTCCCGGATTAGGCGGCGGAATCGAAAGCGTCCGCATCACTGTTGGCATTGATAATCTTGATTGCGAAAACGGCAACAAGAAAATGAACGAACATATGCGCAAGGCGCTAAAGGCGAAGGATCACCCCGAGATCATCTACAGCATGACGAAATACAGCGTGCAAGATTCCGTGACGATTCACGTGCGGGGAGGGCTGTCGATCGGTGGCGTGATTCTGCCCGCAGATCTTACGGCAGTGCTGAAGGCGATCAACGGAAACGGAGTTCGGGCCAACGGCGAGACGGAAATCAATATGGAAGATTTCAGTCTGAAGCCCCCATCGCTATTTTTGGGGACGGTGAAGGTCGATCCGAAAGTTCGTGTAAAATTTTCGGTCGACATTACGCCGACGGATGCGACTACGAATGCATTGCATGTTCTGCAAAATCCCGGGCAGGCGCAATAACGGGTATTTCCGCTGTTGCCTGCGTCGACCGGCAATAATCATCTCAAAATCGAATTGATGGGGAGGTTTTTATGAAAACGCTACTTCGCTCGATGCTCGCGGTGATCGTATTGGCCACCACACCGATGTTTGCGCAAGATACGGCCAATGCGCCCGATACGGATACGACCGATGCCCCCAAGCCCTTTGTGCGCAAGATCACGATGCAGCACTTTCGTTCGATCGACCAGCGCGGTATTAACGTGTTCGAGACGCCGAAGCTTGATGACACGGTTCGATTCGAAGGATTCAAGCTCGACTTCAATGCGGCATTCAGCCAGCCGATCCAAGCGCTGCGGCATAGCAACGAGGCTACGCCGGTCATGGCGGGTGCGGTGAATCAGAATGAGTTGATGCGCATGGGATTCGGTTTTACGGGTGCCTCGGCGAATCTGTATCTGAACGCGCAGCTGGCGGACGGCATTCGGGTTATGATGACCAGCTACTTGTCGACCCGGCACCACAATGAAACGTGGGTAAAAGATGGCTATATGCTTATCGACAAGCTGCCTTTCCGGCATGACCTTCTGGACTTCATGATGGCGTTCACCACGCTCAAGGTCGGCCACTTTGAGGTCAACTACGGCGATGCGCATTACCGCAGGTCTGACGGCGGTCATGCCATGTACAATCCGTTCGTCGAAAATTATTTGCTGGACGCGTTCGCAACCGAAGTCGGCGCCGAAGTGGATCTGCGCGCCGCGGGGTTCCTGGCGGTGGCAGCGGTGACCGGTGCGGAGATCAAGGGCAATATTTTGAAGCCCGAAGATCGCGCCCCCGCTTTAATCGGCAAGTTGGGTTTTGACCGGCAGCTAACGCCGAAGCTGCGCGTGCGGTTGACGGGATCTACGTATCGCAACGCAAAGTCGCCCGGCAATACGCTCTATGCGGGTGATCGCTCCGGATCGCGGTATTTCTATGTGCTGGAAAATACCCAGGCGGTCTCAACCTCGCAATTTCGCTCGGGCCGCCTCAATCCCGGCTTCGGCTACAGGGTCACTGCCAATCAGATCAACCCGTTCCTCAAGTACGGCGGTCTGGAAGTATTCGGTGTTATCGAACAGGCTTCGGGACGCAACAAGAACGAAGCCGCAGACCGAACATGGCGGCAATACGCGACCGACGTCGTTTATCGGTTTTTGGCCGATGAAAAGGCGTACATTGGGTTGCGACTGAACAAGGCCACGGGTCAGCTCGCCGGCATTACGGGTAATGTGGGCGCAAACCGCATTGCAGTCGGTGGCGGCATGTTCCTGACGCCGAACGTTCTTATGAAGGGCGAGTACGTCGTTCAGAAGATGCTTAACTTTCCTACCGACAACATCAATCACGGCGGAAAGTTCAACGGACTCGTGCTGGAAGCCGTCATCGCGTTCTGACCATGCAGCGATATATCCACCCCGCCTCTTGCGGGGTTTTTTCATTTACGAGGCATATGCTTTCGGTGATTTGAGACGATCATTGGCTGGTTATGCGCCGTCGAAGCGACTGCGAGAGTTATTCCTTGATTTACCGTTAACGTAGCGTAGGATCTCAGTATGCAGAAGGCATGCATATCTTCTTTGACAATGTTCATTGCGGAAATGCGCTTACCAATTGCGGGTTGTGGCAGGTGATTCCATTATGATCGGCGAATGCCGAAGAAGGGCGGTAACGGCATGCGTTATGCCAGAATGATCGTTGGCGCGGTACTCGCCGTGTTGTTTACGGGAACACTTCTGGGAACCTTGCTTTTGGCCTATCTTGGCCTATTGGCGACCGATATCGGCGCTTTCGAATACATCATTATCGTCGGCGGACTTTTGCCGAATGCTCTGTTGGCGCTGCTTATTATCGCTTTCGCATGTGTGCTTTATCTGGTTTTTTGGCGGCGAAAAGAAAATTAAGGGATCATTTTTCGAAGGGCGTGTGCTTGACACACGCTTTTTTGTTATATATAATATATATGCAATATTAAATTTCCTTTATAATTTAATGATTTAGGAGGCGATATGACGGCAAAGGAGCGGCTTGAACGACTTGGAAGCATCCAGCGCGTTTTAGGCTGGACGCTTGTCATGAATCTCGCATCATCGGTTATTAAAATTGCATTGGGTTTGACGACCGGAATGTTAATGATCGTCGCCGACGGATTCCATTCATTGGGGGATTCGCTTTCGAATGTCGTTGGTTTTGTGGGTATTAAGTTTGCCAAGCGTTCACCCGATGAAACGTATGCGTACGGATACGACAAGTTCGAATCGATCGCGACGATGATCATTGTTTCGCTCATGTCCGTTACATGCTTTAAGGTTTTTGAGAGCGGCATTGGGCGCCTTATAGCGCCGCACGTCGTCGAGATTCCGTTTTTGGGCTTTGGGATCCTCGCGATCTCAATGGCGATCAATCTTGCAACCGTCCTCTATGAAGGCGGCGCCGGACGCAAATTAAAGAGCGATCTGCTTATTGCGGATGCAAGCGAGACCAAATCCGATCTTTTGATCTCGGGCGGGGTCATGCTTAGCGTGCTGATCATTGCAAAAACCGGCTGGTGGCGGATTGACGGCATTGTGACGATGATCATAGGATGTTTCATCCTGCGCGTAATCTGGGAAGTCATATCCCCAACCATTCGGCTGCTTGCGGATGCCCAAGTCGTATCGCCAAAGGCGGTGATCGATGTGGTTTCCGGCATTGAAGGCGTTGCGTTCTGCCATGCAGTGCGTTCGCGCGGTCGAAAAGACGGATTTTTTCTCGAGTTGCATCTGGGGGTTGCCAGGGACTTGTCCGTTGAGGAGGCTCATGACCGCGTCTGCCATCGCGTCAAGCACGCATTGCACCAGGCGTTTCCCGGCTTGCGATCGGCGAGCATTCACATCGAGCCCGATAACGAATCTGCCAAGCAACGCGCCAACAGCGTATTTAAAGGAACCGATCCGTACGATCATGCATCGTAGCGCTTCACGGAAGCGACAAGACATTCTGCGTTAAGGAGGCAACACAATGAAAGTATCTGTCATGTTCTTTATGGCGGTTATCGCGGTAAGTATGCTTGGGGTCGCGCCTGTCGCAACTGCTGACGGCAAAACGGTCTATAATACCAAATGCGCGACATGTCACGGCAAGGACGGAACCGGAAACGCGAAGCTTGCCGCGATGCTGAAGGTTGATGCCGCAGCGGTCGATCTAACCGATGCAGAGACGGCAAAGAAGACGGACCAAGAACTTGTCCCGATTATCATGGATGGCAAAGACAAAATGCCCGCCTTCAAGGGAAAGCTTTCGAAGGACGAAGTAAGCGCAGTCGTCGC
This sequence comes from bacterium, assembly GCA_030699565.1. Classification (GTDB taxonomy): domain Bacteria; phylum Patescibacteriota; class Minisyncoccia; order JAUYLV01; family JAUYLV01; genus JAUYLV01. The sequence goes on from JAUYLV010000042.1 coordinate 23,939, forward strand.
ATACATCAGGACGCTGCAAAAAAAGTGAACGGCGCCTTGCGCGCCTCAACCTGCCGCCCGGATTAAGGGCGGTTTTTTTTGACGAACATATGTCGTCATGTTATGGTGAATTCCTGAAATTTTCAGATCCTTGAAAATATATTCGGAGGTGAGACTATGAGCCGACATTTGAATAATGTCACGATTGCGACGGCGCAAGGCCCGCGAACCTATCAAGAGGACCGCGCGCATTTTCAGCGTATCGAAAAAGGTGATTGTGACGGTTGGCTTCTTGCCGTTATGGACGGACACGGCGGGGAAGCGGTTTCGGAATATTGCCGCCAGCGCATCGGTGAGTACTTTATGCTGTCGGAGGCGAGTAAAGCCAAAACTGCGCTTAGCAAACTCATTGCACGCCTTGCGCGAGAAACGGAAAATTTCCGGGCAGGATCCACCATCTCCATTGCCTGTATTTTGGAAAGTCATCGCAAAGCCGTTATTGCGGTGTTGGGAGATTCCCCGGTTATCGTGCTAGATGGCGCGGGGAAACTGCATGCAAGTCCCGAGCACAACGTCCGATCGAATGCGAAGGAGCGGGAAGCCGCCGAAAAGCGGGGCGGCATATATATGGACGGATACATCTATAGTCGCCACGGCGATCTTGGGCTGCAAATGAGCCGCGCGCTGGGTGATCATAATCTTCATAGCGTTCTTTCACGGGATCCAGAGATATACACGATTGACGATCCGCGCTGGGTGCTTGTTGCCTCGGATGGCGTTGTTGATCCCGGCCATGCCAATACGGACGTTCTCATACGGGAACTCGAAGTGCAGGCAAAGCGGGGATCGGACGCCGATAGCATCATTCGCTGGACATCGAACCGCGGATTGCATGATAATGCCACCGCGGTTGCCTGGAGGCGTTAGTGGCGGGGAAACATAATGCGGCCGCGGCAAGCCACGAAAAAAATATTACCAAGCTCATAGAGCACTTTGGCGGCAAATTAAGCGTCGAAGAAATCAGAAGCATTTATGACGGCGTCCGCATAAAGCTCCAAACTAATGCGACCGTGAAGAACTTTCTTGCGATCGTTACGTTTCGGCAATCAGAAGAAATCATTATGCGGAAGATTAAATTATTACAAGCCCCGTAGCATGTGCAGTGCGGGGTTTTTTACATTACATCCTGCGCAGATGCGCGCGATTACCCGTTTAATCTATTCCAAACTTTCTGTCGGCGAAAGCGCCGTCGGTGTCGAATGCATCGGCGGCTGCCGATTCTGTGCGTGGCCATATGCATTCCTTGTTGCAGAGTCTTATTCATGGTATGACACATACGTTCTTTAGTATTTCGGTATAATACGATCCTGCTTTGGAAGGCGGGTAAGACCTTAAGAATCACATGAAGGGAGAAATTTCAAAAATGATAACCGATAATGACGCGCTTTTGTATCACGAAGGCGATCGTCCCGGAAAAATCCAGATCGTACCAACCAAGCCCTGCCTCACCCAGAGGGATTTAAGCCTGGCATATACGCCGGGAGTTGCCGTTCCGTGCCTGAAAATTCAGGAAGATCCCGAGGCCGCGTATCATTATACGGATAAGGGAAATCTGGTTGCCGTGGTGACAAATGGCACCGCGGTACTGGGCCTTGGCGATATCGGCGCTTTGGCGGGCAAGCCCGTCATGGAAGGGAAGGGCGTGCTCTTCAAGCGCTTTGCCGGAATCGACGTTTTCGATATCGAGCTTGATACGCACGATCCCGAAGAGATCATTCGGGTTTGCCAGCTTCTGGAACCCACGTTCGGCGGCATCAATCTGGAGGATATTAAGGCGCCGGAGTGTTTCCGTATCGAAGAGGAACTGAAGAAGACGATGAAAATCCCCGTTTTTCACGACGATCAGCACGGAACCGCGATCATTTCGGGGGCGGGACTCTTGAATGCCCTGGAACTTGTCGGTAAGAACATTGCCGACGTTCGCGTGGTCTTTAACGGTGCGGGAGCCGCGGCGATCGCGTGCGCCGAGCATGTTATTCGCCTCGGCGTGCGGCGTGATCATATCACGCTTTGCGACACCAAAGGTGTTGTGTATGCGGGCAGAACCAATGGCATGAATCCGTACAAAGAACGCTTTGCGGCCGATACGCCTTTGCGGACGCTGCGCCAGGCTTTCGAGGGTGCCGACGTGTTCTTCGGTCTTTCGGCCAAGGGAGCCGTAGACCAAGATATGATCCGCAGCATGGCTGTAAAACCCATCGTATTTGCCATGGCCAATCCCGATCCGGAAATCACGTACGACGAGGCCATGGCCGCGCGGGACGACGTCATTATGGCGACGGGACGCAGCGACTACCCTAACCAGGTGAATAACGTGCTGGGATTTCCGTTCATTTTCCGGGGAGCGCTCGATGTGCGGGCGCGCACGATCAATGACGAAATGAAGATCGCCGCGACCAAAGCGCTCGCGAAACTCGCCAAGGATCCCGTTCCGGATTCGGTTTTACACGCCTACGACATCGATCGCATTGCGTTCGGGCCCACATATATCATTCCCAAGCCCTTTGACCCGCGCGTTTTGGTATCTGAGGCGTCCGCGGTAGCGGAGGCTGCTATGGCAAGCGGCGTCGCCCAAAAGCCGGTTAACATCGATGCCTACCGTATTCAGCTCGAAAAGCGCGCGCAACGCCTCGCCAAAGCATTCGACTAAGGCGTGTGAATCGAAGCCACGCAAAATGGAACCCGTTCGATTATCGAACGGGTTTTTTTATTCATGCAATTATCACCAAGAACGTATAATGTTTTTTAAAGTTGATAAGTAAGCTCTGAAAACTTTGTCATTCCGGGCTTGACCCGGAATCCATGGTTTATATCCGCCACTTTTTATTGGATTCCCCCCTGGGCAGCCATTTATTCACTCGAAACAGGGAAGCTGCCCGTGAAATGCAAAGACATTTGCATTTCACCCTCCGCGGGAATGACACAAATACAGCGTTTTTTAATTCAATGTAATTAACGCATTCTTATGACATTTATCATCCAATGGTTGATTATGACCGTCGCGGTCATAGTAACCGCATATCTCCTTGCCGGCGTTACGGTTTCAGGCATCGGAGCCGCAGTGGTAACCGCACTTGTGTTAGGGATCATCAATGCATTCATTCGGCCCGTGTTGCTGGCGCTTACGCTGCCGCTCAATATCCTGACGCTTGGCCTATTTACCTTTGTTATCAATGCGATACTCATTATGCTTGCCGGATCGATCGTTCCCGGATTTGCCGTAAAGAATTTTTGGTGGGCTCTGCTTTTCAGCATCGTACTGACGATCGTGTTATACGCGATCAACAGCCTCTGGAGTTAGTGTTTGTAAAGATTCCGCATTCATTATTTCTTCATCCGATGTCGGTTATAGTGAATCCTAGCGCAAGCGCGTGTCCGCCGTTGCCGATGAATGCGGCAGCGCGACATGGCGGCGAAATCCATTTGAATAGGAGTGTGCATGTTGAGTAGCCAGCCTTGGATCCTGTATCTCTATGATGAATGTGACATAAGCCCTTTGGTGATCGTGCAAGACATTAATTGCATCATCGCCGTAAAAAAACGTCTTGACCAGACCATACCCATTGCCGTGGAACGATTCGATAAAGTAGTGCGTCTTGCGGTTGATGACATCGCAAGCAAGAAATTTCCCTACGCTACCATAGCGTTTCGCGACTTCATCCCGAAGAAATCACCGCAGAACGCATCCAGCATCAAGTGCATGCTCGATGAAGCCAATAATGAGCGGTATCGAAAAGGCATGACCGCCGTTGCCGTTATCGACATGGAAGAACTTGGATCGGAAGACGTACTGAAGGTTATTCGCAACGTGCAAAGACGCAGGATCATGTCGGTGGATAAGTCAGTAATGATGAAGCCAACTTGAAACAAGGCGCTGCGCTGACGTTCTTTCACAGCTCTTTGAGATCTGCTTTCTAGGGCTGCTAGTATCGAGCAAACAAAAGCCGGCATCTTCATGGTGCCGGCTCTCACTATCATTATTAATTACCCGTGCAATAATGCGGAAGCCCCGCTTCTCAATTTAAAGAAGGCGCGTCTTTTTCGTGTTGTCATTATTGATTCGGGTAGATCTGCTTTTCCACTGTTTCCCCAAGGCTTTCGGGACTTTCTTCATCCTTATCCTTCTTGTCTCCGTCCTTCTCGTCGTCATCCGATGCATCTTGCGCCATAGTGTTTAGGATGATTAATAATAATGGACTTACTATGCCTACTATAAATAGTAAACCGCTTTTTGATGAGGTTTTTGTGAGAGGCCATTCTATAAGGAACCTCTGAAAAACTAAGTTTTGTCATTCCCGCGAAGGGTGAAATGCAAATGTCTTTGCATTTCACGGGCAGCTTCCTTGTTTCGAGTGAATAAATGGCTGCCCAGGGGGGAATCCAGCAAAATAAGGCCTCATGGATTCCGGGTCACAAGCCCGGAATGACAAAGTTTTTCAGAGGTTACTATAAAAAGAGCCCGCAGCTATGTGCGGGCTTGAGTATGCTTAGTTCATACGATGAAAAGTTCTTCGGTAAGCAGGCGATGCACTTCTGCCACCGGATCCGGCGCATCCTTAAGGATCTGCCTTCCCATAACAAGGTAATCGGCGCCGTTTTGGCGCGCGGCAGCGGGTGTGGCGATCCGCACCTGATCATTCGCGCTTACTCCAGCCGAGCGAATGCCGGGCGTTACCAGCGTAATATTCGGGTATAGGGCTCTTAAGATTTTTACCTCTTCGGGCGAACAGACGAGTCCGTGCGCTCCGGCGCGGTGGGCAATGGCGGCCAGTGCCTTTACTTCATCGAGCGGCAAGCGCGAGTATATTTCCTCGCATGTCGCTTTGTCGAATGACGTAAGCACCGTTACCGCAAGCACCTTCGTTTGCGTGCCTTTTAGCATTTCAACCGCCGCACGGATCATCTTCTCGCCACCCGAAGCATGTACCGTAACCGCCCATGGGGGATTTTTCTTCAGGCGCGCGGCAATATTTGCCACGGTACTTTCGATGTCGTGGCTTTTGAGGTCCGCCATGACACGACCGTATACGGAAAGATCCGGAATAAGGTTTTCGATGCCTTTTTCGAACAAAAGATCATTTACTTTCAAAATACAGCCCGTGGGTCGCAGCCGGTCGATGACGGAGAGGATTTCATCCCATGATTTGCCGTCCAAAGCCACGATGAGGGGATTTTTTTCTTCGAGCGCTTTATCGCACCGTTCCATGACGCCGAGCACGGAAATAAGCTGCTTGCGCACGTCGTGCAAGGTCATACCCGCCCATACGGGGAGGGTAATGCCGTTATCGGCAAAGTTCCTCTGCCAGCCTTGCTGACGGTCAACCAGCACGACAAGCGCTTTAATGTCGAGCATCATGCGCTCGCATTCCCGGAACGGCTCTACTTTGGAAGCGCCATCCGTGATGACGTCGTCAATGACGGCGACTTTTTCGCCTCGTCGGGGGTTTCCGATGACCTTTGCTTTGGCCACACGGCCAACTTTGGCCTGCTCCCGTATCGTCAGATACGGAATCCCGGTCAATTGCGCAAGGCTTCCCGCAAAGCAGCTGACCGAATCGGGCACTTCGACAAAACGATCGATGCCGAGTCGTAAGAGGGGATTGCGATAAATCTTTGCTAAATAATCGATGGCTTCAGGATAATTTCGGGCGTTGCGCTCGTTGATGTAAATGTCGGTAGTTCCGCCCTTTTTCAAAGGCAGATCGCGCTTGTTGGAGAATTCCATCAATTCATATTGCAACAACTTCTGGCAGACTTCCGCCTGTTCGGCGGGGTCGAGCCATGGGGCGCGGGGTGCATAACGCATGAGCTTCTCCTTGTTAGATTGTTTAAGAACATCGACGTGGTACTATAGGCGAGTTGTGTTGCACTGTCAATGTATTCCTAAGGAGTTGTAAACGGGAAATGAAAATGTTTTACTCTGCAGGTTTTGGAAATATCCTTATTACAACAAACAATGGAGCGTAAAATCGTATGGCTTCAAAAATGCGCGATAGCGGATGGTTTGAAGCCGTTGACTGTATTATCATTTTCTGTACTACAATACTGATCGTCATGCATCTATAGAGTGGATTAGTCGTTTAGTGAACAATACTTATTTTCTGTCATCCCCGCGAAAGGTGAAATACAAATGTCTTTGCATTTCACGGGCAGCTTCCATGTTTCCAATGAATAAATGGCTGCCCAGGAGGGGATTCCTATATTGCAGATTTCAATAGATTCCCGCTTTCGCGGAATGACAATCAGAAGTCTTTCTCGCGTTTTTCATAAAGCATCTTGTATAATTTTTTGATGTGGATAACCGAACTTTGACTTCTCGTATCCATATCCGTATACTTGGATCAAATGCGTAAAAAGAGAAAAACAGCAAATAAGTTTTTAAAGGTCGCATGCGCCCCCAGGGGCGTAATTTTTTTATATGTAGAAGCGGATTAATATTATATGTACTTTGCATAATGAAGCGCTTCTCTCTGTCATCCTGATTCAATATGTTTGAACATAAAGGAAGGATCTCATATGTCGTATCAGGAAGCAGATTCTTCTTCCATGTTTTTAATCAAGGTATCAGAATGACGCAGGGGTGGAGTTAGAACGATGCAAGAGACGACGTTTCATTACTCAAAGTACTTACTTTCTATGCTCAACAATTATATTGCCACTAAAGACATAAAAGCGTATAGCGACGCGGTAAATGCATTGAGGCGCTTCTTTCTAGCCAAAGGATTCTGCGAAGTCCACACGCAGGATCGCCTAAGCATTCTTGCCGCCTGCGAAGATCCCACAACGATCGCAACATACCGTTATTCGGGAAGTACGTGGCCCCTGCCCCAGACGGGGCAGATGTGGCTTGAATATGAGTTATTGAAAAACCCGGGTCTGCCCGGCGTTTTTTGTGTAAGCACGTCTTTTCGCCAGGAACCCAATCCCATTCCCGGCAGGCATGAGCAAATATTCCCCATGTTCGAATTCGAAGCGCCCGGAACGATCGATGATCTGAAGGTGCTGGAGGCGGAACTGTGCGAACACCTGGAGTTTGGCCTGCCGGATCGATTTGAAGCCAAGACATATGAAGACGCCGCGCTTCATTATGCCGCAGCAGAGCTTAACGCGGAGCATGAGATGCGCATGTGGAAGGATTTTGGCGATGTGATGTTCCTGGAGCGCTTTCCCATTCGCACGTCGCCGTTTTGGAACATGAGGCGTGATGGTTCGTATGCACGCAAAATAGACGTCGTTCTATGCGGCATGGAAACGATCGGCAGCGCCGAACGAAGTTGTGATCGTGACGAAATGCGCCGGCAATTCCACACGATCAGCGGCGGCCAATATGCCGAAAAACTTTACCGCGCGTTCGGTAAAGACCGCGTGGAAGCGGAACTGGAAGGTTTTTTATCGCTTAAGTTCTTTGAGCGGTTCGGGGGCGGCATCGGCATGACGCGCCTGATGCGCGCACTGCAGCTTAAAGTTCCGGCATCGGTTTCTGCGGTTTCTTCTATGGGTATGGCTGCGGCGAAAGTCTTACCTTGGCGAGAGGGGGAAAACGGGGCAAAATAGGTCCTATAGGCCTTATAAGACGTATAGGACTTATAGGTCCTATCGGTTTTATAAAAACACCGTAATGAGAATTTCAAAAAAACTGGGAGAAGCCGTGCGAGTAGCGCTCGTATTCATCCTCATTTCAAGCTGGGTGTTTTCGGCGTGGCCGCAGGTTTTCCGTATGCCGCCGAAAGTCGAGAAGGCCGAGGCCGGAGGGTGGTATGACGCGGCCTGGCAATATCGGCAGAAGATCACGATAGACACGTCGAAGGTTGCGGGGGCGGCGACTTCTTTCCCCGTGCTGGTCAACCGAACGGATACGGCTTTGAAGTCCACCGACTGGGGCGGGCATATGGGAACCGCTACTGGGGCGGAGATTCTATTCACCGCCGGAGACGGCACGACGAAGCTTGACCATGAAACCGAAAAGTTTGCGTCCACCACCGGGGAGCTTGTGGCGTGGGTGCGCATGCCGTTTTTGTCCTCCACGTCCACGAATGAGCTCTATATGTATTACGGCAATGCGTCGCAGGCGGATCAGCAAAACAAGACCGCCGTGTGGGATGAGTTTTACAAGGGCGTGTGGCACCTGACGACGACATCGGGGCCGACGACGATCACGTATGACTCAACGGTGAACTTGAATACGGGGACGAAACTTACCGCAACAGAACCCGTCGATGCAACCTGACAGATTGATGGCGCGCAGGATTTTGACGGGAGTAATGACTATGTAGGTATTGCAAACGAAAGTAATTTCGACTTTGAGTGGTCGAACCCCTTTAGCGTATCTGCGTGGATTAGACCGGATTCGACGGCATTAGCATCGCAAACCATCGCAGCAAAAATGGAGTCTCCACCAAATAGAGGCTGGACACTTGATCTTTTTGATCCATCTTCTGGCAGCGATGCCGTGACGTTTCAGTTAGTTAATGTTGAGAGCGGAAGCCCTATCCAGATAGACGTGCGTTCGCCCTCTGGCGTAATCGAGGCGGGTGGGCTCTACCACGTTGTGGCGACCTACAATGGCAATGGCTTGGCAAGCGGCGTTGCCATTCACATTAATGGTGTATCGCAGGCGCTAACGGTCGTCCATGACAACTTATCAGGCAACACGACCTTGAATGATTTTGAGCCACGAATCGGTAAGCGGACGGATAATAGTTGGCCGTTTGATGGCCTCATTGATGAAGTTCGCGTCTCCAATGTGTCCCGATCCCCCTCGTGGATTCAAACCGAATACAACAACCAGGCGTCGCCTTCGACATTCATGTCGTTCGGCATCGAGGAAGATCAGGATCGCGGAGTGACGCCGACGGGTAGGAGCGACACGATGTCCGATTCGCGGACATCGGAGCCTTCAAATCACACACTTTCGTTTTCGGTCAATAGCGCCGTTGAGGCATCTCAAAGTTTGGAGTTCACATGGCCGGAAGGTTTTTCGTTCACGGGCGGAGACAGTTGGTATAGCAACGATTGGGGGTTTCGCAAGGAGATCGAGATAGACAAGAACAAGGTTGCGGGGGCGGCGACGAGTTTTCCGGTGCTTATCAATTCCACGTTATGGGAGTGGAAACACACGTCATCAGGCGGGCACGTCGGGAATACATCGGGCTGGGATTTTCTGTTTACGGGTTCGGATGGGACGACGAAGCTCGACCACGAGATTGAGAAATATGCTTCGTCCACCGGAGAGCTCATCGCCTGGGTGGACGTGCCATTTTTGTCCTCGACTTCG
>JAUYLV010000053.1 GCA_030699565.1 bacterium
AGACTCGTAATGAAAACGAACCAAATCAGCGCAATAGGCCCAAAGCATTTACCGACGCCGGCAGTACCTCTCCGTTGAAACGCGAAGAGCGCCAGAAGAATCACAATCGATATATGCACGGAATAAGGAACGAGGGTCGAAGTTACGTGGCGCAAACCTTCTATGGCGGCCATAACCGAAATGGCAGGCGTCAGAATGCTCTCGGCAAATAGCAGCGATGCGGATCCCAGCAGAATAATAATAAGGATCGAAGTTCCGGGCACCGCATGGCGCCGCAGTAGTCCCATGAGCGCAAACGGTCCACCTTCGCCCCGGTTATCCGCGCGTAGCACCAGAAGCATATACTTGAAAGATGTTATCAACGTTAGCGTCCATATGAGGAGGCTGATGACGCCGATGATGCTTTCGGGATTCTGCGCCACGTTCGCCGATCCGAAGAATAGTTCATTGACTGCATAGAGAACGGATGTGCCGATATCGCTGAATACGATGCCAAGCGCAATAAGCACAAGATTGAGATCTTTGCGATTCAAAGCAAGTTTCAGGGGATAGCATACGGAACGAATGTCTCGGATCATTACGTACTCCTTTGTATATAAGTTTTAAAGGAAGCCAAGAGTTTGTTATATCACACTTTGCAGATTTTGTGTAGAAACGAAAAACCCCGCCGCAAGGCGGGGTTTGGCGGTATAAAACCCCAATTGCCCTAAGGATTATTTTATTTCTCCCGGTACCGGCGCTACTTTCGGATCCGGCGTCAGATTGAAGCGCGCAAGCCGATTCTGCATGATTATGAATGCCGCCTCTTCCGTAATATGCTCAACGCGAACCGTGCCGTCACGCACCAGCTGCGCGTTATTGCGCACCGATCCGCGATCGTCAAGCTCTATGGCGAATAGTCCCTCGGTAATAACGTAGAAAATGTAATCATTTGAGGCGGGATGCCATCGCGCATCCTTGATGCGGGTGCCGAATCGCGCGACAAGCACCTGCTCGCCCCGTTTATGAATCGGTTGCACCAGTACATCATCGAGGTAGTAGATCCAAAGTTCATGCATGCTGCGCATCAGGAGTTTCTTACCGTCCGGTGAACGGCTGATTGCCGTAACATGTTCGCGGAGCATCTGTCTTCTGCCATCCTCATCGACAAGCCAAACCGTTCCGGATTGGGCATTGGGAGGCGCGATAAGCACCGCATATCTTCGGCCGGCAGGTTCAACCGAAAATACCGGCATACCATCGGCAGCATCCGTAAACGGATCGACCGCAAGCTGCCGGGATGAAATCTGGCCGATCGGGCGCGATGCAAGGAGGGGCGGCACCCCCTCTATCGTAATGATGTTCCCGCCTCCGATCGCCACAGTCCAGGCGGAGGCGGTAATTAGCTGCTGCGGCAGATTTTGGCGATATGGCCATTCCCAAAGCGCGTAATCCGCATCTTTCCAAAGCACCAGATTTTCATCCGCAAAGAGCAGGGGATTGCCGCCGGCTATGGCGGGTTTGAGCGAAGTAGCCGAAACCGCCAAGGAATTGGCGGGATTTCTAAGATCGATCTGCCGCATATTTAGCACGGTACCTCCGCGCCGGGCTTCAACGACGAGCTTGCGGTTATTGTCGAAAAAGCGATGTAGGGTGAGGGCTGTCTGCGAATACACCCCTCGGCGGTTCTTTTCTTCGGTAATAGCGAATGCGGTATCCGACTGGCGGGTTGTTGTATCGATGATCGCGATCCAGCTGGTTGCATCGCTGCGCGACGCAACCGCCGCGAGGCTTCCGTCCGGCGAAATCAGCACATCTTCGGGGGTGGTGAAATAGAGCGTCTTAGGCTCGTTTCCCTCCGGAAATAAAAATATATTCCGGGCCTCGGTTACCTCACGGGCGCGTACGAGTAGTTTTTTTACCCACGGCTTATAACCGGTACGCTCGACGCGAATGTCGTATTCACCAGGAATGATGTTGGCGATAAGGCCGGGCTTGGTAAGGGCGTCCTGAAAAGGACTTGCGGTTATGCCGCGCCGCACGCCATTTATGGAAATGACCGCACCCGAAGGTTCCGATTTTATGAAAATCGCGCCCGTGGAGACGAACCGTTTCTTGGCGATGTCGAACCGGTATCCACGCGCATATAACACCGCCATTGGGGAGACGGTAATGAACACCATAAAAAGCGCCCAAAACATGAATTGCCGGACTTTTCGTGTCATGCGTTTAATGATACGCTATGCATAGATAATCGTCTAAGGAATTATATGTTGCGAGGAATCCCGTTATTCCTCAATTACATTGAATTATGAAACTTGGCTAGTTGTCATTCCCGCCCCCGATAGCTCGAGGGTAAACTATGGCGGGAATCTATATAAACCAGGATAATTCTGGATTCCCGCCTCCGTGGGAATGACACAGATAAAGAGTTTCATGCTACACAGCAATTAACATGTTGAAGGGTGAAATAACGCGGCAATTGTTACTCAAAATGTTCAAGATTGAAGACATATGACCCAAGATCAGCAATTCATCATACGCGGCGGCCGGATTCTTTCCGGGACCGTTCGGGTCGGCGGGGCAAAAAACGCCGCGCTCAAAGTGATTGCCGCCTCGCTTTTAAGCAAAGAGCCGTGGCGAATCGAGCGCCTTCCCTTGGTGGAGGATGTTTTACGCGTTGTGGAACTTGTGCGCAGTTTAGGCGTTGCGGTTTCGGGTCCCCAGGTGGATGGCACGGTTATTCTGCACGCTGAAGGTGAAGTTGTTTCCGATTTGGATACGGAGATCGCCAAACGCATTCGGGCATCGATCGTGCTGACGGGGCCGATACTTGCCAGGCAGGGTCGCGTTTCGTTCCCGCATCCGGGAGGCTGCGTTATCGGGGAGCGGCCCATCGATGTGTTTCTGAAGGGCTATCGGGCGATGGGCGCTGAAGTCGCCGAAGAAAATGATCGCTATGTCGTTACCGCCTTGGGCGGCCTTCGCGGAGCAGATATATTTTTTCCGGTCGTATCGGTAACGGGAACGGAAACACTGATGATGGCCGCAACCCTCGCCAAGGGAACGACGGTGTTGCGTAATGCGGCCATGGAGCCGGAGGTCGCATCGCTTGCGGATTTTCTCAATGCTTGCGGTGCCAGAATTTCAGGTCATGGCACGCCGACAATTCGTATCGAAGGCGTAGATGCGCTCGGTGGCGGCACGTATCGCACCATGCCCGATCGTATCGAAACCGGTTCTTTTGCGCTTATGGCCGCCGCCACCAGAAGCAAAATTGCCATCGAGGCATGCGAACCGTCCCATCTTGACGCCCTGTGGGATTTGCTTCAGTATGCGGGTGTATTGGTCGAAAAACGCGAACAATCCGTGCTGATCGACGCGACGGGTTCCGCCCCCCTTGCCCCAAAAAATATCACTACGCACGAATACCCGGGCTTTGCCACCGATTTGCAGGCGCCAGCGGTTGTGTTCCTTACCCAATGTTCGGGTGCGGCGCGCGTGCATGAGACGATCTTCGAGGGACGCCTGCAGTGGACGGGCGATCTGGTGCGCATGGGCGCTTCCATTGAAATGGCCGATCCGCATCGCGTATTCGTGCACGGTCCGGCGTCCCTGCGTGGACGCAGCATTAAAAGTCCGGATATCAGGGCGGGTATGGCGTTCGTGATAGCGGCGCTGGTGGCGGAGGGAGAAACGACCATTCATAATATATATCAGATCGACCGTGGTTATGAAAAACTGGAGGAACGGCTTCGGCGCATCGGGGCGGATATCAGACGCGTAACCGGTAACCAGGAACCCGTAATTAGCACTTCGTCGGTGGCTGATGACGCATCATATGCTCTTTCAGGAAGAACCGGAAAATTTTAAACCGAATGCCGAAGTGGTCGGTTGCTACTGCGAACATGACGGCAGAATACTCATGGTGCACCGGAACGATTCCGCCGGCACCGAAGATGCATGGGGATTGCCCGCGGGGCATGTTGAGCGCGGAGAAGTTTTAGAGGAGGCGCTTTGCAGGGAATTATTCGAAGAGCTCGGATGGCGGGTTTCGGCGGAACAATGCGCATACATCGGCAAAGTGTTTGTGCGCCGCGATGAAGATTGGATTTTTCATATATATCGCTTGACGCTGGATACCGAACCGACCGTGACGCTGAATGAGGAGAATAAACACTACGCATGGGTGACACCGCAAGAGGCACTCGGCATGAAGCTGGTTCCGCACGGGGCCGATTGCATACGGATGTACTATCCGGAAGAAATGTAAAGTGTAAATCTCAAAATGAAAAATTATGGAGTGAAAGTTTTATTAAAAACTTTCACGATAATCCTAAATTTTGATTTTTGACTTTTGAATTTTACATTTTCTATTATGCCAAAGAAGTTAGGTATCGATCTGGGAACCGCAAATACCCTTGTTTTCATCCCGAAGAAGGGGGTGATTATTAACGAACCTTCGGTGGTTGCGGTTTCAAAAGACGAAAACCGCATCGTTGCGGTCGGCAATGAAGCAAAAGAGATGCTTGGCCGGTCCCCCGATTTCATTGTGGTTACCCGGCCCATGCGTGACGGGGTCATTGCGGATTATCGTGTTACGGAGGCGATGCTCCGGTATTTTATCCGTAAAGCATCGGGTGCCATCAGTATTTTCAGACCCGAGGTCATTATATCGGTTCCTGCGGGCATTACCTCAACGGAACGCAGGGCCGTCATTGAGGCGGCGCTGTCGGCGGGCGCTAAGGCGGCATATATCGTCAAAGAGCCGCTGCTGGCGGCGATCGGCGCGGGGCTTGCGGTGCAGCAGCCGAGCGGACATTTGGTGGTGAACATCGGAGGTGGCACGTCGGAAGTCGCGGTCATATCGCTTTCCGGCATTGTCACGTGGGCATCGGTGCGCGTGGCGGGCGACAAGCTTGATCGGGCGATCGTGGAGTACGTAAAACACACCCATAACGTGGCGATAGGTGATCGCACGGCCGAGGAGATTAAGATGCTCATCGGCGCGGCCGTCGAGGGGGTTGAAGAGCAAGCCGCGCAATTCCGCGGACGCGATCTGGTGTCGGGCCTTCCCAAAACCATCGAAATCACCACCAATGAAGTCGTACGGGCGATTTCCGAGGAGTTGTACGATATTCTGCGCGCGGTAAAACAGGTGCTCGGGCAGACACCGCCGGAACTGGCCGCCGATATTCTCGAAAAAGGCATGACGCTCTCGGGCGGAGGCGCCCTGCTGCGCGGCATCGACCAATTCTTGTCGCGCGGCACGGGGATTCCGGCCATGGTGGCCTCCGAGCCGCTCTTCTGCGTTGCCAAAGGCACGGGCGAAGTTTTGAATAATCTTGATCTCTACAAGCGCGCGGTGATGACGAAGAGATAGAGCTAGTAACTCGTAACTAGTAATCAGTAACTAGTATGTTGAGCCGCTTGAGCGGTTTTTTTTGTATTCTCTGTTTGTCTCGTGCGTATCAAAAAACTCCCCGATGGTGATTGAGGAGGGATTTTCCGCAGTGAAAGCTTGGGTTTACTTAGAAGTGCAAAGCGTCAATTTGTCGGATTAAGCCCTACCCTATTACAGCCATGTAATAGGGTAAAGACGTAGTGATACATTTTCCCGTGCGGCATTGAACGCTTTGCCGTAAACTACCTCTATATGCATCTCGAATTCCCAAAAGGATTTTTATGGGGAGCGGCAACTGCGGCGCATCAGGTTGAAGGGAATACTCACAACGATTGGACGGAATGGGAGCGGATGAATGCCGAACGGCTTGCAAAAGAAGCCCAAAAGCGCCACAACGGTGATGCATCGTGGCGCTTTCCCGAAGCGTTTAACCCACAAAACTACATTTCAGGCCGTGCTTGCGACCATTACAACCGCTTTGCCGAAGATTTTGATATCGCCAAGTCCCTTGGCCACAACGCGCATCGGTTTTCCATTGAATGGTCGCGCGTGGAGCCAGAGGAAGGCGTGTTCGACGAAAAGGCCATCGCGCATTACCGCGAGGTTCTTTTGGCGTTGCGCCAGCGCGGCATCGAGCCTTTTGTGACGTTGTGGCATTTTACCAATCCGTCGTGGTTTGCAAAAAAAGGCGGCTGGGAGCGAAAAGAGAACATCGATGCCTTTTTGAGATATGTTGCCCGGGTTGTGGATCGTTTGGACGGCGTACGGTATTGGATCGTCATCAATGAGCCGACCGTATATACGGGAGCCGCATATATCGGCGGCTTGTTTCCGCCCCAAAGGAAAAGCCTTTTTACGGCTTTTTTGGTGTTGAAGAATTTACTTACGGCGCACCGACGGGCATATGCATTACTGCATCGAAGGCGCGAGGAGCGCATATATGTAGGCACTTCGCATAATCTGCATTATTTTGTTCCTTATCGACGTTGGTGGATTCCCGACCATCTGGCGGTCGCGTTCGTAACTTATATCGCCGATCTTTACCAGTTGCGAATCGTCCGGAGGCATTGCGATTTTATCGGATTGAACTATTATTTTCGCGATGTGATCAAGTTCGTGCTTGGTGGTGGCGCCTATGGTTTGGCGGATCGGGTCAATCCGAATCAAATCGTGTCCGACTTGGGGTGGGATATGTACCCGCGCGGGATATATCAGGTGCTGATCAGGCTTCGGAGGTACCAAAAACCCATCTATATTACCGAAAACGGCGTTGCCGATGCGTATGACGAAAAGCGCGCAGATTTCATTCATGAGCATCTGCAATGGGTACACAAAGCCATTGCCGAAGGCGCGGATGTGCGGGGATATTTCCACTGGTCGCTTCTGGATAACTTCGAATGGGATAAAGGCTTTTGGCCGCGCTTCGGTCTGGTTGAAATGGACTATAAAACGCTTGAGCGGAAGATCAGACCATCGGCGAGGGTATATCAGAGGATTTGTGCGATGAACGCATTGCCGGAGTAAAAGGACTATAAAGGAACATGTTGTCATCGCGAACCCCGATGCATTTGATCGGGGTGCGGCGATCTATTCGATAATCATTTTGAAGTGATGGGGAAAAGATTGCTTCGTCATCCCGCTATATAAAATGAATTAAATGGTTGGGATTTCTCGCAATGACGTGCAGATTCATGAAAAATTCTGGACAGGCGTCGGACGTAGCGCTATACTGGCCTCATGTTCAGCGAGTCTTCACGCTTCATAAGTCCAACCAAAGGTGAGATGAGCTTCGGCGAGGTAGTGGGTGATGTTTCAGCCTTCATTGAGGCTGAACCTGCCCGCTATAACCTGATTGTAGGCACGGATTCTGAAGACGGAACTGAAGTGGATTTTGTGAGTGTCATTGTTATACACCGTGTTGGCAAGTGCGCGCGGTATTTTTGGCTGCGCCGCACCGAACCCCGCATGCCTTCGTTGCGCCAGCGCATCTACCACGAAGCCGCGCTTTCGCTGGCGCTGGCGCAGCAATTGACGCACGGCGTCGGAGAAATCCTTAACGGCTATTTGACGAGCGGCGTCTGCCAGCTGGAGGTGCATGTGGATATCGGCCAGTTCGGGGCTACGCGCGATATGATCAAAGAGATCGTCGGCATGATCCACGGCAGCGGTTTTGCGGTAAAGATCAAGCCGGAATCGTACGCGGCAAGCGCGGTTGCCGACAAACACGTGTAAAAAGTTGCGGAGTGACAGAGTGACAATGTGACAGAGTGAAAGGTGTAGATAGTATTTAAAAAAAATTCTACTCCGATTACTTCGTCACTTCGTCACAAGGTCACTTCGTCGTTCGTATGAGTGAGATCGTTCTGGATCTGGAAACAAAAAAATCATTCGATGACGTCGGTGGACGCACTAATTTTCATTTGCTGGAAGTATCGCTTGTGGGTGTCTATGATTACGCGTCGGATCGGTTCATGACCTTCCAGGAACACCAACTAGGAGAGTTGGAAAAACTTTTGCAGCGCGCCCAGCGCATTATCGGCTTCAACACGAAGAATTTTGATTATGCGGTGCTACAGCCTTATGTGGCCACCAATCTTAAGGCTTTGCCCTCGCTCGATATTTTGGAGGAGATCGCAAAAATACTCGGGCATCGCGTCAGCCTCGATAGCCTTGCTACATCGACTTTGAAGATGCAAAAAAGCGGCGATGGCTTGAAGGCCATTCGGCTTTATCGGGAAGGCAAGATCGATGAACTTGCCGATTATTGCCTGCAGGATGTCCGGCTAACGCGCGATATTTACGAATACGGCGCTACGCATGGCAAATTAATGTACGAAAGCCGCTATGGCGGGCCGGGAGAAGTTGCCGTGACATGGAAGCGTCTTGCGCCCAGCGAGGCGCCGCTGCGGCTGGCGCTCTAAGCTATAAAGAAGCTTGCGATGACTTAATTTTGCGACAGAAAAACCCGGCTAGGAGCCGGGTGTTTTGTTTGAAACGGTTTTGAACGTAAGCGTTCGCAACCATTTTGTCATGGCTACGATGGCCAACGGGCCCAGGACGGCCCATAAACACCATTCAATGACCGAAAGCAAGGGAAGTGTCTGGGTGATGCGAGGATCGTTTCGTGAGAGGATTCCCGCAAATTGCGAATTGGTCAGGGGCCAAAAGTAGCGATGGGCGTTATCGGTATGCGTTAGGTAATCGATTGCGATGTGGCCTATGAGCCATCCGACGGCAAGCGGCAGCATATAGGGACGCAGGCGTTTTGCGAGGGCCAGGGTTCCGATAACGGCAAGCGCGATCGGAATCGAATGGAATATCATTGTCGGTATGATCACCCACCATGTCGCAAACAGATTCCAGTGCACGGGCGAGCCGATCAGGCTTTCGATCTGGATCTTCTTGATGTACGCGTAAATCATGACGTAATCGGGAAGCGTCGCTCCCAAAACGGCAAGAGAAAAAGCGATGATGATCGAAAGGGGAGAGGTGAAGTATTCGCGCACGCGCTCTTTGGCATACCATATCCAAAGCCAAAGATTGAAGGCGATCAAGCCATGGGTATGGGTATCCACGTGATTTCTCCTTATTGAGAACTTATGTATTCGGCGCATTTCGTCGTTGTGCGCTGCGATGCTCAATGCCGTACGATCAGTACGCCTTTTTCCGCTTCTCACGCACGCCTCGAACTGCATCCAAATACATAAGTCCTCACTCCAAACTTATGCGGTTTTCCTATTATCGATTTATTAAAGAACCAATGTTCAACAAGCGTATCAAACCAAAACACTTCCCACAATATCGGGGTATCCGTTCAAAAATTCCTTTGGGGATGCGGGCGATTTACCTTCCAATTGCACCAGTCGCGGGGCAAAAAGCCCTTCCGCCGTCACGATGCCAAAGCCGTTTTCATACGCGATGACAGTACCGAATGTCGGCGCGTTTTCGTCATCGGGCATATCATAAGGCACCGCATCGGCTTCAAGGATCTTGAGACGTTTCTGTTCATCGCCGCGCTTCCATATGGCGTAGATGCCCGGCCATGGGGTGAGCGCGCGCAGTTTCCGTTCCAGCGCCGCCGCGCTTTCTGCGAACGAAATTTTTCCGTCCTGGCGGCTCATTAATTTGGTGAAAGTCGCCTGCTCGTGATCTTGCGGTTTTCCCTGCATATTTTTTTCGATAATACGGGGAAGGGTCCGCACGAGCGCCAGCGCGCTCATGCGGGCAAGGCGCTTGGTTAACATGCCGGCGGTTTCTTTTTGCCGGATCTTAGTTCGGCGCTGCACCAAGAGCGGGCCATGATCAAGTTGCGCATCCATGCGCATAATGGTAATGCCGGTTGCCTCCTCTCCGGCTAGGAGCGCTCCTTCAATGGGCGTGGCGCCACGGTATTTGGGCAACAGGGAAGGATGCATGTTGATGAATCCGTATTTAGGCACATTGAGCACCGCTTGCGGCACAATATAGCCGTAATCGGCGAGGATCGCGATGTCGGGCTGGGCTTTCCTGAATTCGCCCAGAAAGGCTTCGTCGAGTCGTTCCGGTTGCCATAGAGGCGTATGCGGCGATACGTGTGCCAGCTCCGCTTTTATGGGAGGAGGCGTCAGTTCCTGTTCGCGTCCCGCTTTGGCATCGGGAGCGGTCACGATCGCAAGAGGCCTGGCGCCCACCGCAAAAAGCGCGCGCAAGGGCGCTACGGCAAAGTCGCCGGTACCGAAATAGACAAATCGGAGATTTGCGTAAAACTGTTTTAGTTGGTCGGAAAGCTTAAGCATGAAATCTCATGAAGCATGAAGCGTGAAGCATATAACATATGTTTCAAGTATCATGTTTCATGTTTCAAGATCATAGCCGATCAATAAAAAGCTTTCCATTGAGGTGATCTATTTCGTGCTGCAGCACCCGCGCCAAAAGCCCCTTTGCTTCTATGCGAAACGGCTCGCCCTGGCCGTCGAGTGCCGAGACGGTGATCTGGGCCGGGCGCCGTACATCGGCGAATTTTCCGGGAACCGAGAGGCACCCCTCTTCCATAACGGCGAGTTTTTGCGAAAGGTCTTCGATGACCGGATTGATAAATACATCGGAAATTTTCGCTTCACGCGCAAGCTGCCTGTCGATGGTGAATATCTGAAGGTCTTTGCCGACCTGATTACCCGCAAGCCCAATACCCTGCGCGGCTACCATGGTGACCCGCATGTCTTCGATCAGGGTTTGGATCGCGGGACTCGCGATATCCATAAGCGAAAGCTCCGCAAGGCGCTTGCGGAGGATCGGTTCGGGATTAAGCGTAAGTTGAAGAATAGTGGCCATACAATGCAGCCATAATACTGCGATTTCAAAGGTTTGCAAAGGCTAAAGATCCAAACTAAAGCAGCTCCTTTGGATTCACATGCACCTGCCAAGATGGCGGCACATGTTCCAATAAGAGAGAGCGCGTCTCGCCGTCCACATCGGGGGGCAATTTCAATAGCAAGACATATTTCCACTTGCCCCGCTCACGCGGAATAAATGCCGGACTTGGACCTAGTATATCAGCTTTTAACTTATCGCTTATAGCTTTCAGCTTTGCGGAAAGTTCATTAAAAAGCACTTTTGCCTCGTACGCGGCGCGCCCTTTGTCGGGGTGGGCAAAGGTTAGGCGAATTAATTCGCCAAAGGGCGGGTAGCCGAATGATTTGCGCCGCTCAATTTCTTCCTCGAAAAATGCCTTTTCATTTCCATCCGAAAAAAATTTCAACGCGGGCGTTTCCGGATCCAGTGTTTGAATAAAAAACCTTTCGGTCGCCTTGGCGCGCAGAAGCGAAAGCGTGCGCCATGCATCGGTCGCCGCGTCATAGGTGGGAAAAATAAAAAACTGATCCGCATTGACGACGACGGCGATAGCCGCCCGGTCAAGCAGCGCGTCTTTGAGCATCATCTGCGTGCCGATGAGGATATCGGTCTTTTTTTCCCGGAAAGCGGCCAGCGCGGATTCGAGGTCCGATTCTTTTTTAATGCGGTCGCTGTCGATCCGCGCAATGCGGGCTTCGGGAACGAGTTTTTTCAGGTCGGCCTCGATCTGCACGGTTCCGGATCCGATCGGCCAGATCCGGTAACTTTTGCATTTCGGGCATTGCTTCGGCGGCGAAACTTCCTTGTAGCAATGATGACAGCGAAGGGATCCGAGAGCGGTTTGGGAAAATGTCTTTGACGGATGCAGCGCAAGCGCCACATTGCAATCCGCGCATCGCGGGATATAGCCGCAGGCATGGCATACCAAGGCGCCCGCGACACCCTTTCGGTTCATAAGAATGATGGCCTGCTTACGGGATGCGGTATCCGCGCTTTGGTCGAATGGCCGCTCTCCACGAATTGCTCGCCGCAACGCATCCTTGACCGGGGTGGTAAGCGGATGTCGCGATCCCCAGTATTTCTGGTATCGCAGATCGATAAGTTCGATTGAGGGAGTGTTCCCTGCAGCCTCGGAAGCCGTGGGCGACGAGATGGTCTTGGACGGATGGGAGATCGTCGGCGCAACATCTCCGAAGATGATTTTAGCGCCATGCAGTTTTGCAAGTTTTTTTGCCGTCTCCACGGCATCGTATCGCGGCGTACGCCCCCATGCTTCATATCCGGGCGCGCCTGCCTGCTCAACAATGACAAGCTCCAGGCGTCTGAAGGGAAGGAACAAAGCCGAGCGGGTTCCTATGACAAGCAGGGGATTGGCCTGATGGAGCTTGTCTGAAATTTGCAGGCGCGCTTTTTTACTTGTACTGCTCTTAAAGAGTGAAATCTGCGATCCGATTTCCGAATCGGCGGAGAGTTCTTTGGCGTATGCTTTTGC
Organism: bacterium; assembly: GCA_030699565.1. Classification (GTDB taxonomy): domain Bacteria; phylum Patescibacteriota; class Minisyncoccia; order JAUYLV01; family JAUYLV01; genus JAUYLV01. Next base: position 12,207 of record JAUYLV010000053.1, read on the forward strand.
CGTAAGCACGTCCGGACACAGCAGAAGCGCCTGCATGCCCTCCGCCAAGGATTGTTTTACTTGCACGCGGTATTCCGAAAGGCGGTCCGGCCCTTCGGCGAAGTGTGTCAAACCGGAAGGGGCATGCATAATATTGTTTTCGGTGGTGGTGCTTGCCTGCGGTATGCATAATCCCATCGTTTTACCCAATGAGGCCCAGTACCGTTTTGATATCCAGAGCGCAAGCGCGATTTCTTGCTCCGTATATGCGGCTTGTTCCGATATGACTTTTCGAATGCTTTTGAATAAAACGGCGCTTTTGCGAATTTCAAATTTAGAACCGCCTATCGGCCGTGTTTCAAGCGCTACGGCTTCGATAGTGCGCCGACCCATGGGAACCTCCACTAAAGCTCCCTTCGCCAGGATGCGCGGACTGAAATACGAATACACCTGCGGATGCGGCCGCGGAATGGTTGCCAAAGGTATGACGTCGACGATATGCATAGGGGCATTGTAGCAGATTGTATTTTGATTGACGAAGTCGGTTTTGACGTGCTAGATTTAACGCCAAATTAAACGGTCTTTTACATAAAAAGGAGGCAGTATGTATCGTTTCGGCGATAAGTCGCTGCACGATCTGACGCCAACGCAACTTGTTGAGTCGCGTATTCCCAATCAACAAGTCACGTGCATTTGGGTCGGTTTTTCCAGCGAACACGAGCGGCATTATGAAGCGGTATTCGTCTTCGAGCCTCATTCTGCCATACGCAGTACGCCCTATATTTTGTTAAGCAGTAAAGACGGTGATGCTCCGGATCTGATTCAAGTCGCAAAAATTTTGGCAAAAGATCTTCGCTGCCGCCTCGAAGGTCGTGTCACGAATCGGCCAGGCGATATCTGCACCACGATCGAAATCCGCAATATTCCCGACAATCGCCAATTATGGCTTGCGACAAAATGTATCACGCTCTTCGCAAAACACTTTTTCAAAGTGAAGATTATCTCTGCTTACTATAATACCGCGCTACCGGATCGACTCATCGGGACGTGTCGGGCCAAAGAGACTTCGCCGCTGTCAAAATAATAAACTCAACCGCTTTCATCACTGGCGGTTTTTTCTTAAGCGAATTATCTGTACAAGATAAAAGAAAAACCGTCTCCTCGGAGACGGTACATATCAACAACGGTCAACAACGGCAATTGCCCAATCTACGCGCCTGCATTGCAAGCGCCTTTCGAGTGTTCGTAACTTTTTTATGACAAGCTTTATTTTCCAGCTTGGAAGAAACAACACATGCCCGTGCAAGATCACATAGCTGTCGAGAACGCGATTTCGCAAGTGGGTGATGCGCCTTTCGATACAGCTGATTTTCAAAGAAAGCAGAAAAACTTTTATGCGTCCCATAGGTCTCCTTTCAGTATTTTCATTTCAAATCATCGCCGGTTTTCCCGGCAGCTTGAAGCATGCATAGCATCTTGGCTCGTACGAATCTTTGCCGCCTACCAAAATTTCTGGAGAATCGAATGGCGCGGGTTCCCCGTCGATGATGCGCTGGGGAATGGATGCTTCGGCACCGCATTGCGCGCATCGGGAATTCAAGATAATGATGTCGTTGATGCCGCTGCATAATCCTACGAGCGATAGCGTGCAGCCGAAGGGCTTGCCGCGAAAGTTGAGCCGCAAACCCGCCGCAATGACGTCGTAACCGTGCGCCAACAGGTCATCCACGATATCGAAACCCGCAGGGAAAAACTGGACTTCGTCTATGACGATGACGTGATAGGCTTCTCCCGCCTTCTGTTCCTCGTCTCGGATGCGCTTAAAGACGGCTTTTGGATCGGCTGCGGGCACTTCGAGCGCGGGCATCTGCTTGCCGTGAAAGTTGCGAAGCATGCCCTTCGGACTTCGCGTGTCCACGTCGGGTTTTACCACCAAAATCCGCTTGCGCCCGAATTCGCGCAGCGTTTCGATCTCGTGGATCAAAAATCCCGTCTTATTGGCGAACATATTGCCGATGATGAGGCGTAATTTTCCGCGATGCATAGCCTGTCTATTTAATCATGCCGACAGACTTCGTCAAGGAAAATATTTCGGCTTGACCCCGTATTGGTTATAGAAATAAAAAAACGCTTATCATCTCGTGAGCGTTTTTATGAATGGAAAATTTAAATCCCCGTAACCAATGGCATGCATTATGCAGAATATGCCTGCCGCATGCTTCCGTCGGGAAAGATCACCAGCCACGCCAATTGAGCGCCTGGTGCGATGACTCGCTGCGCTCTTTTTGTGGCGCGCGCTCTTCTTCGCAATGTCTCCAGCCTCCGGTTTGTTAATCTGCGACAGCTACACACGATGGTATCAGGATCTTTTTTGCATCTCATGATATGCACCCCTTTTTTTAAGAACCATGATGAAGATACCAAGGAATTAAAGGGCGGTCAAAGGATACATGCGAGGCGATTGCCTTTTGACGCATTACACGATTGCGGAACATAAAAACGCTCAATGTCACATTGAGCGTTGGCGGCGGATTATTTCGGCGGCTTCCAAAAGATCTATGGCGCGCGCATCGGCGTACGTTGTGGTTTTTTGCGTCTCCCAAAAGGGTGGCTGGCGAAGCTGGATGCAGAACATCTGCGGATGGCGCAATTTCATCTTTTCGATCTCACGCGGGGCATCATCCAAAAAGAAGTCTTCGTTGGATGGCGCATCCAGAGAGTCCGCTTTGTGGCCGATGGTGACGTGGATTCGGCTGAAATAGGCATCCAGGTCATTCGCCTGGATCTTGAGCATCTGAAATTCGGGATCTCCGCTCGTCAGAATGGCGAGGATTGACCTGTCGAAGTTGAACAAAAAATCATGTACATCGGGGAAGACGATGCCGCCCTCTTCCGCGCATTCGATTATTTTATGGACAAACGCTTCGCCGATAGTAAGATGTCGCGCAAGCACCGCATGATGGTTTTGGGGAGAATAATAGCCGAATTCTTTCATGACGATTCGGGCGGTTTCTTCGTAGAGCGCCTGCGGAACGCCAAGGGCTTCGGTCGCATCCTGCTGGCGTTTGGCCAGGCGGAGTGAATCAATGAGGACGTTATCAAGATCGCAATAGATCATTGCCTACTCCTTGTGGCTTGATTCGCTTTTTTGCATGGTAATGAGCATTTGCATTGTAGCACGGAAAAGCACGATTCCGTCAAAGGCTTCAAATCATCCGCTATCGCGCATTATTGAAGCCATGCGATTTTACACCTCTTTGTCTATGCCTCTTTGTTTGCTGCGGCGGGAGCCGTGCGGTATGCTTGAGGCATGTCGAAACATCGAATTTTTATCGCCATTACCGTTCCCGAAAATGTCCGGCGCAGGCTTATGAAGGAAGTTGAGCCGTGGCGCGATTTGCCGATCCGGTGGGCGGCGCCTGCAAATATCCATGCGACGCTTCTTTTCATCGGCAATGTCGATGAGGATGAGTTGGCGCGCATCGCTTTGATGTTGCCGGGGGCGGTAGAGGGTGTTGAGATATTTGATGTCACATTGCATAAGATCGGTATCGGACCGAATGCGCGCATGCCGCGCATGGTATGGGCGGAAGGGGAAACGTCGCAAGAGCTTGTGGAACTCCAAAAGCGTATTCAGGAGGTTGTGGTAGGCGATCGGACCGTGTACGACGATGACGGCTTTCAAGATAGCGATGTCGAGGATCGCGGGTTGAAAGCAAAAAAAGGAATGTCCGGCGATAAATCGTTTCGCCTCCATGTTACGCTCGGACGGATGATACCGTTTAAGTGGCAAAAACTTGACCCAAAACCCGATATCGGAAAAGACGCGCATATCTCATTTCCCATACGTTCCGTTGAACTCATGGAGAGCGATCTGGGGCCGGAGGGACCGGCATATACCATTCTGCAATCAATACCATTCGATTAGCTATAAGGTCTGTTGCCGAATGTCAACCCGCTCCAACCACATCCTTTCGGGCTATATGCTCCGGTGGAGCATATAGCGGGAAGCTACCATGTTTCTGAAATATGATACGGCTTCCCGGGATGCAAACCGCTCATCGCTCCTCAACATATTTTAGTCAAATATGCTTCGTCGCGCTTTGCGGACTCGCCCAAAAGGATGCGATTTGGCTACGAAAGCAAATTCAGTAACAGACCTTATTATTATGCGTTATTCCATTTGTTCCGTTCCCGTCGATGCGGCAACGAAAAAAGAAGCGCTCGAACGCTGCCGCGGATTTTTACGCGACGGCGCGCAGCATTATGTTGTCACGATCAATCCGGAGATTGCCGTTGAAGCGGAAAATAATATTGCGTTCTACGATGTTCTTCGACGAAGCGATTTGGCGCTGGCGGATGGCGCGGGCATCGCGCTTGCGGCGCGATGGCTAGAGAGCGTTTCACTCGAGCGCATAACGGGTGTCGATTTTATGCAGGATCTTTGCGCGCTCGCCCAGGACGAAGGCGCGAAGGTATTTTTTCTTGGCGGGAGGAAAGGTGTAGCCGCAAAGACGGCCGAAGCGATGCAAAAGCGGTTTCCGCGGTTGCGCATCGCCGGATGGAGCGACGAGCCAGCTGGCGATCTTGCGATTCGGCATGTCGATGTGCTTTTTATCGCCTTCGGCGCGCCAAAGCAGGAGCTGTGGATCGCCGAAAACCTGCCGAAATTGCCCGAGATTAAAATAGCCATGGGGGTGGGAGGCGCTTTCGACATGATTTCGGAAAACAAAAAACGAGCTCCGCATATCATGCGAAAACTCGCTTTGGAATGGCTGTGGCGCCTCATACGGGAACCGTCGAGGATTCGCCGCATGTTTCGCGCGCTTATCGTGTTTCCGTTGCTTGCGATCCGGTATCGTCGGGCAGCGCGGTGACCGCCGCAATGCGCTTGCGCAGTTGGCGATGGAGCGATGGCTCCTCCGTGACGCGCGTCGAGGCGAGCGCGTTGCGAAGCAAGGCAAGGATATGCTCTTTTCTGCCGAACCGGGCCACATAGCAATCGATCGCGATATCTTCTTGGACCGGTTTCCAGAGCAGGCGATATCCGGACATGATGAAGAGCCAATGCTGCAGGAGTGGACGCCACCGGTACCGCCTTCGATAAAAAGCTATCTGGCGCATGAGCACTATTTCAAGATCTTCCGTGGAATATTCCACGCACTCGGGTGTGACAACGATGGAATAGTGGACGGAGAATATATCGTGAAAAGATCCGATGCCCGATCCCTCTTTCATAAAAGTAATTCTGGGCATGGGAACCTTGCAGCGTTCGGTGAGCGCGGGAAGGATTCGGTTCAAGTTTTGGAATAATTGCCAGCCAAATGCGGCATCAAAACGGAGGAGTCTTTCGGGATGCTCCGCTTTGCGCATTTGGGGCTTAAATACGCTCAGATGGTATAGGGTTGCATATCCGATGAAAAGTCCGATGGTTAAAGCCGATATGTAGCCCAATAACCAAGGCATGGTCTGGTTAAGCATGGTGCGCGCCTCCTCGGTGTTATATGATTGTAAAAGAAGATTAAGCAAGCATATACTTTTTTCATGAAGCAGCGCAAGACGGCATATCTTATCGGTATCAAGGGGGTCGGCATGACCGCATTGGCGCAATTGCTTCAAGCGCGAGGTTTTAACGTCTCCGGATCCGATATGCCCGAAACATTTTTCACGGATGCGGTGCTCAAGCGGCATGGTATTAAGGTCTACGAAGGATTCAATGCCGGACGCATTGCGGGGCTGGTGAGAGGCGATCGGCAGTCGGCAGCCGGCGATATCATGCTGATCGCTTCTTCGGCATATACGGATAAAAATCCCGAAGTTGCCGAAGCAAAAAAACTAAAGCGCAAAGTCCATTCCTATGCCGAGGCGCTTTCCCTGCTTTTTAATCAGCGGCATGGCATAGCCGTATGCGGTTCCCATGGAAAGACGACGATATCGGCGCTCTTAGGATACGTGTTTAGGAGCGCGGGGTTTAAACCCACCGTTGTCGTGGGGTCCGAAGTCCCTCAGTTCGGCGGAAACAATATTGCGGGCGACGGTAGGTATTTTATTGCCGAACTCGACGAATACCAGAATAAGCTTCGGCATTTCAAGCCTGACGCGGCGCTTTTGACGAGCATCGATTATGATCATCCGGACTTTTTTAAAACGCGACGTGCCTATCGGAATGTTTTCAATGAATTCATTGCGCGTCTTGGGCGCAACGGGTTATTGGTAGCTTGCGCCGACGATCTAGAGGTGCGCAATGCGGCCAAGAAGTCAAAGGCAAAAATAATCTGGTATGGTATCGCGGAAAACGGATCCCTCCCACCCGCAAGTCCGTTCTGGACCGGACGCGCCATCCGCGTCATTCGCGGCCGCTGGCAATTCGATGCGTATCGGGGCGATAAAAAATTTGGATCGTTCGGGCTGCGCCTCGCCGGACGCCATAACGTGCAGAATGCGTTGGGCGTCATCGCATTGGCGCATGCATACGGCATTAAGCGAGCGGTACTACGAAAGGCCTTGGCGGCGTTTAGCGGCACGCGCAGACGGTTCGAATATATCGGAACCTATCGGGGCGCGGTCCTGATCGATGACTACGCGCATCATCCGACCGAAATCCGCTCGACGCTTGCCGCCGCGCGGGAGCTTTTTGCGGGCAAGCGCATCGTTGCGGTATTCCATCCGCATACGTATACGCGCACCAAGGCGCTTCTGAAGGAATTTGCCCGGTCATTTGCGGATGCGGATGCGGTGATCGTGTTGGATATTTACGGCTCGGCTCGGGAGAAGATCGGCGGCGTCTCAAGCGGGGACTTGGTTAAAATAGCCGCCAAGCATCATGCTGCCGTTCGTCATATTCCCACGATCGCAAAAACCATTGCGTATCTGAAAAAAGCATTGCACTCTGATGATGTGGTCATTGCGTTGGGTGCGGGGGATGTATGGAAGGTGGTGAGTACATTGGCAAAATTCAAACATCGTGGCGGAGTCATCCGTTGACGTTATACAAAAGTCATTTACACTAAATACGTTATGAATCGTTTCAGCTTACGGTATCGAAAATTATGCGGCACCAGCGTGGTATTACTCATCGTCAGCATGACGATGTATTCAATGGTTAATGCCGCGGGTGATACCGCCGGGTCCGAAGCGTCGGGACCCTTGGCATGTACCATCCTTTCAAATATGTGCGCCAATGAAGCGGCCGGATTTTGTAATGCCCTTATCAGTCGCCAGTGCGGAGCCATGGAGCCGTCTCCTTGGACGGATCTTGAGTCGGGAGAGCGGGCGACGTTTTTTTATGCGTTAGCTTTCATATTCCTTGCGGTGGCGTGGCTGGCGCAAAATGTGTCTGGCGGTTCTTTCGGCCCATCGCATGCACCGGGGGGACGGGCGACCATGCGACATAGGCCGGGGTTGCTTTCGCATAATCTGGTTGCCATGCGATGCTGACATGTGACCTCTGTTGCGGTTCTCATATAATCTTAATCTTTTCTATCCAATCTATGACAGTACATGATGATATAAAAAAAGTTGAACAAGAGCTTAACGAGTTGAAGCGGCAAGCGTCGATGGAAGGCGTGCGCGTCGAGGAAGTCCATGAAGACGTGCATCGCATGGCTGTCGCTCCGAAGCAATCATGGATGCTTCCGGCAGCGATCGTCTTTGCGGCGCTCGTGCTGGGGGGAGCCATCGTATTCAGGGGCGGAGGATTGGGAACCAGCCTACTTGCGGGTGCGCAGAATCCGGGAGCTACGCTTGCACCGGCTGCACCCCAAGCGCCGCAAGCGCCGGCAGCACGGCAAGACGTAACCTGGGGCAATACGCCGATCGTGAACAAGAATGCCAAAGTTGCGCTTATTGAATTCGGGGATTTCCAGTGTCCATTCTGCGGAAGGTTCTTTTCCGACACGTGGCCGCAGATCAAAAAGGAATATATCGATTCCGGAAAGGTGGCCTATCAGCATCGGGATTACCCTTTGCCGTTCCATCAATTTGCGCAAAAATCTCATGAAGCATCCCGCTGCGCGCTTGAGCAATCGGAGCAGAAGTACTGGGAATTGCACGACTGGATGTATCTGAATCAGACCACGCTCGACGTTCCCCAGCTGAAAAATGCCGCCAAGACCATCGGGTTGAATACTTCGAAATTCGACCAGTGTCTTGATTCGGGCAAGCATGCTGCCGCGGTAAAAGCGGATTACGATGCCGGTTCTTCTTATGGAGTTTCGGGAACGCCATCGTTCTTCGTCAACGGAGAGATTGTGGTCGGCGCACAGCCGTTTTCGACGTTCAAACAGAAATTGGACGCCGCATTGGCGGCAGCAAAATAACACAGCATTGCGATTACAGACAAGACGATCGCTATATCCTTGCGATATGGCGATCGTCGGCCTTTTTGGGAGAAAGCACTGCTTGCGTTAATTCGTATTATTGCAAACGCTATGAAAAAAATTTGGATCGGTATTGTTATCGTTATCATTGCCGGTGTGGCTGCGTATGCTTTTTGGCAGCCGCAACCGCAACACACGCCATCGCCAACCGCATTAAACGCCATGATTGAGGAGACGCCTACGGCGTCACCCGCGCCAAGCGAAGCGCCTCTGGCGAGTATAGAGCCGTCCGGTACGGCAATGCCTTCCCCTACGCCTAAACCAACGGATACACCGCAGACGGGAATTAAGGAGTTCACCGTCACGGCTCGGCAATTTTCATTCGAACCCGGAACGATTCGCGTTAACGTTGGCGACCGCGTGAAGTTGCGCGTTACCAGTATCGATGTCGAACATGGCTTGGCCATTCCCGAATTTAGCGTCAACGAACAGTTGCCGCCCAATACGGAGCGCGTAGTAGAATTCACTGCCGATAAAGCGGGAACCTTCACCATCTTCTGTTCGGTATTCTGCGGTTCAGGGCACGGGTCAATGCGGGGCACGCTCATCGTCGAATAATAGCGGTGCGTAGGCAGGGGCTGATAAAACGTTTTGCAGCGGCTAACCTGCCATAGGCGGCAGGTTAGCCGCTGCCATTCTCATATCTATGAAGTCCATTCTGAAAATTCAGGGTATGCATAGCGCTTCGTGCAAAGCGCTGATCGAAGATGTCGCCTCCGAAATTCCCGGCATTCAATATGCCAAGGTAGACGTCGAGGGTGGTGTGGCGGAAGTGGTTTATGACGAATCCGATGCCGTCGAGCGCCTGCGCAAAGAGATCGATGATCTTGGCGAGTACCGGGTTATCTCTGTTGAGAGTGCATAGAAAAAGTTTCTATCGGGAAAATCACTTCTGGAGACTCTTGCAGATTTAAGGATATTCCGCTAGAATAGCATTCGTATGTCGGATAACGAGCAAAATAAGGAACAGCAGGAATTGTCGCGCTATGAGCGCAAGCGGCTGGAGCGGGATGAAAAAGAACAAAACCGCCAGCGCGCGATCCGAGCGCGGAAAATTCGCAGTTATCTTGCCTGGTCGCTGGTGCCGATCGTTTTTTTCGGTCTGATCGGGTTGTGGGTACGCTCGGCAAACAAAAAATCTGCCGAGGTCGAATCGAATCTTCATGCCGAAACGTTTGCAAGCGAAGGCCAGGAGCATGTGACGGAAGTATCGCTTGACGACTACAAAACGGTGCCGCCGACCTCCGGCCCACATTATGCGCAACAGACCAATTGGGGCAATCATGTCGAATCCGTTCCGGAAGGATATCAGATCCACAATCTGGAACACGGCGGCGTCATTATCCACTATAAGCCGGATCTCGATACTTCAATTGTCGACAAGCTTAAAGCCATTGGAGAGCGCTATAACTGGTCGAAGATCATTGTGCATCCGTACCCTGCGCTTGATACGAACATTGCGCTAACGGCTTGGACAAAACTTGATAAATTCGGTGAATATGACGAGGAGCGCATCTTGGCGTTCATCGAAGCGTTCCGCAACCATGGTCCCGAAAACGTTCCCGACAACATGCAGTCGGTGCAATTGCCATAACGAGGCGAGTAACCAGTAACTCGTAACGTATAACGAATAATGCGCTCGTCATTCCCGCGAAGGCGGGAATCTTTTTTAATACTTGAATATACGGTTGATTTCCACTATCATGAGGATCATGCGCGATGTTATTGTCATCCCCACCTATAATGAACGCGAATCGATCGCGGGCTTATTGGAAGCCGTGTTCGCGGCAGTGCCGGCGGCGCACGTGCTGGTGATCGACGATTCTTCGCCCGATGGCACCGCGAAAATCGTAGTAGATCTGCGTATGCGCTATCCGCAGCTTGATCTTTTGGTTCGACCAAAAAAAAGCGGTCTTGGCAGCGCTTATATCGAAACGTTCAAGAGGCTTGTCGGCGACGATACCATTCGAACGATTACCACGATGGATGCCGACTGGTCGCATAATCCGGCATATTTGCCCCGGCTTTTCGGCGAACACGACAATGGCTACGATGTCGTTATTGGATCGCGATACATTGCGGGAGGCGGCGTACCGCGCTGGGAGGCCTGGCGCCGCTTTTTATCGTTCGGGGGAAATATGTATGCGCGGCTTGTGACCGGTGCGCCCATCCGTGACCTTACGGCGGGATTCGTATCGTTCCGTCGCCAGTTGCTTGCACGGATGGATTTGGATCGGATCAGTTCCGAAGGATATGCATATACGATCGAATCAAAGTGTCTGGCGCATCGCGCCGGAGCGCGCATTAAGGAAATTCCGATTATATTCGAGGAGCGCCGGGGAGGTGAGTCGAAGCTTTCGCGGCATATCATTCGCGAAGGCATCATGGCGCCTTTGCGCATACGGCTCCGTTTCTAGGCTCTGTTGAAAAATAACTTCAGCATCTCGCCTTCATCTTCACCCCATCTCGCGAACTTATTTTCCAACAGAGCCTTAAAAAACTTTCCGAAAATGCCAACGTGTTTAGCCTGCCGGGGCGCCGGAGCATTCTACGCAAAAAAAAACGGCTACAACGTGTACCGGTGCGATGCCTGCCGGTCGCTTTTTGTTTTCCCCATGCCTTCCATCGCCGAAATCGCTGCGGTCTATGATACGGCGGAATATTTTTTTGGCGGCAGCGCGCATGGCGGCTATGCGAATTACGACGAAGATAAAGAGCCGATGCGTAAAACATTCTTAAACATCCTCGGGCTTTTAAAAGGATATGCGGGTGGAACGCAAACGCTTCTGGACGTTGGAGCCGCAACGGGATATTTCGTGGCTTTGGCGCGTCAGAATGGCTGGGATGCCTCGGGTATTGAACTTTCCTCGCATGCCGTGGAAATTGCGCATAAAAAAAACATTCCCGTAACGCAGGGAGCGCTTGTATCGGCTGCGCTTGGCGGATCGTATGATGTAGTGACATTATGGGATGTCATAGAGCACGTTCCCGATCCCGATCAAAATCTTGATGTAGTTTTCCGGCTATTAAAGCCCGGAGGCGTTGCGGCATTTATTACTCCAAAGGCGGATGCGTGGTGGGCGCGCCTTATGGGGCCGCGTTGGCACTTACTTGTTCCGCCCGAGCATCTTGCCTGTTTTACGACCTCGGCAATGCGAATCATGCTTGCACGGCACGGTCTTGATGTCGTCGGCGTCCGCTCGGTGGCCAAGCGGTTTACGCTTCCGTATATTTTGCATACGGCCGCAAATTGGCTGTCCGTGCCCATGCTGCGTTCTGCCGCCAATGCGGCAAAAAAATGGCCATGGGCGGGCACTGCGGCCATTCCGCTCAACTTTCACGACAATATGCTGGTCATTGCCCAAAAGAACCGCTCATGAATAAAAAAGATCTCCTCATTATTCCCATCAGTCTTGTATTTGCGGCGCTTATGCTTTTGCCGCATTTGCTTATGGTCCGGTCGCTTGGAGCCGACTACGGCGGTATTCGGCACTTTGTCGATGACGATGCGGCATATTATGTTGCACGCGTTCAGGACGTGCTCGATGGCCATTGGTTCCTGGGTAATCCGTATCTAGCCGAACACAAGGCCAAGCCGTCCATGCAATTCTTTTTTCCGGATTGGATTGCGGCATTGCCGTCCTGGCTTTTCGGCGTCGGAGCTCCCGCGGGCGTTTTCTGGTCTACGCTGTTTTGGATCCCGGTCTTGGCGTCTCTTGCCTATGCGGGCATGCGCATACTCACCGGTTCCCGCTTTTGGGCCTATGCCGGAACGATCGGGTTGCTTGCCGGACCGTTTTTGCGGTATTGGAACCGTCCGGTTAGTCCGCAGACAATGCTGCCTTTTTGGTTCTTATTTTTTATCGTGATGGCATTATGGATGCGGCGGCTCGCTAATGCTTCAGATAACGGCAACGAACGCGCCGGATGGTATCCGGTTTTGGCGATGACAGCTTTTGGTTCGCTGTTTTACGTATATCCCTACGGGTGGACATTTTTTACGATCGTACTTTGCCTTTTAATGGCTGCCTCGATCGTGCGGATTTTTCCGATGCGTCCCAAGGCTATACTCATGGTATTGGTGGGAGGATGCCTGCTCGGAAGCTTTTACTTTCTTACGATATTTAAGGCTGCGGGACTTCCCGAATATGGCCAGTCCCTTACGCGTCTTGGGCTCATCGACACGCATTTTCCTTCCGGTATCCGAATCGTCGTCCCGGCAATAACACTTCTTGCCGTATATGGATTCGCCTTGTGGAAGCGGTGGATGCCGTGGAATGCGGCAACCGCTTTTGTGGTGAGTGGATTTTTCGGGCTCGTGATCGCGGTGAACCAGCATATTATCACCGGAAAGAATCTTGAATTCTCAAGCCATTATATCGATACATCTCGTATATGGACCATGATCGGGGCTGCGTATTTTTTTGCGGCATGGGAAGCGCGCGTACGCAGCGTGCGTACGTTCCGGATTATTGCGGTGGTTGTGATGATCGCAATATTTATGCCGATGGCGCGGAATATTATGCGCCAAACCGTCTCGGGCGTGTCGGGTACGGTTCATCTCCAGCGATACAGCCAGGTTTTGGACACGTTGAAGGATCGTGTCATGCCCGATCAGGTGGTTTTTGCCGGCGATGAGTTGTCGCTGCTCATTCCCATGTATACATCGGCGAATATTTATTACGACCGACACGCAAACCTTTTTTTCATATCCGACCATGAAGTCGAGGAGCGATTCCTTGCTCAGCATTATTTTGACAATATCGACGAGAAATTTCTGAAGATGTACGAGCGCAGTATCTGGGGTGTGCGATATATCGATCAGGCGGGGCATATACGTCAGCGTAATAAATTGTTTTCGCTGTTCGGGCTTGAGCCGCTTCCGGTGCCCGATGTTCCGCAAGAAGAAATCGATCGCATGCTTGCGCGATCGGCGGGGGTGAAGGCGGTGGATTTTGGGGATGCGGTGAAGCAATACCGGGCCGATTGGCTGGTATGGGATACAGTACGAGATCCACACTGGCAGGGAATCGAGGCGATGCCTTTTCTGGAGCTTGCCACAACCGTTGGAGATTTTCGCATTTACCGTGTCAAACTGGCGCCGACCGAATAAATTTATTTTGCCGATTCTCGATATTTTCTATCCACATATCACCAATTTCTAAGTTGACTAATTTAGTCAACTTTAAGATAATGGTGTCATTCCTGCCTTCGCGGGAATGACAAACGATACAGCAATCCATTATCCTCACGCAGCAATCATGAAAATAAGCACTAAAGGATTTTATGCGGTCGAGATACTGCAGGCGCTTGCCGCCTGGCCGCATCGCGCCGGGAAGCGAGAAGCAAATAATCTTCCCATGACGCTTGCCGATATCGAAGACGGACTGAAAATTCCCCGCGATTATGCCGAGCGAATTTTATTGCGCCTTAAGCGCGCGGGCATCACGGGAAGCCTGCGGGGAAACGCCGGAGGGGTATGCCTTGCAAAAAAGAACCGCGACATATCGCTTGCCGATGTGTTTGCGGCAGTGGGGGAGGATATCGCCCCGTGGCGGGCGGCGGCTCCGAAGAAGAACGCAAAGCGACCTATGATCTGCCCCGCGCATCCCGTCTGGCGAAAACTCTACGAGCATAACGCGCAATTTTTAAAGCGCACAACGCTTGCGGATTTTATGTGAGGGGTGGGATTTTACATGATCCGTAGCTGCCACGCCTCAAAGTTGACTAAATTAGTCAACTTTGAAGGATCGGCCGTATAGGACGGTCTTTTATGAAATACAACAAACTGGTCAGGGATAATATTCCGGAGCACATCAAAGGCAAGGGTGGGATTCCGGTAACGCATATCGCCGATGACAAAGAGTATTGGCAAAAACTAAAAGAAAAACTCCGCGAAGAAGTTGACGAATTTATAAAAGATGAATCCGCAGAAGAAATGGCCGATGTATTCGAGGTCATCACGGCCATACTCGAGCATGAGAATTGGACAATCGAGCAGATCGTCGATCTGCAGAAAAAGATGCGCGAGGATCGCGGTGCATTCAAAAAGCGCATCATATTGGATGAGTCGTAGAGTTTTAGAGTGTTTGGAACCTCGATGAAATAAAAAGCGCCCGTTGATACGGGCGATGGAATGACGGTTTATTTACTTGGGCAGGATGAGAGAGGCGATCGCGATTATGCCCCAGATGACTTGAAGTGCAACCGCAGGCCAGGCTTTTTTGTGGAACACGTTAATGCCGACGCCAATGGCACCGATCAGGTTCATGAGTTGATAGACATCGCTTTGCGCCGTTACCTGCTGGCGGGATACAAGCCAGTATGCAAGAACGATCAGTATGGTGCCGATCCAGCCGGCAGCCTGGATGAATATTTTCATGGGAGCATCCTCCGAATGTTCAAGCTCTGTCGACAGCATAGCAGACATGTTGTAAATGGCAATATAAGGCTAGTCGGCAGTTGTTTCGGCTCAAAGTTGACCAAATTAGTCAACTTTGAAACCCAACTTATAAATAAAAGCATATATGCAAAAATCTTTTCTTGCGATTAAAAATCTTGCCGTAACCGTTGAAGGTAAAGCGGTCGTGCGCGATTTTTCGCTTTCTGTCGAGAAAGGTTCCATCCATGCGCTTATGGGTCCAAACGGGTCGGGCAAATCGTCGCTGGCATATGCGGTCATGGGGCATCCGGCGTATGCCGTCACACGAGGCAAGATTATTTTTGAAGGCAAGGATTTGGCAAAACTGAAACCCGAGGAGCGCGCACGTAAAGGCATCTTTTTGTCGTTTCAGGAACCGCCAGAGGTCGGCGGCGTAGCGCTGGGCACGTATTTGCGTTCTATCGCAAAAAAACAGTGGTCGCTGCCCGATGTGGATGTGTTGAAGGATGCGGCGGGACGGCGGGCGCAGGTGCGCGAGTCTTCGCTTGCCATGCGAACCATTAAGGAGTTTGCGCCTTCTTTGGGTATTGCGGAAACGTTTTTTGACCGCGCGCTCAATGAGGGGTTTTCGGGCGGCGAGAAGAAAAAAAGCGAGATCCTGCAGATGCTCGCATTAAAGCCAAAGCTTGCCATTATCGACGAGATAGATTCTGGGCTGGATTTCGATTCGCTCAAAGCTATCACTGCGGCATTAAAAAAAGCCGTCAAAGACGGCATGGGATTGATCCTGATCAGTCATTATACGCGGATCTTCAAGTCGTTGAAGCCGAAGTATGTGCACGTGCTGCGGGACGGCGAGTTGATTAAAGAGGGCGGTGCCGCATTATTGAAGAAGTTAGACAAAGGTGGATATAGGGATATTTAAATGTGACTTCGTAAATGTTGTCATCTCCGCGAAGGGTGAAATGCAATTGTCTTTGCATTTCACGGGCATCTTCCCCGCTTCTAATGAACGAATGACTACCCAGGAGGGGATTCAGATTAAATGTTTTATATAGATTCCCGCTTTCGCGGGAATGACAGATAACAATTCGCAATGCCATCCAATCAACTCAAAGCTCAGTACCGCTACGGTTTTCACGATAGCGCCGCGCCTCTCTACCAAATAAAACCGGGTTTATCCGAGCGTGTCGTGGAAGAAATTTCGTCCATAAAAAATGAACCCGCCTGGATGCGGGAATTTCGCTTACGCGCGTTGAAGGTTTTCGAATCCAAGCCCATGCCGCCATGGGGAGGAGATTTGTCGAATATCAATTTCAACAACATCACATATTATGCAAGAGCGACCGATAAACAGTCGCGCACATGGGACGACGTGCCGGCCGAAATTAAAAATACCTTCGATCGCCTGGGTGTGCCCGAAGCGGAACGTAAAATGTTCGCGGGGGTCGGCGCGCAATATGATTCCGATGTTATTTATCACAACGTCCGTAAAGATTTGGAAAAGCAGGGCGTCATCTTCTGCGACACGGACACGGCGGTGCGCGAATATCCCGATTTGGTAAAAAAATATTTCGGCACGGTGGTGCCGGTCGGCGACAATAAATTTGCCGCGCTTAATACCGCCTGCTGGTCCGGCGGCAGTTTCATCTATGTACCCAAGGGCGTTAAAGTGGCCATGCCGCTGCAAGCATACTTTCGTATTAATTCAAAAAATTTCGGACAGTTCGAGCGCACGCTTATCATCGCCGATGAGGGCAGTGATCTGCACTACATAGAAGGCTGCACCGCACCCGTGTATTCCACGGATTCACTGCATGCGGCCGTCGTGGAAATTATTGTGCATAAAAACGCGCATGTACGCTATACCACGATTCAGAATTGGTCGAATAATGTGTATAACCTCGTTACTAAACGCGCACGGGCCGAGGAAGGCGCATACGTGGAGTGGATCGACGGAAACCTTGGATCAAAACTCACCATGAAATACCCCTCGGTGTTCATGTTCGGGCGGGGTGCGCGGGCGGACGTACTTTCCGTGGCACTTGCCGGTCCCGGGCAGCATCAGGATGCGGGTGCGAAAGTCGTTCACTTGGCGCCGGATACGGTTTCATCCATCGTCTCAAAATCCGTTTCGTTCGGCGGCGGACGCACCAGCTACCGCGGGCTTGCCAAAGTCATAAAGGGAGCCGAACGTTCCCGCATCAAGACCCAGTGTGACGCGTTGATTTTAGACCCACAGTCGCGATCAGACACGTATCCTACCATGGCTATCGAAGAAGAAAATGTGCGCGTGGAGCACGAAGCTACGGTTTCGCGCATTGGCGACAAAGAGATATTTTATCTGCAATCGCGGGGCTTGAAGCCAGTGGAGGCGACCAGCATGATCGTTGCGGGATTTTTCGAGCCGTTGGCAAAAGTGCTGCCCATAGATTACGCCATCGAATTAAACAGGTTAATTGAGATGGAAATGGAGGGAAGCGTTGGATGAACTCCGTTAGAGAACTTATGCGGGGTATGAGACTCTGTGCCGTATAGGAGGAATACCCCACAGCAAGCCCCGTTAGAGATAAGCCACACGCAGCAAGTAATAATGCCTAGTACCGTTACAAATTAGTTTCGCATGATTAATACGCTTAAGAATGTCTATTTCAAGCCTCTTTTTATCTCACCGTGGTTGCAGAATTAATTTATAACGGCACTAGGGGCTGAGAAACTCTAAGGGGGCAAGAGGCGGGATATTCTCTAACGGGGTAAACGAAAAACCCCGAACGAATCCGGGGTTAGGCTCTGTTGAAAAATAAGTTCTCCAGATTCGGTTTCAGATTTGCTCCAGATTCGGTTTTTCCGATTGAGTGGAATCCGAGCCGTAGCAGGGCTACGGTGAGGATTTCCGCGATTGAGGAAAAGCCGAAGATGGAGTGAATGTGGAAGCGAGATGCTGAAGTTATTTTTCAGCAGGGCCTTAGAGAAAGGCCGTCCCACCCGTCATTATAAAGTCGAAATACTGGACGGTGAGATTGATCATCGAGTGGATGAACCAAGCCGATGCGGCAACAAAAACGAAGAATATTGTTCCCAAAAGCGTCACCGAGAGGATCTCTTCGTCTCGCGTTTCGGGGACTTTTCCGATCATTTCCGCCTGCGCATTCCGGTATAGCTGGCGACAGATGGTTCGCATGCATTTACTCCTTTCTTTGATGAAACCGTATCAGGGTAAAGGCCGCGATTTCGCGGCCTTTGGGATGTCTCGGCTCAAAAATGGCCGATCATGATCGCAGCTTGCGCCGCATCGAGCGCGGACTGCGTGAATTGAAAGAACTTCAGCAGGGTTTGCTCAAATCCTGCGAAGACTTCGGACATGAGCAACTGCAGGCCAATGATGAGTAAAACGATACCCACCGCTCGTAAAATCTTCATGGATTTTAGCGAGGAGAGGTTCTTATCGCATGCCGACTTTTCATGCGAGCAGCTCATTATTGGCTGCGTTTCCCTCCTGATATCGAAGTTCGTAAAGCGCCGATAGCAGAAGGGAAACGCATATTTCAAGTAGCATTTAACTATACCATGGATAAAATAAAACTGTCAAGTTCAAATGAAAATCTATTTCTCTCCGGAGCCGACTTTGCCGGAGGCAGAAAAAATCGCGATATTATTCTAAAAAAAAGCGGCGAATCTAGGCGCGTGTTTATTTCGCTTGATGCGGCAGCACCCGAAGCTATATCGCTTGCGATCCGCCTTGCCGGACGCGGCTCGCGTGCAGAAGTTTTTATCATGCATAGGGGATGGGGAGTTGCGCGCAGTAGTATGCGTGTGATGCTTTCACACGAAGCTGAGGATACGTATGCCCGCGCGACATTCCGCTCGGCGCTGCGCGATGCATCCCGTGTAGATTTTGACGGAATGCTGTATATTGCCAAAGGCGCCGACGGCAGCGATTCGTATCTTTCCGCAAAGGCGCTTATGCTGTCCGATAAAGCCATTGCGCGCATCGATCCGAAGCTTGAAATTCTGGCCAATAGCGTCAAAGCCTCGCATGGCGCCACCGTTGGACGCTTAAGCGATCAGGATCTATTTTATTTTCAGTCGCGAGGCGTAGACCGTAATGCGGCCGAGAGGATTTTGGTTGAAACATTTTTACGCGAAGCAATGTAGAGTTTAATACGTCATGTCGGACTTGATCCGGCATCCACTATGACAGAATGATCAAAGTACTTTGAATTACGAAACTCTCTTTTCTGTCATCCCGGCGAAAGCCGGAATCCAGGATGCGCGGAAGAATCTTTATCCCGGCTTTCGCCGGGATGACGCTGGGAGCGGGTTTCATAATTCAATGGAAGCATGAATATTAAAGGCATTAAAAATGATTTTCCGATTTTTCGCGAGCATCCGGGGCTCGTCTATTTGGATTCGGCTGCGACATCACAGAAGCCAAAAGCGGTTATAGACGCCGTAGCCAATCACTATCGAACACGGAATGCAAACATCCATCGCGGTATTTACAAAATATCCGAGGAGGCTACGGCTGCTTATGATGCTGCTCGGGATGCGGTGGCAAAATTCATCAATGCGCCGTCATCGCGCAATATCATCTTCGTACGTAATGCAACGGAGGGAATTAATCTTGTCGCGCATGCGTTTGCTCGATCCCGCCTGAAGAAGGGCGACGTAATTCTTGCAACGCTCATGGAGCACCATGCCAATATTGTGCCATGGCATATGCTGGCGAAAGATCGGGGTATAAAAGTGGCATTTACGAACGTAACGTTGGAAGGATATCTTGATGAAGAGGATTTTAAAAAAAAGTTGACGTCAAATGTAAAATTGGCTGCGTGTACCCATGCGTCAAATGTTCTGGGTACGATTAATCCAGTAAAGCGACTTGTCGCGTATGCCAATAAGAAGGGCATTCCGGTTTTGGTAGATGGCGCGCAGGCCGCTCCGCATCTGCCGGTCGATGTGCACGATATGGGTTGTGATTTTTATGTGCTTTCCGGGCATAAGATGCTTGCGCCTTCGGGTATTGGTGCGTTATATATGTCAGATGAAATGATTGATGCGCTGCCACCGTTTATGGGCGGAGGGGACATGATCGAGGCGGTAACCACTGAAGGCTTTACATATCAGCCCGCACCCTTAAAGTTCGAGGCCGGAACGCCGGCTATCGAGGCTGCCATCGGATTTGGCGAGGCGATCGTCTATTTGCAAAAGATCGGGATGAAAGCGATTCGAAAACACGAAATTGAACTTACCAAGTATGCATTGCACCAGATGCGAAAGATCAGGGGGGTTACCGTGTACGGCCCAAAAAAAGCGGAAGACCGCACGGGAGCGATTGCCTTCAGCGTGGACGGTATTCATCCGCACGACCTGGCATCGCTATTCGATGCGGAAAATATCTGCGTCCGGGCCGGAAACCATTGCACCATGCCCTTGCATGAGAACGTGCTTGGCGTAAACGCCACCACCCGCATGAGTTTCTATATATATAATGACATGCAAGACATAGACAAAGCGATACGCGTTTTAAATAATATCATTCGCACGTTGAAGTAATTTAATCATTTTACCATGAGGAAAATAATGACCCTCTGTATTATTCAAGATGGCGGTCGCGTGCTTTTGGGAATGAAAAAGCGCGGATTTGGCGTGGGGCGATGGAATGGATTCGGTGGGAAAGTCGAGGGAAGCGAGACGCCTTTTGACGCCGCGCTTCGCGAAGTTCAGGAAGAGATCGGCGTTTCGGTGCAGGATGCCAAAAAGCGAGGCAAGCTTGAATTCTTTTTCGAGAAAACGGGAGAGGAGATCGAGGTGCATGTCTACGGCGCCAGCCGCTATGAAGGCGAACCCAAGGAAGGCGAGGAGATGGCGCCGCAATGGTTTTTGCATGCGGATATTCCCTTCGACAAGATGTGGCCGGATGACAAGCATTGGTTTCCGCTGTTTCTGGCCGGTAAGAATTTTGAGGGAAAATTTTATTTCACGGATTACGATACGTTCGTAAAACACGAGCTTTACGAAATATGAGCAAAGAAGATCTTGAAACATTTAGGCGCATATGGGAATTAAGCAAGGACTCGCCATACATGGCGAAGATGGAAAAACCCGACCTGGCATTTACCGGTAATAATGCCGTCTGTGGTGACTGGATCGAGATAGCCTTCCGAATGAAAGGGAAAAAGATCGTCGAAGCGCGTTTTTTGCACAAAGGCTGCGCTTTGAGCGCCGTTGGGGCTTCGGTGTTTTCGGAATTTGCGGAAGGGAAGACGCTGGAGGCGGTGAGGAAACTTACCCCGCAAAAACAGCTTGAACTTTTTGGGGCTCCCGTAAGCCCGGCTCGCTCAAAATGCGTTATGCTTCCGTTGGAGATTATAAAGAAAAACCCGAGTCAAACTCGGTCATTGAAAGGCGAGGGCGAAGTCAAACTTCGCTCCTATAAAATAAACCCGAGTCAAACTCGGTCTTAGTAAGGTGAGGGCGAAGTCAAACTTCACTCCTATAAAAAAACCCGCTGATGCGGTCGGCGGGTCAAAGATTACTTCTCAATTCCTCAAGGAGCGGAAGCAGCTGCAAAGGATCGCGCGAAGGAGCTACCAGGTACACTCCCTGCGCTTTTTTGGATTTCCGTATCGTCTCCACGAGATTTTCTGCATGAGCCAAACCCCATGCGGAAAGTTTTTTCGAGTCTTCTCCATGTGCGCTTGCCGCGGCGTAGAGGTCTTTGGGAATGAGAACTCCGTCTACGCGTCCGTTCCGGATCCGCTCTATTGTCTTTTGGGAAACAAGCGGCCAGATGCCCACCATGAGCGGGGGACGGGAGGCTCTTTTTCCCGGACGGCTTGCGAATGCGGCGTCATACATGGCAAGCAGGCGCATGAATTGCTTTTCCGAGAACACCGGCTGGCTCATGAAAAAGTCCGCGCCTGCTTTTCGTTTGCGGCCGACCCGGGTAATCTCGTAGGATCGCTTTGTTGCGTTCTGATTTATCGCCGCACCCAGCGCCACATCAAGTTCCAAAGCTTTCCGCAATTGAAAACTCATAAAGCCCAGCGCCTTGATGATGTTGATTTTCGGAACATTCAGGAGCGGCATTACATTCTTCGGCATGCGATGCGGGTCTCCCGTGATGATGAGAAAATTTCGCATATCCTGCCATGCGTATGCCGCAAGGATCTGGTTGAGAATTCCGGAGAGCGCGCTATCCCGCAGGGTTACGTGCGAAATGGTATCGAATCCCAACTCCGCAAGATTCGAGGCAAGGTGGATCGAATCGTGAGAGATGTGTCCGTTGCTGTTGATCTTGCTTGAGTTGACATCGAGCAGGGAAACCCCGGCTTTTTTCAGTTGCCGGACGACATTGGTAATGTCGGAGGCATTTGCGGATTTTGGCGGATCGATCTGTACGCTTACGACGAAATCGCCATCGCGCATAGCCTTGGCAAGGTTTTTTCGGGAACGCCTCATGTACTTTCTCCATTCATTTTTCAAAGATGTATTCTTGTGCGATTGTTGAAATTACGGTATCATGCCGTATTCGTATGCGCAAATCCGTTAGATATATATACCTCGATTGCGCCGCATCCACGCCGCTGGACCCAAAGGTCGAACGCGCCATGGCGCCGTTTTGGCGCAAAAACTTTGAGAATCCATCGGCATTGTACGGCGGAAGCGTTCGGGCGCGCCGCGCGATCGATGACGCCCGCAAGCGTGTCGCTGTTATATTAAATGCCACATCCACGGAAATCACCTTCGTGCCCGGCGGGACTGCGGGGAATAATCTGGCAATTATGGGTATAGCGAGGGCAGCGGGGAACGGACACATCATTATATCCGCTATCGAACATGAGTCGGTGCTTGAGCCGGTTCGCCAACTTGAACGTGAGGGTTTTGGGGTGACTTATATAAAACCCGATCGTGACGGGGTCATTCCTATTGAATCGTTAAAAAAATCTCTGCGACCCGATACTATTCTCGTATCTGTCATGTATGCCAATAATGAAGTCGGCACCATCCAGCCGATCCGTGAAATTACAAAGATGATTCGCGATCATCGCCGCCGGTCACCGGTTGCCGGTCACCGGTTGCCATACTTCCATACCGATGCCTGCCAGGCTGCAAATTATCTCGATCTGAATGTCCAAAAACTCGGCGTCGATCTTATGACGATTAACGGATCAAAGATCTATGGTCCAAAAATGTCCGGATGTCTTTATGTAAGGAATGGGATTTCTATCCGTCCCATAGTAACGGGGGGTGGCCAGGAAAAAAGCCTTTGGAGCGGCACCGAGAACGTTTCGGGCATCGTCGGCTTTGCCACGGCGCTTGCGATCACGGAACAAAAAAAAGAAAAGGAGAAGGCGCGCCTTACGGCGCTCAGGGATTATTTCATCGAAAAACTGTTGACGGAAATCCCCGGAACGGCATTGAATGGCCACGCGATAGACCGCTTGCCGAACAATATCCACATTTCCATTCATAACATCGATGGAGAAGCCGCCGTATTGTACCTTGATGCGGCTGGTATTGCCTGTGCGATCGGATCGGCATGTACCTCGCATAGCGTTACCCCATCGCATGTGCTTCGGGCCATGGGATTTTCCGAAAAGCGTTCCAAATCTTCACTGCGTCTGACCATGGGGCGCGGTACGGGAAAAAAAGATTGCGGCCGAGTTATTCAGGAGCTTACAAGGATTATTCCCTTGATTCGAAATAGCTGATTATTCAAATACTTGACTTAATGGTTATATTGATGTATAATGGTTAGCACTATTTAAATTAGTATCTATGCAACCATCAGATCTCGCCAACAATGGTCTTAATTACTTAGCGAATATTCTCAACCAGGGCATTGCCTGGCTCGTTGCGTTTGCCATGCTCATTGCGGTTATCATGGTTATTGTTTCGGGTATTAAATTTATGATTGCCGGGGGAGATGAGGAGAAGCGCCATGGAGCCAAGCGAACGCTTATTTTCGCTTTAGTGGGTGTGGCGGTAGTGATCTTGGCGCAGAGCATGGTGCAGACGGTGATTAATTTCTTTGGCGTATAAAAATCGGCGATACTGCACGTAGTATTCTATTGTCCGGCGTAATCCGTCGGATTTTATGTTTTTCCCCCGTTTGCCTGGCGCTACGTGCCATGAGCACTTTCCCCAGCAAAAAAGCATTTACTGTGGTAGAATGGCATCATGAATGAACGCGACCTTGTACAGCCGATCCCCGGCGCGGCTTTGACTCTTGTCCGCAATCCCAAGTTGAAGGAATTTCACGATTTGGCGCACACCGAAGGATTCCTTAAACTTGACCTTGAGGATTCCGGCAATGCCCGGCGGCTTCCTAAAACCATAGAACGAAACGGTCATATTTTTATGGTTGCGAAAGTTGCCTATCCGCAGAATAAAGCGGGACTCGCAACCTTTTACACCATAGATCTTTTTATAAAACCATCCGGCGTGATCATGGTTGCTCCCGAAAATCCGGAAAAGCTTGTTGATCGCATAAAACAGCGGCTTGGAGGCGAGGGGGAGGGGAACGGCTTTCGTTTGGCGCATGCGGTGCTCGACGAAATCGTCGATGGGTATTTGGCGGCGCTCGACGCCATGGGCGAAACCATTCAGCATCTTGAGGCCCAAACACTAAAGCGTCCCGCCACACACACCATCGCCCACATTTTTCAGATGAAAAAGACCCTTAGTGATTTCAGGCGAAACAGCTCTACGATGCGCGAAGCGGTGAATACCATGGCAAGAAGCAAGACCGTTCAAGAGCAGGGTGATCTTGCCATATATCTTCATGACGTGGCTGAACATCTCATGCAGGCCATCGAACTTGTCGAAACCTACAGGGATGCGCTAAGCGAAGCGCTTGATCTTTATCTTTCCGTCTCAACAAATCGAATCAATGACATTGTGAAAGTGCTGGCGGTGTACGGAACGATTGCGCTTCCCTTGGTGGTTATAACCAGCATGTACGGCATGAACGTTGCGTTGCCGTTAGCCAAAGAACCGGCTGCATTTTGGATTGTCATGGGAGCGGCAGCGGTGCTTACGGCAGGAATGCTGGTGTATTTCAGAAAACGGCATTGGTTTTAAGATCCACTTTTGCGTATGAAGAAAATTTTTAAATTCATAGCAAAGTATTTTTTCGTGGGCATTCTGCCGTCCGCGATACTTTCGGTAGTGGTAAAAAAACTCGAGGGCGCCCATAAGAACCCCGCTGAACATGCCGATGAGGTATTGTTGAATGCCGCGCTGACGGCGATCGTTGCTATTTTAACGCTGGGCGCCACGCTGGTGCTGGTGCGATGGCTGGTTGTATCACGCGGAGTGGAGTCGGGGCTTCTCGTCCTGATTGTGGCGTGGCTTGCCGGCATCGCCATCATGTCGTTTGTTGTGCTGCCGTCATACTGGTCGTGGAAAAAATATGGATTTCATTATGGGATTTTGATGGCGGTGGCAACGGTGCTCGGTATGCTGGTGCTGGGCGCCATTCTCGTCATTATGCTGATATTTTTCGGATTCGGACTTAAACTTCTCGTATCTTGAAGCATGAAGCTTGAAGCATGGCGGTGTTTCAAGTTTCATGGTTTATGATCCATGTTTTATGATTTACCTAGGCGCCGATCACGGCGGATTTGCATTGAAGGAGCGTATTAAAGCTTTCCTTACCGGAAAGGGACTTGAAGTTGCCGATAAAGGAAATGTCATTCTTGATCCGGATGACGATTATCCGGATTTTGCGCTCGATGTTAGCGAGGCAGTTGCAAAAAATCCGTCCCTGCACCGCGGAATCTTGGTTTGCCGAAATGGCATTGGCATGAGCGTTGTGGCCAATAAAGTAAAAGGCGTGCGCTGTTCGCATGCCGAGAGTGTTGAAGTCGCCCGCACTTCCCGGCTCGATGACGATACCAACGTGTTGGCGCTGCCGGCCGATCATTTTGAGGAGTCCGAAGCGCTTAAGGTCGTTGAAACGTGGCTGGAAACGCCCTTTTCGGGCGCGGATCGCCATAAGCGTCGCCTGAAAAAGATAGATGATATCGAAAGAAAGTCTTTATGACCAATGGATCAGAAATTATCGACGTCAGATTGTGTCGTGTCGGGCAGATAAACGATCTATGGATCGGTGGAGGAAACTCGACCCATTGTCGAATATTTTCCGGCAATGCCGGCTATTACACGCAGGTATGCGATATTCCCCGGCGTCTGGGAGAGGTGCAAATTGGCGGTATCAGCGGGCAGTACTGCCGGGATCTGGCAATTCCGCCGTATCTGCACATTCTGACATCGCCTTCGTTTCCCATCGCGGTATTTGCCACGATCATTTTGTATTTTTTCCTGCGCTATATTATGCGGCTTGCGGAAAGCCCGAAGGTGGATTTTAAGGAAGAGCTGTATAAGCCGCCGTCGAAAAAAGATCTTCGGTTTCCACCAACTCACGCAGCATGAATCATGAGGCATGAAGCACCATAGAAATCAATAGATGATCAAACGGGTGTTTTATGTTTCAAGTTTCATGTTTCATGTTTTGTGACTTCCATAAATTTCGGTCCCCAGCATCCCTCCACTCATGGTGTTTTAAACCTCAAAACTGTCATTGAGGGCGATACCGTTTTGTCCGTGGAGCCGAATCTCGGATTTTTGCATCGCGGAGTGGAAAAAGCCGCCGAAGAGAGGCGGTATATTCAGTTTTTGCCGATGATCGAGAAGACCGATTACGTTGCGGCATTCTCCTGGGATAATTTATATATGACGATCCTGGAAGACGGATTGAAGATCCAGGTTCCGCCGCGCGCGCAATTTATTCGGACGATTCTGCTTGAGATGCAGCGCATCATGTCGCACCTGGTGTGGCTTGCGGCGTTCGGGCAGGATCTGGGGCAGCCGACGGTTTTTTTGTGGGCGTTCCGCGAGCGCGAGCCGTACGTGGAGCTCTTTGAGGAGCTTTCCGGCGGGCGTCTGCATTATTACTACGGACGCATTGGCGGTGTGAAGCGCGACTTTCTGCCCGATACGGCGGACAAGCTGTTGCATTATCTGAAGGGCTTTGAGGAACGGCTGCGCGAGATCGAGGGCATGACGGTTGATAATATCATTTTTCAAAAACGCACCAAGGACGTCGGAACGCTTACGAAAGAAAAAGCCGTTGAATTAGGTGCGACAGGACCGATGCTGCGTTCGTGCGGCATCAATCACGACCTTCGCAAAGTGGAGCCGTATCTAGTATACAAAGAAGCGGAATTCGATGTACCGGTGGCAGAAGAGGGGGATTGCTGGGCGCGTACGAAGGTGCGGGTCGAGGAGATGCGCCAGAGCGTAAAGATCATCCGGCAGCTTTTGGCAAAAATGCCAGAAGGCGAGATCGTATCCGGCCCGTTCTTGGAGGACCGCACCGGAAACCAGATGCTCAAGGCCTATACGATGCGCCTGCCGGCGGGGGAATACTTTGCGCGGCAGGAACTGCCAAGGGGCGAGGGGGCTATTTATCTTATTTCCGACGGCGGCATGAAGCCATATCGGTTTCGCATGCGTTCGCCCGCGTTCTGCAACCTATCGCTGGTGACGCATCTGGTGCGGAATGTGAAGATCGCGGACATGATCGCGATACTTGGCAGCCTCGACTTGGTATACGGCGAGATTGACCGTTGATAGTAATGTCATTGCGAGCGAAGCGTGGCAATCTTGATTGTCATTCCCATCTCTGCCCCCCGTCATTCCCGCGAAGGCGTGAATCCATGATGAGCTGCTTACTAATTTGCAAAAATAGCAATGGATATTACACAACCAGAAAATCAAAAAAAGGTCACTTTAAGACGAGATATTGTTTACGGAATTTTTGGTATTCTTCTTTTTTGGGTGGGGTTTTTTGTCGAACTATTTTATTGGCAATTTTATGTAAATTGCGGTTGGGATAATCATCCCTACTGTAGCTTTGTTGAGAACATAATGCTCGTCGGCATCATATTTATATTTATCGGGCTCTTTTTAATTGGCTATTCTGTTCGTAAGTCAAGGAAACTTTTTAGCTTACTTATGATCATGATTGGATTGATTATTTTGTCTCCTGTTATTGCTCTAGGTTTTAAGTTGTTACTTAGAAATTTGTAAGCAACAATGTTACTCCAACTTCTCCTCATCTCCATCGCCGCAATTCTTATCTCCGCGTTCGTCGGGGCGTTTGCGGCATTTGGGGGATTAGCCGAACGCAAGATCATCGGCCGCATCCACTCGCGCTATGGCCCGACCGAAACCGGTCCATACGGGCTTTTGCAGACGATTGCCGATGCCATAAAATTCATTGCGAAACAACCCCTCATTCCGCGCCTTGCCGACAAGCCCATCTATATCATCATTCCCATTTTGATGGTTGCCCTGCCCTTTACGATCCTTGTGGTGCTGCCGTGGGGGCACATTCCGGTCTGGTCGTTTAAATACGATCTCTTGTTCATTATCTCGCTTCTTGCCTTAAATCCCATTCTTATCTTGCTCGGTGCTTGGGCGGGGAACAGCAAATATACGACGCTTGGGGGATTGCGTGCCGCCACGCAGATTCTTGCCTATGAAGGGGTGCTCTTTTTGTCGCTTGCGCCTTTGGTTTATGCCGCCGGATCGTTTTCGGTAGCCGATATCGTAGCGTATCAGCGCGAGCATCTGTGGCTTGCGGTGTTGCAGCCATTATCGTTTCTTCTTTTTATTTTTGCGCTTATCGGCATCTCCGAGCGCCAACCCCTGGATCTGCCGGAAGCCGAGTCGGAATTGGTGCAGGGATGGATGACGGAATACGGCGGCGTATTCTTTGCGATGATACTCTTGGCTCAATACATTACGCTTTGGATCGGCGCGGTTTCGCTTGGAGCGCTCTTTTTTGGCGGATGGGGTGATATAACCGGAATATTCGGATTTTTGGCCAAGATTATATTTGGCATCTTGCTTTTTATTTACTTCCGAGCGACCTATTTTCGCCTGCGGCTCGACCAGCTTTTGGCATTTACCTGGAAGGGACTCATTCCGCTTGGCATCGTAAATCTACTACTGATGATTCTACTGTATTAGGGTGTAGCATGATACAATCATCGTCGCCTCAACACCCCTTCTTTCAAAGCAGGGGAGTTTTACATCCCTCTCCTCTTCGAGGAGAGGTTAGGAGAGGTGTGTTGCGGTTTTTCAGCGAACCATGATAGGGTAACGTGTACTAATAGATCCTTTAAATTTTCAATACGAAAGAGTGGTTTCCATGAAAAAGCACTTTCTGATTTTCCTGTTTTTTCTGATTTACGCTGCGGGCATGAATTCCGCGTACGCAAAGACATGCGATGCGGAACTTCCAGTAAATGATATTCGCGCCATGGTGGATATTTTGTCGCATCCGGCGCTAGGCGGTAGGGGAACGGAGCAGGTAGGATTCGATGTCGCGGGACTCATACTGGCGCGCGAGCTGCGCAATGTCGGTCTTCAGCCATTGCCCGGAATCGGCGGCTATATGCAGCCGTTCTCATTTTCTGATCACGGCCAAACGATTCGTTCGCGAAATATCATCGGTTATGCGCAAGGAATGATACCCGACGAGTATATCATTATCGGCGCTCATTACGATCATGAAGGCATTAAAAACGGCAAAATGTATCCGGGCGCAGATGATAACGCATCGGGTACCGCAGGGGTGCTTGCCATCGCACAGCAGCTTGCCGCATGTGTTGCCTCGGGGAGAAAACTCAATCGGAGTGTTATTATTGGGTTTTGGGGCGCAGAGGAGTGGGGTCTTCACGGCTCGGCCTATTTTGTCAAAAGCGGCATTGTACCGCTTGACCAGATCGTTGCCGTGCTGAACCTCGATATGATCGGGCGCAATGATCCGCAAGCGCTTTCTGCCATCGGTACGGAGTATCCGCCGGAATTTCCGCAAAAGAGTCCGTTGCTCGAAAAAATATTACGCGATGAGAACGCGAAGCTGGATGAGCCGTTTACGATCGAATACTCGGCACAAGATATGGGGTATTTTTCCGCAACAGATAGTTATTCGTTTTTCGAGGCAAGCCCGTCTCATCGACGGATCCCCATCTTATTTTTGACGTCGGGCGCTCATGCGGATTATCACCGGCCAACAGATACCGCCGACAAGATTGATGTAGAAAAGCTGCAAAATGTCGCTCGGCTTATGTACCGGGTCGCCATGCGCGTCATAACAAGTCCGGTCTGGCCCGTCTATTTACCATAGGCAAGTGATGAAGCCCTCGAATTGACGAGGGTTTTTTACATGGTCAAGCCATGTTGATATGTAGCGGAAATTCGGATAGAATTAATGGCGTCGCTTTTTGGGCCGCCAGCTCAATTGGGCAGATGCTCTGGGAGAGCATCTGCGGGTAGTTCAATGAAGTTTAATTTCGACTACCCCGGATAGAGCACCCGCCTTGTTCACCCCGTTACAAATTTATGGGCCCGTAGCTCAATTGGGCGAGTCCTCTGGGAGAGGACTCGCGGGCAGTTCCTTTTGATTCATCAGAATGGGCCGGTAGCTCAATTGGCTAGAGCACCCGCCTTGCACGCGGGAGGTTGCGGGTTCAAGCCCCGCCCGGTCCACTGGCCCGTTCTGATAAATTTATATCGACTACCCGGGATAGAGCACCCGCCTTGCACGCGGGAGGTTGGGATTCTGAACCGAATCATGGATTTTGACATCCTTACAAACTTGAGAATGTGAGGATGTTATTGGAGGTTATCTTTGAAAACACGTGCCGCATTCAAGGTTCTGCGCCAAGACCTTACTTCGGTCGGCTTGCTTGGCGCTCCGCGCAAACGATACCATTTTGATATCTGGAATAGGCCGGATGAGCCGATCTCCCGTCATCCGCGAAAAGGGTGAAATTCTCCAGTGGAGAATTTCACGGGCGAGTACGATGTTTCCAATTAATGAAGGCTCGCCCAGGGGGAGGGACTGTGGGTTGCGCCAACGCTGGCGGATGCACGGTCGCTGCAGCGATATGCGTTAATGAAGCACGGCATCAAAACGCGGATATTCCGGAGCCGTATTGGCAGAGTGCTTCACCGTACGTCTTGCAGGGTCAAGACCGATGGAGTTTATTTTACGAAGAGCGACGAGGTGTGCATTTACACCTCCCCCGCGTCAAACGCGGCTTCGCAAGCCCCCTCAATGAGGAGGGGATGTCCGGTGAAATCAAAAACCTCAACGATTGTACGTTGAGGTGTTTTTTAGATTGCAATGACGAATGTGAAGCGCGGCCCTAGGTATCCGTCACGATCAACGCGCTCGGTGAACATGGACAAAGGCCTTATCAGGAATTCATGATCCGAATAATACAGCCTGGCCGGCCGATATACGACCATTTTTTCCTGCGTTTCGGTGTGGGTGGCTATGCCGATAACCTCATACAGGTTGCCTTCGAAGTGCCGCCAAATGCCGGGCTTGATATCGGCTGCTTGAGCCTTCGCCATCAATTTTCCTCCTTCGGAGTGATCCGGTAATTTGGCGGCTCTTTGGTGATGATCACATCGTGTGGATGCGATTCCTGCATGTCGACCGGCGAACAGAAGTCGGCCTTTTCCTTCAACTCCTTAATGGTCGCGGCCCCCACGTATCCCATACCTTTGCGCAATCCCCCCAAAAGTTGAATCAGCACTTCACGAATCTCGTCCTTATAAGGAACCATGCCTTCTACGCCTTCGGGTACGATCCTGTCCTTGGGCTGCGGCTCTTTCTGTCCGTAACGGTCGTTGCTTAGGTTGCTTTGCAGCGCGCCTATCGAGCCCATTCCCCGGTAAGATTTATAGCGCATGCCCCGATAGGTGGTAATCTCTCCCGGCGCTTCTTTTGTTCCGGCAAGTAGGTTTCCCAACATGACCGAGTCCGCACCCGCACCTATCGCAATGGGAATATCGCCCGAATGCCGTATGCCGCCATCGGCGATGAGTGGGACGCCGGATCCGCGGATCGCTTTCTCACACTGGTAAATTGCGGTCACTTGTGGGCAGCCGATTCCGGCGATGACCCGGGTGGTGCAGATCGAACCGGGGCCTTGGCCGATCTTTATGGCGTCGGCACCCGCGTCGACAAGCCGCCGGGCCGATGCTCCTTCCGAAACGTTTCCTACGACAACGTCGAGATCCGGATAGTGCCTTTTGATCTCGCGCAAAGTTTCATGCACGGACCTTGAATCGCCGTGGGCTGTATCGATGCAGACGGCATCAATCTTTTTGCGGGCCAGAAGCTCGACCCGCTCAAGAGCCTTGTCTCCCACGCCGATGGCCGCACCCACGCGCAGATTGCCGTTTTTGTCGACGTTGTGCGGGAGTCCGCTTCCGGTCTTTATGCGAAGCACATCTTGCCAGACATACATGCCGCAAAGCCTGCCATTGTCGTCGATGAGCGGCAGCACTTTCTTCTTGCTTCTGCGCATGAGGTTGTATGCCTCATCAATGGTTGTTTCGCACCGGGCGGTTACCAGTTCCCGCGACATGACTTCGGAGACGACGAGCGAAGGGTCAGTGCAAAATTCAAAATCTGTTTTTGTGAGCATGCCCGCGAGTTTTTCATCGCCGTCCAGCACCGGAAACGTATCGAATGCAAACTTCTTTTCTCTGATATACGCAAGCACCCGCTCGATTGTGTCGGTGGTTTTGACGGTTCGTGGGCGATCAATGCGGCCGTTCAGATGCAACTTCACTTGGGCAACCTGAAAGGCCTGTTCTTCCGGTGGAAGATTACGGTGGATGAATCCGATGCCGCCCCATTTCGCTATTTCGATGGCAAGGCGGTATTCGGTAACAGTGTCCATCGCTGCACTTACGATAGGGGAACGCAGCGGAATATTGCGCGAAAGCCGTGTATGCAGTGAAACATCATCCGGCATCACTTCCGAGTACCCGGTTTTGAGCCGTACGTGATCGAATGAAACCGCCTTACCCAATGCATCCATTTTTTCAAAGAACGCGTCTTTGCGTAGCGTCACGGTATTCCTCCTATGAGTTTGGTTGGATCAGAAGTCGTGACTATACAATAAAATAAAATATTGCGCAATAGATGTTGTTAAGAGTCTTAAATTAATACACCTCCCCAAGCCCCTCCTTAAAGAGGAGGGGGTAAAGAAGAGAATCCCTCCTTAGGAGGGGATACAGAGAAACCCCCTCATCATAAGAGGAGGGGGTTAAATGTGTATTGCGCAACTGCTACAATTGCGATAGTCTAATTTCCATGACATTCGAACTGCTTTTGCTTTGGATCGCGCTGATTTCAGCCTTCGGCGTCGGCGGGGCATGGTACGCACGCCATACGGGGCGGGCGGACGCGCTGATCGCGCTTTATGTCGCCTTCGTGGTCTTTTCCAATATTGCCGCATCAAAAACCATCGCATTTGATCTTGGTTTTGCCACATTCTTCGCTCCTGCCGCCGTACTCATATTTTCGGTAACGTTCCTGTTCACCGATATCGTCAACGAACGATTCGGCAGGAGCGAGACGCAGCGCATGATCCTGATCGCGCTTGCCTCACAGATCGCCATGATGCTCTTTTCGTATCTGGTGGTGCATGCGGTGCCCGCGCCGTTCTTTGCGAACCAGGAAGCGTTCGTGTTCGTGTTCGGCAGCGTGCCTCGCCTGGTTGTGGCGAGTCTTATCGCATTTTACCTAAGCGAAAACGCTGACGCGTATTTATTCCATTGGTTCCGCAATCTGACCGGTGGGCGGCATCTTTGGATGCGCAATGCGTTCAGTTCCCTGCCTTCCATGGCGCTCGACAGCGTATTGTTCGTGACGATCGCGTTCTGGGGTGTTATGCCTGTCATGCCGCTCATCGGCGGACTCATTGTTATCAAGTGGCTTGTCGGCATCGTAGATATTCCTTTTATGTATCTTGCGCGTGCGGTATTGGGGAGATCGCAAAATTCATAGCACATTATAAAACGAGCCCCCTTTTTTGAGGGGGATTTTTATTATCGATATCTTTGATTATGCCGCCACGGCAATGGATGATATGAGATAATCCTGAACCTTGGCGGCGACTTTTGGATCGCTTAATACTTTTCGGTGTTCCTCGAAGGTGCAAATGCGCAAGCTTGCGTATGCGCGGCCCTCTTCTTCCAGCGCTTTAAAGTGATCGGCATAATAATCGCTCATATTTGCGGCTTTACCGCCGCGCATATAGATCTTGATATCTTGCGGTACGAAGCGCTCGGGCGAGAACGGCGGCACAATGACGATGGATCCGGCCGGAAGTCCAACGAGTTTTTCGACTTCGGATTCTACCGCCTCCAGTTTGGATGGAGTGATGAATTCATCGGCATCGCTGATGCGCTGCATCTCGGTTTCGGACAAGCCCATGATGCGCAGGGGCTTGGTGTCGGTGGCCGATAACGTGAACTGTTTTCCGCGGAATTCAATTGCTGTCCTAGGAAGGTTCCGATCAAGAAAACGCCGGTATAGGCTTTGAAGCGCAGGGCTTCCCGATGTCTCAAAAAGCCCCATAAGGCCGAAATCCGTAAGCGCCCAAAAATCATTTTCATGCATGGGTGAGTTGCGCAAAAGTTCCGCGGTCATTTTTTGCACCAGCCGCTGCGCGATGGCCGAATTTTTTCGCAGGTATACGTTCTTGAACATTTTGACATAAAATTCCTGGATGGCCTTTGCCTGATCGATCGCTTTTTCGTCGATCATGATCTCGCCGTCGATGAAATACGTGTAACGCGCCAGGTATTCAACGCCCGGAATCTCGCCCAGCGTATAGTAGGCATCTCGCGCCAAGTAATCGAGCTTTTCGGCGCCGAGATTTTTGTCGTGCACGCCGCGATAGAGGGGATTTTCGTGCGTGAAGAATTTTTTAAATTCTGCAAAATCGATACCGACCGCTCCGACCGCATCTTGCAAGGAATCAATGATAATGGCTCCGTTTTGGTCATGATCGCGGCCATAAAGCTCGCGGGTGACCGCTTCCACCACATGCGAAAAGGGTCCGTGGCCGATGTCGTGCCACAGGGCGAAGGCGATGAGCATGTGTGCCTCGTTTTTTGTGATCATGCCCCAATGCAGCCAGCGGTCGGCAAGTTCCTGCGTGCGCCTAAACGCTCCGAAGGAATGCTGCTTGCGGGTGTGGGTTGCGGACGGAAAAAGAATATTCGTGACCCCAAGCTGGTACTTGAATCCCAGTGCCTGAAAGGGCGGCACGTCGATCATGGGAAGGTAATCGGTAATGTCGATCAAGCCCCACAACGGATCGCAGACTATTTTGACGTTTTTGACGTGTTCGGTTTCCATAGCTATCGCCACCATAGCATTATCAGGGGTTTTTCGCAAAATGGCCTTAAAATATCGGCGTAATTGCGTTGCTTGCCTCAAAATTTAGCCTGCTGTACCATGGCGTCAATGATCCTTTAAATATTTTATGGTTTTTATGGAGGTCTTATGGAAAATGACATTATCCGGCCTAAAGTTATGGCCTGCGGAAGGTGGAATCGGCACTCGTCACAGCACCAAGAGGCGCGAGCGCTATGGAAAATCCGCAACGCGCATGATGTCGGCAAGGCATCGGACGCCGAACTTGCAGCGGCACAGGATGATCTGGCTAAGTTGGTTATTCGGGAGCTTGAGTCCTGCGGAGTTGACTATATTGAGGATGGGGGTATTCGTCTCGACTCGATTTTTGATATCGCGCGACGCATCGGAGGCTGCGAAGGCTTTGCCATGCTATCGCGCATTCCCGAGACGAACCACTTCCATCGTCAGGCGGTAGCCCGGTTGCCGCTTATGCATAATGAATCTTTGCGCGGTGACGATCTCGCTTTTGCTCGGCAACACACGAAAAAATCCGTGGTCATGAGTCTTGTGGGACCCTATACGCTGGCGCGACAAACTCGCAATGTCCATGAGGTTGGCTTGGAACGATTTGCGCTCGCATACGCAACGGCACTGCGCGTCGAAGTCGAAGCCCTTGTTTCGGCGGGGGCGGTGTATGTGCGGATCGAAGAGCCCCAGATCCTGACGCATCCGCTTGATCGCGACCTGTTTGAGCGGGTGATGCATCAGTTGACCGAGGGGGTTAGGCAAGATCGGCTGATGCTCGCTTCCTGGTTCGCTGATGTTCCCGATGTCAAAACGTATTTTTCGCTGCCGTTCGGTTCGTTCTGGGTTGATGTTGTGGAAGGCCGCGGAGCGCTGGATGCAATGAAGTATTTTCCGGAAGGCAAGATGTTTGTCGCGGGCATTGTAGACGCGCGGCAGCCTATCGCCGAATCGATCGAGCTTTTGGAGACGCGATATGGGTACTTGCGCCGGTTTCTGCCGACGGAACGTATTGTGTTGGCGCCGAACGCGGACTTGGATTTTTTACCCTGGAACGAAGCGGTGGCAAAGGTTAAGACGCTTGTGGCGTTTGCCAGTCTATGCGAGGCGCCGTTTTCGGCGGCGCATCATCTGCGGGAGCCGCTTTATAAGCGCATACAGGTTGCGATCAAATATCCCGTACACGAGCCGCATGCCATTCCCGCTTCCGTATCATCGGCTGCAAAGCCGTATGATGTCTCCAGGATCCTTGCGCATACGGACTTTCCCACCTCCACCGTCGGGAGCTTTCCTCAGCCTCAAGAGGTTCGCAGTGCTCGCGTGGCATTGCGCAAAGGGGAGATGGCCGCCGATGCATATCGCCGGCTGGTCGAGGAATACACGCTTCGCTGGATCATTGCGCAGGAAGAGCTTGATATTACGGTGCCGGTCGGTGGCGAGATCTTGCGTGAAGATATGGCGGCCTATTTCGGTATCAAGCTTGGCGGTGCGCTCGGTGACTTCGTGCCGTCGTATGAAAACCGACGGTATCGGCCGGTCATATACGACAAACCTATCGTGGACGCGGGAGCCATGATCATCGACGACTTTTCGTTTTTACAATCATTGACGAGGCTGCCGATGAAAGAAACGTTGACGGGACCGGCTACGCTCGCCGATTGGGGCCTTTTGAAGCTGTCGGAGTATTGGCGCGACAGGGGACTATTCAAACGCGATCTGGCAGCCGCTTTGCGGTGCGAGATTGGTCGGCTGATCGATGCGGGCGCCAGGATCATTCAAATCGACGAGCCGGCGCTTACCACCAAGATGCGTGGTTTTGAAAGCGACATTGCGGCCATCCGCCAATCGTTCGAGGGCTTCGAGGATCGGGCGTACTTCATTCTCCATATTTGCTATTCGGATATGGAGGCGCTTGATGCGGCGTTTCCCGAAATGCTGAAGTTGCCATTCCATCAAATTCACATGGAAATGGCCAATCGCGGCTACGCGCTCATATCCCTCATCGAAAAATACGGTTTCGGCGGCAAGGATATCGGCCTTGGGGTGACCGATGTGCATACGGATCGCATCGAGACGGTCGACGAGATCGTCGCGGGCGTCGAGCGGACGCTTACGATCCGGCATGACGGCAAGAAGGTATTTGCACCAAGGCAACTATGGCTTACGCCGGATTGCGGCCTCAAGGAGCGCAGCGACAAGGTGACGCTCGCAAAACTGCATGTCATGTGCGAGGCGGCGCGCATCTTGCGAAAGCGCTACGCCTAGTGTCATAATCCCGGACTTGACCCGTTAGAAGTTACGCCCCGCTTAGCGGGACTACTTCTGGCGGGTCTGGAAAATAGTCCGGGTTTTTTATATTATACTGGGTAGGGTAGGGGCGCGGTTTGGTGTGCGTAGCGTGATACTGTAGCATACTTCGCCATCGCCAAGCGCCTTTCCATTGATGTCTCGGGTGTAAGGAATGCGCTGCGATAACGTCTTCTTTCATACTTCTTACTATTATGCGCAATTTAACCCAACAAACACTGAAGACTTTTTGGCATTTCAGCAAAAAATACCCCTGGCAGGTGGCTTTTTTGATTTTTGGGGTTATCGGGCTTACGGGTCTGTCGATCTATATTCCGCTTGTCTATCGGGATCTGATCAATGTTCTGGCTTCGGGCGCTCCCCGGGAGCATTTTTCGGCGGCCGTGGATTTGATTGTTTTGATCCTGGTCCTGAATATTTCGCGGATCGCGTTATGGCGCACGGCAAATTTCGTCAATAATAATTTTCAGCCGGCAGTGATGCGGGATCTGATTAACGCCTGCTACCGTTATCTTAACAAGCATTCCACGAGTTTTTTCAGTTCAAATTTTGTGGGAAGCCTGGTGACGAAAGTGAAGCGGTATGAGCGGGCATATGAGCAGATCTCCGATCAGATCGTGCATGATCTGGGCCGATCGTTGCTTGAGATCGGCATGGTGCTGGCCGTGCTTTTATGGCAATACCCCAGGCTTGGATTGGTTGCGCTCGCATGGTGCGTGATCTTTTTGGTGACCTCATACGCATACTCGCGCTTTAAATTGCCCTATGACGTGCAAAAGGCAAAATCCGACACGCTGAGCACCGCGCAGCTTGCCGACAGCATTACCAACAACGGCAACATCAAGTTGTTTTCGAACTGGCGTCTGGAGAATGACCGATTCGGCAATGTCACGCAGCAGCAATTTCTGCTTCGCAGGAAAAGCTGGAATCTTGGAACGGTGGGAGATCTAGCCCAGGGATCCCTCATGCTGATACTCGAGTTCTACGTGATGTATCTTGCCCTGACGCTTTGGCGCGCCGATGCCATCGGTGTTGGCGATGTGGCCTTATTGCAGGCGTATCTTGTGCGCATCTTCGATAAACTGTGGGGTACGGGAAGGAATATCAGAAATATTTACGAGGCGCTTGCCGATGCCAATGAAATGACCGAGATGCTTCTTACGCCGCACGAAGTGCAAGATGCAGCCGATGCCGCAACGCTGCGGGTGCAAAAAGGCCAAATCGTATTCGATGAGGTCGCATTCGGGTATCACAAAGAAACTTCCATATTGAAAGATTTCAATCTTGCGATCGCTCCGGGGGAACGCATTGCGCTCATCGGGCCTTCCGGTGGCGGAAAATCCACTATCATAAAATTGCTTTTCAGGTTTTATGATGTTACCGGGGGCAGTATTTACATTGACGGGCAAGACATCGCTCGCGTAACCCAGGATTCCCTGCGCGATGCGCTCTCACTCGTGCCGCAGGAGCCCATTCTTTTTCATCGCACGCTTATGGAGAATATCCGTTACGCCAAGCCCCATGCGACGGATGAGGAGATAATTAGGGCTTCATCGCTTGCTCATGCCCATGAATTCATTTCGGAATTTCCCGGCGGTTATAATACGCTTGTCGGCGAGCGCGGCATAAAGCTTTCGGGCGGCGAACGGCAACGGGTGGCGATCGCCCGGGCGATATTGAAAGATGCGCCGATTCTGGTGCTGGACGAGGCAACCTCGTCGCTCGACAGCGAAAGCGAACTTTTCATTCAGGATGCGCTCAAAAACCTTATGCAGAATCACACCACGATCGTTATTGCGCACCGGCTTTCCACCATTATGCAGATGGACCGCATCATCGTTATAGATGACGGAGGGATCATCGAGGAGGGTAAACATGAGGAACTTCTGCATTTGGAGGAGGGCGTCTATCAGAAACTTTGGGGCATACAGGCTGGCGGCTTTGTGTCGGCCGCTAATGCTGCCGATATGTATTAGGATTTGTGAATCGGCGTTTTGCAACAAATAGACCGCCAGAGAACTGGCGGTCTATTACTTTCATATTGGAAACTCCGCTATTCTTCGGTAGGTTCTGCCGGAGTTGACGTTCCGCTTTCCACGAATGTGGCGCCGGCGAGCAAGCACTCGCCGATGATAGCGTTGTCGTCGGGAGAGGGGATGAACGTTTCACCTTTCAAGATCTCGTTCAGCCGCTCTTCGCCGAAGAGCTCGCGGAAACATTCTTGCTTGGCGGGCTTAAGATTTTCGAACAGCTTGGCGAATTCCAGAGGATTAGCCGGAGCATTGCCGTCTTTATCGCGATTCAAAAGCCCCGCAGGAACGGACTCCTGGGGAGGCGGGCGGCGCGCTTCAAGCTCGGGAAGCCGCTTTTGCTGTTGCCATGCCGCAAGCGCAATGATGCCTGCGGTTGAAAGAATGATTATGCCGATGATCCATTTTGTTGGCATGATGAGTATCGTACCACGTCAGACCGCGAACGCAATATTCATTAGGGCTCCCTCTTTTCGAATGAAGAGGATCATGTGTCGAGTGCATATTTCTATAAAACACTTACCCTATTACATGGCTGTAATAGGGTAGGACGACAAGCGCAAGGTCATTGTTATTATGTCACCTGGCGCATATACTGATATCATGACGTCTTCTTTCGGCAGTAAAGTAAAAAAATTCCTGTTTTGGTCGCTGGTGTTTGGTGCCGCTATCATGATTGTTGAACTTGTTATTTTGAAGGTTTCCGGGTTGCTATAATGAGACTCCAGAACAATGCAGTCGATGTTATACTGATGCAATGGTTGTGCCATAACAGAAGCATCTTAAAATCCCTCCCCCTGCGGGTACTCCCTTTATGAAAGGGAGAATAAATCCCTCCCCCTGCGGGTACTCCCTTTATGAAAGGGAGAATGAGGGATTCTTCCTTCATGTTTTTAATCAAGGTATCAGAATGACCAGTAAAAGCAGTTCTTCTATAGTCTCAAAACGGTTAAATCTGGATCCCGGACGATTAATGATTAAGATTTAATTCTTCGGGATGACAGAAACAAAAAAGAAAAACGCCCCGTTATGAACGGGGCGCTGTTTGGTGTTACCAATCAAGGAGCGCTTCGATCGCTGCTTTGACCTTTCGGGCCGTGGGCAGATGCGCTTCTTCCAACTCCTTGGAGGCCGGAACGGGCGTGTTGGCAGCGGCCAGACGACGCACCGACGCTTCCAGGTGGTCGAAAACGCGTTCCTGGATGTGTGCGGCGATCGTATTGCCGAACGATCCGGTCAGAGGAGCTTCCCACGTCACGAGGCATTTATGCGTTCGTCGCACGGACTCCTCGATGTATGTGGCATCGAACGGAATGATCGTGCGCAGATCGATCACCTCGATGGAGCAATCTTTGCGTTCATGCTCTATGGCATGCACCGCCTCGAGCGCGCGGATCACCTGCGATCCCCATGTGACGATCGTGGCGTCTTTGCCGGGTTTTACGATGCGCGCCTTGCCGATCGGCACGACATAGTCATATGACGGCACAAGCGTTGCCAGCTCCGGCGGAAGATTTTCGAATGTCGTGCGATAGTGCGCCTTATACTCCAAAAAGAGCACCGGATTGGGGTCGCGCAGCGCGGCCTTCAGGAGTCCTTTGGCGTCGAAGGCGGTTATGGGAGCGACGATCTTGAGGCCCGGGGTCGATGCGAACCATGATTCCGGATTGACCGTATGATACGGTCCGCCGCCGGGAACCCAGCCCGCCGGACCGCGGAAGGTGATCGGCATAGGACCCATGTTCTTTGCCGTCATCGTCGCGATAAGGTTTACGATCTCCGCGAATGCCCGCGAGCCGAAGTCGAAATATTGAAACTCGATGCACGGGTGGAGTCCGGCCTGCGCCGCACCCGCCGCAACATCGGTGAATCCCGCCTCGGAAAGTGGCGCATCCACAACGCGGCGCTGGCGGAACGCTTTCGGATCGCTCCAGAATTCTTCCGGAGTAAAATTATCGAATTGGCGGCTAAAACCCGCGGTGATCTTAAACGGGCCGTCGGAGAGGCCGATGTCTTCTCCCATCAGGAAGATGTCCTGATTTCGGATCATCTCCTCCTTTAGCGCTTCCTGGATGGCGGTATGATACGAGATGCGGCGACCTTCTGTCGGCGGATCTGTATATGCGCGAATATGGACGGGGGAAGGCGTGAATATCTTTGACTCGATATCCGTTGCATCCGGCGGAGGGGATTTTTCTGCAAAGTCCACCGCCGAACGAACCTCGTCCTCCGCTTTCACCTCCAGGCGCTCAAGTTCCTTCTCGTCGGTGCCCGCGACCGTAAGGAGGAATGCGCGATGGGTTTCGATGGGATCCTTGGCGCGCCATGCCTCGAAATGCTCTTTCGGAACGTAAGACTTCGGGTTGTCCGCCATGGAGTGTCCTACAAGACGCATGGAGCGGGCTTCGATGACGGAAATGATGCGTTCATGCCGGGCGCGTTCAAGTGCGTTGTGCACGGTCTGGTAAACCGCACGCGCATTGGTGCCGTCGATCAGCCAGCCTTCAATGTGCCGGCCATAGCCGAGGGCGCGAAGCGCGGGTGTCGGGACGGCGAATTGCAGCGCGTTCGGTGTACCGAATGCCCATTGATTGTTTTCAATGAGCAGTACCAAGGGAAGATGCATGACCGCGGCAATATTCAATGCCTCGTGCACGTTGCCGACGCTCGTTGCCCCGTCGCCGATAATGGCCAAAGCCACGCCGTCATGGCCGTCTTCGCCATGTGCTCGGTATATTTCGGCAAGAGCGTGTCCGGCGGCAAGGCCAATGTTCGTGCCCAAGTGGCTGATGTTGATGCCGATCGTTTTCAGATCGATCCGACCCATATGCGTTCCGTAATCCCAGCCGCGGGTTGTGCCATCTGCGCGTCCGCACGCATGGGCAATGAGTTCACCCAGGTCCATGCCGCGCATGGGAAAGGCTCCGATATCGCGAATGCCCATCGAAAGCCAGTCATGGGATTTTAGCCCGTATGCGGAGCCGACGACGGTCGCTTCGTTTCCCATACCTTCCAAGTGCTTGCCGATCGCGGCACCCCGCTTCCAAAGGTTTTCGATCGCCTTGTCGATTTTGCGCATCTTCACCATGTGGTAATAGATTTCGCAAAGCTGCCGGGGCGCAAGACCCCCGTTTTCCTTATCGGAAAATTCGAGGATTTCCATGCCGTTAGGAAGGGTGGGGGATATGTGTATGCGTTGCGTATCAAGGCCGTGTACCGGATCAAGCGTTTCCAAAAAGGTGTAAAGTCCGCCAAAGTTGTTGTCCATGGGACGCCACCTCGTATGATTTTTTTAAAATACAATATGCAATCGCACTATATCGCTTTTGGCGCAAAATGCAACATCCTTTGAGTTTGATAAAATCATTCTTGGGTTACGATCAGAATGGAATAAATAGTGGTTATTATCAGTAATCTTGATCGATATAACTCAGCGAGGTATTCGCTTTTTAGAGCGCTGTGCGAACGAGTTGCAAATTGCAAGGCGTTTGAAGCCGCAAGCGGGTATCCCGAGCTTGTCTTTAAAAACTTCGAGCGAGGTATTGCCAACTCGTCACGCGTTACAAAAACGAGTTACAAACCAAGGAGTGGTTCGCAAAATGAGCGGGTGTCGCGTCAAACGCGGCTTCTCTATAGTGAGGGCAGCGTCTGACGCTGCTTTCATATATCGCGTTCGACGCGATGCCCCGAGGCTGAAAGCCGAATTGGGCGATCGTTTTGCGCAGAACCACGACGAGGATTTGCCGAGGTTTTGTACAGCGTGCGAATGGCAATACCGAGCGCAATCCATTGCAATTTTAAAGGGTGTATGCGACACTCAGGATTGCTATGCGGCGACTTTTTTCGCTTATCGCTATATTCGTCATAGGAGGCGTGGGCGGCATTTTTTTTGACCGGCTCGCCATACCGTACCTTGCCGAGACGCGTCTGGGCGAACGGTTTCCCGCATTACGCAGAACGTCGGAACGTACTACGATCGTAAATCGCACCGAAGTGGTGCGTATCGAAGAAAGCCAGGCTATACCGGATCTTGCCGACCGGGTAAAAAATACCGTCGTACCCGTGGAGATCGCAAAAAAAGCCAAAAACCGCTCGCGAGGGGGTGTGGCGCCCTCAATGCTTTTTGAGACCGGACTGGCGCTGACCAATGACGGCTTGATCCTG
Source organism: bacterium (assembly GCA_030699565.1). GTDB lineage: Bacteria > Patescibacteriota > Minisyncoccia > JAUYLV01 > JAUYLV01 > JAUYLV01. The sequence goes on from JAUYLV010000053.1 coordinate 55,725, forward strand.
GTGCATGCGGATCCCGAGTCGGTTGCAACCGATACGGCCGTCATGATCGACGGCGACCGCCGCATCGCGCTTGAGTACGTGGCTTCCGATACCTCGACGCGTTTTACAATCTTCCGTTCGTCCGAACGGCATTTTACAATCCTGCCGTTTGCGGATGGCGCTCCGCGTCTTGGCGATCGCCTGTTTGCCGTATCGGCAACGCGCATTGGCGAGAGGGTAACGCAGAGATTTCAAGCAAGCATGCTTGCCGCGCTTGGCGGAGAGGCATTGACGCTCGCGGATGCGGTGGAGTCAAGCGCGGTGATCGTGAACTTTGCCGGGAACGTGGTGGGAATGAATATTGTTGACGAAGATGAGGGCGTTGCGATAATCTCGGCAGGGGAATTGAGAAAGATCACGGAGAAGCTGTTGCAGTAAAAATATATACAAATCACAAACCACACAAATCACAAACAAACATTAGTAATGTATTCCCTTTGTGATTTGTGCAGTTTGTGCGGTTTGTGTTTAAGCTGTGCTTGAGGAACGATCATGCTTATCGAGCGATGCCATGCTGCGGCACCTGAAGGCCGAGCGTCTTTTTATTCTGCCGTTCAATCGCCGCAATATGGGTACCAGCCAGTACGATGTCCGGCTTGGCTCGTTCTATTTTCGCGAATCGTTGAACGGAGCCCGTTCGGAGGTGTTTAATGTATACCGTAAAGACGATGTCGACCGGGTCTGGGGCTCGCAGTGGCACGAGGCCGAGCTGCATAGCCAGTGGGCCGATCGCGAGAATCGCGGACGGCTTTTGGAGAATATCGCTCCTAATGAGCGGATTATTATGATGGAACCCGGCGAGACGATTTTGGGGCATACGATCGAATTCATCGGCGGCAACGATAACCGCATTACCACCAAAATGCAGGCGCGCAGTTCCCTCGGGCGCAGTTACATTGAAGTATGCAAATGCGCGGGTATGGGTGATGTGGGTTTCTGCAGCAGGTGGACAATGGAAATAACCAATAACAGTCGTTCCCAGCGCATTCCTTTGATCGTTGGCATGCGGATCGCGCAGATTACTTTTTTTGAAACGGAGGGGGTTACGGGCAAGACCTATCGCGACGGGGGCAAATACCAGTCAAACGAGTCCTTGGCCGATATGGTGCGGGGCTGGAACCCCGAGATGATGAAGCCGAAATTATATAAGGATTGGGAATTGCGGGAGGGTTTTGGGTACCGTCATTTCGCCCAGGAATACAACGAGCAGGTGGAGAATTTTCTGCGCACGGGAAAAGTTCTCATAGGCGATTAATAATGGAAGTGGTATACTTACAGTTGTTTGTCATCGCGAGTCGCGACGCATTCGGTCGGGACGTGGCGATCCTTACACAGGTTATTTTAGAGCGATAAATGAAAGGATTACTTCATCGTTCCTCCTCGTAATGACAAATAAGCTAAGGAAGCTTTTTAAGCAATAAGCTGTTTTTCATGACCCAACGCCAGGTACAAGCTATTTTCTTCTTCTCCGTCATGGTGATCGTGGGGGCGATCGCGTTTTTCATTCTGCGTGATTACTTACTTATTCTAGGTGTGGCACTTACGCTCGCCATACTCTTCAGACCGCTCTTCAACTGGTTTAGGCGCGTGTTACACCTCCATTTGGGAGGATCGGCCGCTCTTACCACGATTGTCATGTTCTTTATTTTTGCGGTACCGCTGACGGGATTTATTATCCTTCTTGGTACTGAAGTCCGCGAAGTATACGGCCGCGTACTTGGGTTTTTGGATGCGGAGCGGCAAGGAACGATTGCTGCCTCACCCTTAATGCATTGGTTTGCGGAAAACATTCGCGAGCGTATAGCCAATAACGGCAGCATCGTATCCATCGTCGAATTTTTGTCGCGGAACGTGGCGACCGTTTTTTCGAATGCCGGCGACTTCTTCTTCTCGACATTCCTGTTCTTCATCGCATTCTATTATTTTACAAAAGACGGGAATATTTTCCGCCAAAAATTGTTTGGTATCAGCCCGTTGTCGGACGCGTCCGAGCAGAAGATCTATCAGCGCGTGATCGATGCGATCAACGCAGTCATGCGCGGGGCCATCATCGTGGCGGTGGTGCAGGGGACGCTCGCCGGGCTTGGCTTTTGGATGTTCGGCGTCGGCGCCCCGGTGCTCTTGGGCGTATTTACCACCATCGCATCACTCATTCCCATGGTGGGGACGTCATTGGTGCTGGTTCCTACCATTGCATATCTCTTTATTACCGGGTCTACCGCTTCCGGAATTGGGCTTGCCATTTGGGGTGGTATTGCGGTGGGACTCATCGACAATATTTTGAAGCCTAAACTTATCGAGCAGCGCCTGAAGATCCATCCGTTACTTATCCTGCTTTCCATTATCGGTGGAATCGACGTATTCGGCTTTTTGGGCTTTATTGTTGGCCCCTTGATCCTTTCGGTGTCATGGGCATTAGTGGAGATTTATCGAGAAGAATTCCATCCGTATTTGGCTTCAACGTTCATGAATGAATAGCCCGTCTAAATTTTAGTCAGATTGTGGCTCATACGGTGTAATTACGCATCATACAGCTTCCTTGGGCATCTGCGTTAACTGTAAACATTGCAAAAACTTGGGCGGGTTTGTTGATAAGTTTTATAACCATAAATAACGGCTTTATTAAGTCATAAATCGCCACATTTTACGGGCGGTTTTTTGCTTGTAAATCGGGGTATTTTTTGCTATACTTTACGCGCTTACGCTTGACGCGAATATGCAAATCCTTTCGCGAATAATGCGAATTGCAAATAACCTGTGGAAATCATCAAACAACTCAAAAAAGATGCGCTGGAGACGCTTGAAAGGGTGAGCGACGCCAAGAGCCTGGAGGAATTTCGCAATGCATACCTTGGGCGAAAAGGGGCGCTTTCGCTTTTTTTGCGTTCACTGGGAAGTCTTGCGCCCGATAAGCGTAAAGCCGCAGGCATGGCGGGAAATGAGTTGCGAAAGGCGCTCGAGGAGCGCGTTGGCGAACTGGAAAAGAAAATTGCCGGCAAGGGTGCCACCAAAACAGGTGCGAAAAAAGAACTCGATATATCGCGTCCGGGAAGCCGCCTTCCGCGCGGTCACATTCATCTGCTTTCACAGACTCTTTCAAATATTCGCGGAATTTTTACATCCATGGGATTTGAGGTGGTTGAGGGGCCCGAGATCGAAAACGAGTGGTATAACTTCGATGCGCTGAACAGTCCCAAAGACCATCCGGCGC
>JAUYLV010000059.1 GCA_030699565.1 bacterium
AGGATATTCTTGCGGAAAACCGTGAAAAAGTTCTTCGAAGCCTCTGTGAAGCGGGTGAAATATCGATCCATATTGTTGGCGTAGGAGACCCCGACGCGGAATACTTTATTCCCCTAAAGCGCCTGCCGGATGGATGTCCGGACAGGGATGCGGGGTATCTCGTACAGCGCGAAGGTCCCGGCAAGGATCAATTGATCAATACGCGCGCCGATACCGTGGCACTTCAAGAACTGGCTCGGGAATTGGGCGGCACGTATGCGCATTCCCAGACCGGCTCGGAAGTGTCAAAAATGGTTGCCGATATTCTCGCGATGGAGCGGGTCGTCATCGCGACCCAGCATCGCGTGGAATACACCGATCTGACCGAATATCTGGTCATGGCTGCGCTTGTGCTCCTCGGAGCACTCCTCATATTAAAAACCCCCTAGGAATCATCCTTGGGGGCTTTTTGCGTCTTGAAACATCAGGGCATCGAGGGTTTCTTTGCCACAGCGATGTCTACGTGCAACGGGGGATTTTTACCGCGTTGCACATTGAGGGCGAGGGTAGAGCCGACGGTAGCATTGCTTACGATCGCCCTGAATTCGACGGCATCGTTCGTCATTCTGCCGTTTGCGGTGGTGATGCAATCGCCTTGTCGGAGTTTACCCGCGGCCGGCCCCGACGCGTCCACGGTTGTCACGACGACGCATGCCGCATTCTGGTCGATATCGAACGCCTGCCGGTGAATGTTGGATATGTCCTCGACTCCGATACCGATCCAGCCTAAGGAGATATTACCGCTTCTGATGCGGTCGAAAGCCCGCAAGGCCACGTCAATGGGAATTGCAAATCCCAATCCGATGGATCCGCCGCCCGAAGCCGCCGTGAAAATGAGCGTATTGATGCCTATGACCGCGCCGTCAAGCGTTGCCAAGGGTCCGCCGGAATTTCCCGGGTTGATCGAGGCGTCGGTTTGGATGAGTTTGTGGGAGGGAACATCATCCTGGATCGTGCTTTCCAATACGCGTGCCGCGTTACTGATGATCCCATGGGTGACGGTATTCTGCAATCCGTGGGGCGCGCCGATGGCGATGACGATCTCTCCGGCTTGAATCGCGGAATCATCGCCGAATTTCGCGGGCGTGAGCGTATGCTGCGGCGTGTCGATGAGCATGATCGCGATATCCGTATCCGGCGCCACACCCAGAAGCCGCGCCGAAAAAGATTTTCCGTCGGCGAGGGTTATGGTGGCATCCAGGATCTTACCGCCGTTGACCACGTGCTTGTTGGTGATGATGTGGCCCAACGCATCGGCAATAATGCCGCTGCCGGTTGCGCGGCTTCCGCGTTGATTCACGGTCGGATCGGTGACCGAAAATTCATGCGGAATGCGGACCTCGATAGTTACTACGGACGGGGAAGCGATCTTGACGGCGTTCTTGTATGAATCGCGCGTAAGCGCCTCTTGTGCCGTCACCCGCATGGCGATTCCAAGCATCAAAATCGTCGCTCCCAAAAGAGCGGTTACGCTGAGTTTACGCTGCATAATGCATCCTTTCAAATTGTATAGGGTCGTGAAATGTGCTGATTTCAGGCTAGCTGAACCACACCGGATGTCAACTTTATTGTCGCGGGCTCATAAAAGGCGAGGCAGAAAATAAAAACCCCCGCCGTACGATACGGAAGGGGATTGCGCGCCGATTAAAACGGCCACAAGCGTTTGAAGATATGCTTTTTATTGCGTGTATCCGCGGGTGCGGTTTCCGAAGATTTCTGCGGCGCGGTCACCGTTACGGTAAGTTTTTCCGAAATATTCACCAAGGCATTTTGCAGCTCCGGCAGCATCATCACGATAATCTCCGGTGCATAGGTGCCGGGTGCCTCTTGAGGCAGCAAGCCGGCGTCGCCTATTTCCTGCCAACGCGTATCATCCGTTGCATTCGGAACGGGCAGAACTTTCTCCGTCGTTCCATTCGGTGCCGCTCCGCGTTTTGGCGGAAGCACCACTTGCAGGTAGATCCGGTTGGCCTTAGGCGACATCGACTCATTGAGCCGCGCGATGAATTCGGCGATGTTGGCCGGACCGGCCACATCTTTGCGCTGGTCTTTGAAACGAAGACCGCTTTGGATATAGATATCGAATATTTTACGATCCGCTGCGGGCGCTTCGGCGTTCGTGTCGCGTTCCAGTATATCCGGAGGGATGTGAACGGGAACGCCGATCATTTGAACGGGCGAACCCTCGGGAAACTTGCGCAGCGCGACATATACCAAAATAGTCTCGCCGGGCAATACCTCATCCTTGGAAAGGAAGGTCTTTGCCGCCTCCCACCGGGCGATCTCCGGTCGAAAGACAACCGTAATATCAATGGATTGATAGTCAACTTGAAATCCGCTTCCCGCAACATTTCTGAAGATCTGAGCCAATGTAGCCGGCACGATAGCGGGCATGCCGCTGATCTGGTTTTGTGATCCGGTATTGGTGATATAGATCTCCTGCTGTCCCCGGGGAACGACGCGCACCGTATAGTCGAATGATGCAAAACGCATGGTGCCCACGGTTTGATTTGCCCAGATTGTCGGTAATTGCAGAAAAAGCTGATCGGTAATCTCTGTGTTCGGCACGACAAACTCGCGAAAGGCGAAGACTCCATTGCCGTTTTGCAGCGTTACATTCAAGGCGATAGTGGGGGTGCGCTTGCCGATGATGCCGGAAATTTCCGATATACTGTCGATGGTGACCGTGCCTTCGTTGCCGACGACGCATCCTTGCTGCTTATACGGTGTCAGAGGAGTTTGAATGGTTGCCGCAGCGCTTACCTGAACGAACGGGTATGCCACGGATCCCAATATGGTTTGTGACATCGGGTGGCCGAACATGTATATCTTATTGCCGTCGACCCATGATACGGTACCGGTGCCGGCGATCGGCATATCACCCATCGCGTAAAAGACGGCGATCAGTGAGCCGGCCTTAAGTTCGACCGGCTTGGTAATGCCGCAATACGTTGCCGCATCGGCGATATCGGCCATGAATGCATCCGACATCGTTTCCTTTCCGAATGCATTGCGCATGGGAAGAGGTGAAGGCGCTTCTGCGCCCGGTGACATGAAGCCCTTTGAGCGGGCGCCGAACATGTATTCTCCCGGCGTAATGATGGCGTTTGGTCCGCCTGTAGGATGATCGTCGGGACGTCGGCTTAAGGCTCCAACAAACGTGCCGCGCTCTGTGCACTCGTCGATCGTGGTTCCGCATCCGGCAAGAAATACCGGGCTTCCACTCATGGCGAATATGGCCCCTAAGCCCTCCAAGGGCGTATCAAGCCCCTTGGGCGTTCCATATATGTACGCATCAATATGAAACTCACCCCCAACCTTCGTCAAATTCAGAAGTCTTATGTTGAATGATACGGGCTCAACGCCTTCAAATACGGAAAATCCGATGGCTTCAGTGCCGGGTCGGTATGTTTCCAGCCTTAAAATTTCTTTTGGCATCTTGGCCATAGCCGGCTGCACCGCGCAAATAAGCGCAAAAAGCGATACGGTCAAAAATTTGACAAAGAGCTTCTCATGCTTCATAACAACCTCTCTTTCGGTTCATGCGTCTATCAGGGATTTCGATTGCATGCATTGTAGCGCTCCTGAAGGCAATTGCAACGCAGTCATACACAAAATTCGCTTGACGTTTTTTGATTGGGCGGGTAAAATGGTAACCGTTTTGCGCCCCTTATCGCCACTTCATGCCATCTATAGCGAACTTAGTCCGTATAGCGTTGGTCATCGCCATACCCCTTGTGGCGTTAGGTATTCCGGCCCGATTGCTCGACAAAAGGCTGGAAACATCTCCATGGATTTTGTTGGGAGCGATATTTGTGGCGCTGCATGTTACATTGTTTATTTTGCTTGTTCAGTTCAGAAGGCTATTTAAAAATTTCTAATCGACCTAATTAATCTAATTAACCTAATAAAGCGCCAATAACCAATTTGGAAACATTGGGATTTGGGAATTGTTTAGGGTACTTAGAGTAATTAGAAATTAGAAATTTCTGCTGAGTGCATATTTCCCTTGCTGCAGAACATATATTTTCGATCGGTGTATTTTCCGTGACCAACACGCTTCTGATGGCGTGGCTTGCTATGGGGGTATTGATCGCCTTTGCGCTTGTCGTGCATCGGGTACTCAAACCACTACCGGAGAGCGGCGTGCAGAACTTCGCAGAGGCGGTGGTGGATGGCGCCGTATCGTTCATTGAATCGGCGGTTGGGTCTCGCAAGGATGCCGAACGGTTTTTTCCTGTCGTTGCGACCATTTTCTTTTTTGTGCTGGTTTCAAACTGGATGGGTATATTCCCCGGTGTGGGCTCGATCGGGTTCCATGAAGCGACGGAACACGGGGAAGTATTTGCGCCGCTTTTCCGATCGGCGAATTCCGATGTAAACATGACCTTGGCGCTTGCGATCGTTGCGGTGGCCACGACGCATATTATGGGCGTTGCGGCTATAGGCTTCTTTAAGCATGCGGGCAAGTTTATTAACTTTTCCAATCCCATATTGTTCTTTGTCGGTCTTTTGGAGCTTGTCGGTGAGGTCGCCAAGATGGTATCGTTCTCTTTTCGGCTGTTCGGCAATATTTTTGCCGGTGAGATCTTGCTGACGGTCATCGCGTTTCTGGTTCCGTATATCGCGCCATTGCCGTTTTTGGGGCTGGAACTGTTCGTGGGTTTCATGCAGGCGCTGGTATTCGCCATGTTGACGCTCGTATTTTTAACCATAGCAACCGCAGAACATCATTAATAACTAACAACCTCTACAACCTATACAACAAACAACTTTGTCATAGATTCATTTTTTAATTTGAATCCTGTGTCGTAAAGGTTGTTAGTCGTAAAGGTTGTCGTTGTGTATCGTATGGAATTATCCCCCGACGTGTTAAAGTCCTTCGCCGCGGCGTTCGCCATCGGTGCGGGCGCGTTCGTACCCCCGCTTGCCATCGGCTGGCTTGCCGGAAAGGCCATGGAAGCCATCGGCCGCAATCCCGAAGCCGCTCCGAAGATTCAGACGGCTATGATCTTGGCCACTGCGTTTGCCGAGGCCATTGCGATCTATGCCCTGGTTGTTGCGCTTATAATAAAATTTGTGTAGGTACCCACAAATTTTAGAATCATGAATAAAGAATCATGAATGGTGGATTTTTAGATTCCGTCCGTCATTCTTGATTCATAATTCATAATTCTTGATTCTTGTCCGAACTCATCCATAAACTCGGTATCGATTGGAAACTGCTTATTGCACAGGCAGTGAATTTTGTCGTTCTGTTGTGGCTCCTGAAGAAATTTTTGTACGGACCCGTATTGGAGCTGTTGCGGAAGCGGCGGGAAGACATCAAAGAAGGCGCTCAAAACGCCGAAAAGATCGCCCAAGAGCTTCGGCAGATCGAACAGCGCAGGGCGGCGGAGCTTGAACGCGTGAAAAAGGAAGCGGAGATCATCATTCAAGAGGCAAAGCAGGCTGCAAAGGCGCGCGGGGAGGAGCTTATAAATCAAACCGAAGCAAAGATCGCGGGTTTGATAGCCGAGGCAAAGCGGCACCTGGAGGAAGAGCGTATTAAAATGATGGATCAGGCCGGAAAGGATGTTAAAGAACTCGTATTCATGGTTGCCGAAAAGGTTCTGGAGGAGCAGCTGCCAAAAGATATCCACGAAAAATTCGTAGAGGAGGCGGTGCGGCGGCTTAAAAAGTAAATTTCAGATATGAAGATCTCCTATGCGATGCAAAAGAATTACGCGCGGGCATTCTATGTGATGCTGAGCGATGCGGACTCCGATGCGGCATTTGCCCGTCAGGTGCGTGCGTTTGTGCATTTTATCGATCAGCGGGGATTGCGGGCGTATCTGCCGAAAATAGTAAGCCATGTTGCGCGCATCGAACAGGCGGAAGGCGCTTTGGTTTTAAGTGCCATGCCGATTGCGGAAGATGTTATGGCTGCGTTGCGCAAGGCGATGGCCAGACCTGTGGAGCAAAAAACCGCTCCGGAATTATTGGGCGGCACGGTGATTACCTGGGATGATTGGCGGATCGACGGGAGCGTGCGGGGAAGGCTAAAACAGTTAAGAAAATAACTTTACGAAGTACGATATTTGCGAAAGTACGAAGACGACAAATTGGATACTTTCGTATGTTCGTAGCATTCGTATTTCGTAAAATATGGCAAACTCCATTATTGAAAAACTGAAAAAAGAAATCGAAGGATTTAAAGCGGAAACAAAAGCCGAAAACATCGGTCATGTGCTTTCGGTTGGCGATGGCGTGGTGCGTGCCGACGGCCTTTCGCATGCCATGGCGGGTGAAATGGTTGTTTTTGAGGGGCATGAAAGCGAAAGAGAGGTTTGGGGCATGGTGTTGAATCTTGAGGAGGATTCGGTCGGTATCGTGGTATTGGGCGACTACACGCATATTAATGAAGGTGACACCGTAAAGACGACCGGAAAGATCCTTTCGGTTCCGGTGGGAGAGGCGACCGTAGGCCGCGTGGTCAATGCTCTCGGCGAACCCTTGGATGACCGCGGTCCGATACAGACGCAAAAATCCTATCCCGTCGAGAAAATTGCTCCCGGGGTCATTCGGCGGCAGTCCGTGAATGAGCCGCTCCATACGGGCATTAAGGCTATCGACGCCATGGTTCCTATCGGCCGGGGGCAGCGCGAACTTATTCTCGGCGACCGGCAAACGGGTAAAACGGCCATTGCGATCGATGCGATCATAAATCAATTGCATGAACCGGCAGAAAAGCGCCCGATTTGCATTTATGTGGCCATAGGCCAAAAGGAATCGAAGGTTGCCAAGATCGTCGCGGAGTTCAAGCGAAGGGGGGCGATGGACTATACCATCGTGGTTTCCGCGTCTGCCTCGGATCCGGCGCCAATGTGGTTCATCGCTCCTTACGCCGGATGCGCCATGGGCGAATATTTTATGGATGCGGGAAAAGACGTTTTGGTTGTCTACGATGATTTAACCAAGCATGCGTGGGCATACCGGCAGATCTCGCTTCTTTTGCGGCGTCCGCCCGGCCGCGAGGCGTATCCCGGCGACGTTTTCTATCTTCACTCGCGCCTCTTGGAGCGGGCGGCTAAAATGTCCCCGAAATACGGCGGCGGGTCGTTGACGGCGCTGCCCATTATCGAGACGCAAGCCGGAGATATTTCGAGTTATATTCCTACGAATGTCATTTCCATAACGGACGGTCAGATCTATCTTGAGAGCGATCTATTTTTCCAGGGCGTGCGCCCGGCCATCAATGTCGGCTTGTCGGTTTCCCGTGTAGGTTCGGCCGCGCAAACAAAGGCCGTAAAGAAGGTAGCGGGAAAAATGCGGCTGGAACTGGCGCAGTTCAGGGAATTGGCGGCATTCGCTCAATTCGGCGCGGAACTGGAAGAGTCCACGCAAAAGCAAATAGAGCGTGGAAAACGCCTTACGGAAATATTGAAGCAAACGGATCTGGCTCCCGTGCCGTTCGAGGAAGAGGCCGCGCTTTTATATGTGGCCACAGCCGGATTATTGGACGATGTTTCGGTTGATCGGGTCCAGTCTACGGCACAGGCATTCGTCGAATATTTGCGCGATCATCGAAAAAATATTCTGGATGGTATTCGGACAGGTCGCCAGTTTACCGACGAACACGAAAAGGGATTGGCGGATGCGATCGGTGAAGTGAAGCAGCTTGCCAAATAAAAGGGGAGGCATGCCTTTCCTCGCTTGTTAAAATAAAAAAGCGGAATATTATTCCGCATGGATGCGCTTCAACGCTTGATATCGGCGATCTGGCCGTAGGAGATAATGGTCTTTTTCGACCACCAGAGCATTCCTCGCCTGATCGTGATGTTGCAGGCGCAGAGATCGATGAGCGTGCCCCGTAACGGCGGCTTTGAATCTTCTTTGAAGTAAACGGTGACGCGTCTATTTCGGAATCTCTGCAGAGTATCCAACCATGATGCCTTCTTGCCGCTTTTTGAACTTTCACCCACGACGATGCTCCTTATGCATTGATTTAAAATCCGACATCAATACCTTCATCCATTTCGCACAGATACCGGATCAAATCGACATCTATCAGGCAGATACCCCGATCGTTTTCAAGAACGAATAATCCGTGACTGAGGTATTCGACGACGCTGTAGTGCCCCGTACGCTCTCTGTTGTCTTCCGGGTCGGTAAAAATGATCTCGACGGATTTCCCCACCAGATGCCCGAAGGAAGGAATGATTTTCTTATCGTTCGTTGCAGAGTTTCGCAGATCATCGAAAAATGTTCGTGAGTATTCCATAACTTCTCCGCGTTTGCATTTTGTTAAGTTGCCGACGCTGATTGTACGCCGCCCCACCCCATTGTCAATTACGCCTTTAACGAAAGCATCGTGTTCCGCGTTAATCTGCGTAACCCCGACGCATCATTGAATAGAAGCATGGAGCGGTCGGGATCCCGACTTTCCTATACGTTAGCTATAGTGCGTCGGGGCTATCCGCGCCAATCCGCTTCTATAACATAATTTCTTTTCTGCGTTTTTCCGCATTACCCCGATGCATCCACTGATTAAGATTATGGGAGCGATCGGGATCCCGACTTTCCTATGCTCAAGTAATTGATCGTCGGGGCTATCCGCGTTTATCCGCTTCTACTTTATGCCCTCAATTCGCGACATCAAACGACGCATGCGATCCGTAGCCAATACGGGAAAGATCACGCGCGCCATGGAGGCGGTTTCGGCGACCAAAATGCGCAAAGCCCAGGCCGTGGCTTTCGCGGCCCGTCCCTATGCCGTGCATGCCTTAAAGCTCCTGCAGAAGCTTTCCGGCGCGTCTTCCGTATCGCATTGGCTGTTGGAGGAAAGGCCACGAAAAAAAATAGCGATCATGCTTGTTACGAGCGATAAAGGCCTCTGCGGCGTATTGAACGCTAATGTCATTCGAAAATTCGAGAAAATACTCCCAGAGCTTGTCGAAGGGCATTCCGATCACTCCGCCACCCCACCCGACATCATTACCATAGGACGGTTCGGCGCCAAATACATTACCCGGCACATCGGCAAGCCGATCAAGGAGTTTGAGGGCATCGGCGATATCGTCGGCATAGAGGAATCGCGACCCGTATCCCGATTTTTACTGCATGCGTATCAATTCAAGCACTATGATGCCGTTTACGCGGTGTATGCAAATTTCATATCCGTGCTGAAGCAGGAATCCGTGATGCGACAGCTTTTACCGCTCACCAAAGAACGGCTGCGGGAGATGGCAATGGGCATCGTATTGCGATCGGCAAAGGAAGACTCCGCAACAGGCACAAAATATCAATACGAATATAAGCTGGAACCGAACCCGAATGAGATTTTGGATTTGCTGCTCCCGGCGCTCGTTGAAGCCGAGGCGTATCATGTGCTTCTGGAGGCAAACGCTTCGGAACATTCCGCGCGCATGATCGCGATGAAGAACGCCTCCGACAACGCAAAGGATCTTTTAGAAGCATTGCAGCTCTCATACAACAAGGTGCGCCAGGCGGGTATTACGCGGGAGATCGCCGAAATCACCGGAGGAGCCGCCGCCCTGGAATCATAGAATCAAGAAGTATGAATCAAGAATTAAGGAAAATAAGATCATTTACGGATCTTAAAGTATGGCAGCTGGGGCATATACTGGTATTGGATATTTATAAATTCACAAAAAAGTTTCCAAAAGAAGAGTTGTTTGGCCTCATTATGCAAATTCGACGGGCTATAGTGTCATTTACATCAAATATCGCCGAAGGATTCAGCAGGGCTTCTTATAAAGAAAAGTGTCAGTTTTATTCAATGGCACTTGGTTCGTTGACCGAAGTTCAGAATCAACTACTAATCGCAAGAGATCTTTCATATATAACAAAGGAGGAATTCGACGGGCTAGCGGCAAAAACAATTGATGCCAATAAAATGATTAACGGTCTTATTAAAAGTTCTAAAGCCGTGATTCGTGATTCTTAATTCATGATTCTCGGTTGTTAGAGCGAATGCAAATCGTATTAACACAAACATCTATGCAGCACAATATTGGGAAAATAGTACAGATTATCGGTCCGGTTGTTGACGTGGAATTCGGCGACGCATTGCCGAATATTTATGACGCGCTGGAAATGAAAACGGCCGATGGCGGGCGGCTCGTGTTCGAGGTTGCCCAGCATTTAGGCTCAAGCCGGGTTCGCACGGTGGCGATGGGTTCTACCGACGGGGTGCGGCGCGGCATGGAGGTGATAAGTACCGGCAAGCCCATTGCCGTTCCGGTGGGGGAGCAGGGTCTGGGGCGCATGTTCAATGTTACGGGTGAAGCCATCGATGAGCTTGACGATGACGGCGGCAAGGATTTAAAAGCCGCGGTACGATGGCCCATTCACCGCATGCCGCCTCAATTCAAGGATCAGTCCACAAAAACCGAAATTTTCGAGACCGGCATCAAAGTTATCGATCTTTTTGCGCCTTTTGTGCGTGGCGGCAAGGTGGGACTTTTCGGCGGAGCGGGTGTGGGCAAGACGGTGCTAATTCAAGAACTTATTCGCAATGTAGCGACACAGCACGGGGGATTTTCCGTGTTTGCTGGAGTGGGGGAGCGGAGTCGCGAGGGAAACGATCTTTATCGTGAAATGACCGAATCGGGTGTGCTCGCCAAAACCGCCATGGTGTTCGGCCAAATGAACGAAACGCCGGGTGTTCGTATGCGTGCCGCGCTTTCCGGGCTTACCATGGCCGAATATTTCCGCGATACACAAGGAAAGGATGTGTTGTTGTTTGTGGACAATATTTTCAGGTTTACACAGGCCGGAAGTGAGGTATCCGCGCTTTTGGGGCGCATGCCGTCGGCCGTAGGGTATCAGCCGACGCTTGCGACCGAAATGGGTGAGTTGCAGGAACGCATCACCTCAACCACTAAAGGCTCCATCACTTCCGTGCAGGCCGTATACGTGCCGGCGGATGACCTTACGGATCCTGCCCCGGCAACTACGTTTGCGCACCTTGATTCGACCATCGTACTTTCGCGGGCTTTGGCCGAGCTGGGTATATATCCGGCGGTGGATCCGCTGGATTCGACATCGAGCGCGCTGACACCGACCATTGTTGGCGATGATCATTACCGCACGGCACGCGAAGTGCAGCGCGTACTGCAACGGTACAAAGACTTGCAGGATATTATCGCCATTCT
>JAUYLV010000079.1 GCA_030699565.1 bacterium
CAGCAAGAGATCGAGGAGCGATTGTCGGATCTCGAACATCGCTTCAAAAATTTCCTGCAATAAGCTATTTACTTGCGACTCTGGGTGTCATTCCGGGCATTCCTTACATTTCCGTCATGAATGACCCGCCCCGCCTACGGGCGGGATCCCTGCTTTCCCATGATAAAAATGAGAAGCGGGAGAATCCAGGGTTTCTGGATCCCGGATGAGTCCTGATGAATACATGGATGCTCCGGGATGACGCGGTAAATAAAAAACCGGCATCGCCGGTCTTCAACTCACTCCGTCACCCTGTCACTTGATCAACCCTCTGCCTATTCCAATTCCCACAACCTCTTAAGCTCCGCAATCCCCTCTTCCAAACTTATCTTCGGCTCCCAGCCGAGGATTTTTTTCGCTTTGGTGTTATCCGATCCCGAAAACCGCGGGTCACCCGGGCGCTCGGGCACAAATACATGCGGCGCACCAAGCAAATTCACCAGATCAATAACGGTATGCGGTTTGCCATACCCAATGTTAAGTACCTCGCCTTTGCCGACACTCGAATGCTGCATGGCCATGATGTTCGCCCGCACAATGTCGGCCACATGCGTATAATCGCGATGATAACACCCGTCGCCGCATACGGTGAGAGGTTTACCCTCCTTCATCTGCTGTAAAAATTTTCCCACAACCAACGCATACGGCCCATGCGGATCGAAATACGGGCCATAGACATTGAAAAATATCAGGCTTACCGTTTCAAGCCCATACAGATCCGAAAAGACCCTGCAGTAATGCTCGCCGATATATTTATGCAGACCGTAGGGGCTTATCGGCCGCTTAACGGCTCCGTCTTCCTTAAAAAGCGTGCCATCTTCCGATCCGCCGTACGTGGAAGACGAGGAAGCGAAAATGACGCGCTTGACGCCATGTTTTACGGCGGCCAAAAGCACGCGCTTGGTGCCGTTTACGTTCACGTCATGCGTCTCCCACGGATGCTCGACGGAAAACGTGACGCGAGGCAGGGCAGCCAAATGAAATATGCCGTCGATATCTTTGCACAGCGTGTCGAGCGCTTTTTCGTCCCGAATATCCCCCTCCACATACTGCGCGCCCTTCTGAAACCGCTCGGGCTTTTTACCGGCCGCATAATTGTCCAATACAAAAACCTCATGGCCTTCCGCCAAAAGCTGCTTCACCAGATTGGTACCGATAAATCCGGCTCCGCCGGTAACAAGATATCGCATCCCGTTAGAGGTAGGGAATGCAGCGCATTCCCGTACATTAGCTAATAAAGACTCATGTAAATATCAGTAGGATTTGCTTGGTATAAGTTCCCGCTTCTCCTCTTAGACCTCTGGCGGGATTATTCCGCTGTTTCCTCAGCGAACACCGGCGCCAACGTAACTTCCTTACCAAGGGCGGCCAGGCCTTCGCGAAGTTCGCGCAGTTCGTGCTCGCTGAAACGCTTTAATTTCTTCACATCCTTGGCAATGATCTTCAGCCACGAAGGATGCATGCCCTTAATGAAGGGAAACCCGACGCCGACATAGTTGAATCCGAGTTTTTGCAATTTTTCGGCAGGAAGAAAGTTCCGCGCGTCCAGCACGTTTGGCATGCGCATCAGACGCTTGACATGGCCGAATTCGATGCGTTTAAACTGCGGCCAGTGCGTAGCTAACACCACCATATCCATTCCCTTGGCGGCCTTATAGGGGTCGTCGGCGTACGTAATGAGCGATCCCAAGTCGCGTTTCGCCTCCGGCATCGCCAAGGGATCATAAGCGGTTATAACCGCGCCCTTCTTAAGCAACGCGCGCGCCAACGATACCGCCGGCGAAAACCGCACGTCGTCCGTTCCGGCATTGAACGCCAAGCCCCAAAAACCGATGCGTTTGCCTTTTAAGGATCCGAGCAAAAATTCCGCCTTGGTCACCAATCCGTTGATGCGCCCGTTATTCACCCGCTCCACGGCTTGCAGGAGCGAAGGGGCGCGCACACCCGCCCGCTTGCTGAAGTTGATCAGCGCCTTCACATCTTTCGGAAAGCAAGAGCCGCCGTAGCCGGGTCCCGCGCCCAGATACGCATTGGGTCCGACCCGCTTGTCGAGCTTTATAGTCTCTACGATCGTGCGAATGTCGGCATTGCACTTTTCGGCAATCTCGGCAAGCGTATTGGCAAACGATATTTCGGTTGCCAAAAACGCATTCTGCGCATATTTGGCCAGTTCCGAAGTCTCAAGCGTTGAAGTAAGAACCGGCTTTTTAAAAATAGCATAAAGCCGCTTAACCTTCCGGGCCGCGGCCGCATCGTCAGAGCCGATCACGATTTTGTCCGGATTCATAAAATCATACAACGCCTTGCCTTCGCGCAAATATTCTGGATTGGAAACGATCGATACGGGCTTATGCGTATGCTTCCTGAATAATTCCTGCAAATGCCGTCCCGTGCCGACCGGTACCGTGCTTTTGGTGATGACGATCGCCGCTTTGCGCAG
This sequence comes from bacterium, assembly GCA_030699565.1. Classification (GTDB taxonomy): domain Bacteria; phylum Patescibacteriota; class Minisyncoccia; order JAUYLV01; family JAUYLV01; genus JAUYLV01. The sequence goes on from JAUYLV010000079.1 coordinate 2,480, forward strand.
ATTCTTGGCGATAGAGACGACGGCGCGTTCCACGTATTTGAGATCGGCTGAGCCGTCGGCCCGCGGCGGCGTGCCCACGCACAAAAACACAAAATCCGGCTGATGCACCGCGAATGCATCCTCATACTGCGTCGTGAAAAAAAGCTTTTTCTTTGCCAAGCCGTCGCGCAACAACTCCCGCACCCCCGGCTCGTAAATGGGAACAACGCCCCGCCGGAGCTTGGCGACTTTTTCTTCGTTGGTATCGATGCAGACGACCCGATGGCCCAGTTTGGCGAATGCGACGGCCGTAATCAAGCCGACATAGCCGGATCCGACAACTGCGATGGTTTTTGGAATAGCATTCATTGTGTACTGGTACTTAAGTGCTTAAGTGCAAAAGTGCTCGGCATGTCAGCTTCGCTGACTTTTCATAAAACCTTTAAGCAAATAAAGTGTTTCGTTTTGCAACACGATAAGCGATTGATAATCAACGCGACTAAGGTAATTTACGTCTTTAGAAAATTCTATAAAACATTCTAATTCCACCAGCGAACCTAGAGCGATATTATAAAAGTGGAGACGGTCCTGTCGCGTGGCCCGGATATATCCTTCGGCAATATTTGCAACAACCGAAAGAGCCGCGCGGCGCATTTGAGATATTAGCCCATAAAGCTCTTCTTTTGGAAATACTTTTGTAGCTTTATACACCGATAGTGCCAAGCCATATGCTTTCTGCCAAACGATGAGCGTTTTGTAGGTTACCGACATAAGATATTCGAGCGTAAGCGAGAATACTCCAAGCACTCATGCACTTAAGCACACACGTACTAGTGTACTCTGAATTTATCCGATTCCGGCCGCGCCAGCCATTCTTTGAATGTTCCGGCTTGCGCGTCGCGCCCGGACAAGATGGGCTCCGTTACCGGCCAGTCAATGCCGATATCCGGATCGTTCCAAATGATTGCCGACTCGCCTTTCGGATTCCAGGGAACGGTAAAGTGATAATTAAGTTCGGTGGCATCATCAAGGGCGCAAAAACCAAATGCAAATCCGAACGGCAAAAAGAGCTGAAGCCGGTTTTCGCCCGAAAGCTCAAACCCAAGCCATCGGCCCAGCGTTTCGGAGTTTTTTCGCAAATCAACCGCGACGGCAAATGCCTTTCCGTGGATGATCCGGACGAATTTTCCCAGCGGCGGATCCCATTGAAAGTGCAGCGCGCGAATAACGCCTTTTTTGGACAAAGAAATATTTTCCTGTAAAAAATTCGCCTTAATACCCGCCTGACCGAACTTCTCCGCATGAAAAATCTCCATAAACGCTCCCCGGGCATCAGCAATGATATCCGGAGCGATCGTAAAGACTCCTTTAAGCGAGGTTTCGGTAATGCGCATGGCATTTGCGACGTTACCACATTTGCGGTTTTTTCACAATAGATATTGCATAAAAACTTTAATGGCGTTTTTTAATTGAAAACCCGGGAAAAAACTTGCGCTGTAAAGACCCCGCTGTTATGATGGCTGGCATGCAAACCCCTGAAAATACCCCCATTTGCATAACGGGCGGCGCCGGATTCATCGGCTCCAACCTTATTGGAGCGCTCATAAAAAATCGCCGGCGCATTTCGGTTATCGATCTAAAAACCCCCCATGCCGATATCTTGCCGCATATCGCGTTTTTTAAAGGTGATTTTTCGGATCAAAAAATTTTGGATGCTGCCGTAAAGAAGGGCGGCATCATCGTGCACCTGGGGGGAACATCGAACCAGGCGACATCCGAAAAAGATCCGGTGACCGACACGATGATAAATATACCGGGCACGCTTCGGCTGCTTGAGGCTGCCTCGAAGCGGAAAATCGCCAAATTTGTTTTTATGTCGTCGGCCCCTTCGGTATACGGGGTTCAGAAAAAATTTCCCATCCCCCCTACGGCCGTCCCCAATCCCATTTCCGCGCACGGCATCATGAAACTGGCCATTGAAAATTATATCAGATACTATGCTCAAAAAAACGGTTTTTCTTACGTAAACCTCCGCTGCGTGAACATTTACGGACCCGGGCAGTTGGCAAATACCCACGGCGTCGTCAGTCGGTTCATATGGCAGATCCTTCATGACGAGACGGTCGAGATCTGGGGATCGCCGGACATCAGCCGGGACTTTCTTTTTGTGGATGATTTTATTGAAGCCCTGATGAAAACATTCCACCCACGCGTGCAAAATACCATGCTCCACATCGCTTCGTGTAAAAACGTCAGTCTGGGCACGCTCTTAAAAGCCATCGAAAAGGCCGTGGGGAAAAAGGCAAAAATACGATACCGGCAATTGCGCAGCATCGATATGCCAGCCATCCAATTTGCAACAAGTCAAACGCGTGCGATTCTCAAATGGAAAGCCGCGACATCCATTGACGAGGGTGTTCGAAAAACCGCCGCATGGCTGCGCGGTTTAGACGCTTAAGATTCTGTTCATGAACAATCTGCAGGAGCTTCAAAAAAAAGAGTTTGTGATCCTCGGGGCGGGTCCCGCCGGCATGGGTGCGGCTTGGGAACTGATCCGGCAAGGCGCAAAAAATATTACAGTCATAGATCGCAACGATCGCGTCGGGGGGTTGGCGCGCACCTTCGAATTTCACGGATACCGGTTTGATGTGGGTCCGCATCGCTTCATGACCAAATACGCGGAGGTGGAAGCGATCTGGAAAGACATCCTCGGCTCTGATCTTTTGAAGCAAAAACGCCTTACCCGCATTTACTATGACGGAAAATTTTTTTTATACCCCCTCAAAATCGCCGATGCCGTCTGGAACCTGGGGTTCTGGAAAACATTTCTTGCGGGTTTAAGCTTTCTGAAAGCAAAAATCGTCTGGCGGGGACGCGAGCCGAAAACCTTCGCCGATTGGACGGTCAAGGCTTTCGGTGAACGCATGTCGCAGGCGTTCTTCCGCACGTACTTAAAGAAGGTCTGGGGCATCGAAGCGCACGAGGTCGGCACTGATTGGGCCGGCCAGCGCATCAAGCAATTGAGCATCTTCGACTTTTTCAGAAAAAAGGTTCGGGAATTCCTGTGGCAGGAAAAAACCGAGCGCATCGGCGATTATTTCTATTATCCTAAATACGGCGCCGGAACCTTTTACCAGGCCTTGCAAGAACGGCTGGAAAAAAATGGCGTGAAGTTTTTATGCAACCGCGAAATCACCGGAGTACGCCGCCAGCATGAAACAATTCA
>JAUYLV010000082.1 GCA_030699565.1 bacterium
ATAACGGCGTTAATGCAACGGAATTGACGGGATATAAAATGCAGTTGATCCAGACCGCTTCTATTACATATGAGCAGGGACTGGCTAATGCCCAGTTCAGTGCCGGTCCCGGTGCCTCCTGGCAGATACAAACTTGGAGGGTGGTTGAGTAGTTTTTCCGTGCATTTCTTTCCGCGTTTTTTCCGCGTAGATATCCGCGTACATCCGCTTCTAGAAAGCTCTCATAGAAGCTGATAGTGACGCAGATAGACGCTGAATATGTGAGATTACTTAATGGTATAAAAAAACTTCTTCACGCAAGATCGACGGCATTCGGCTGCGATATATCGGATCACAGTATCCGCTTTGCCGCTTTGGGGCAGGAGGGCGATCATTTGACGCTTAAAAGTTTTGGCATGCATATGCTTCCCGAAGGCGTCATCGTCAACGGGGAGGTTCGGGATGCTATGGGCCTGGTACAGCATTTGCGTGAAGCATCTGCGGCGCTGAAAGGCCAGCGGCTGCATACGCCATTTGTTGTCGCATCGCTACCCGATCCGCAATGTTTTTTGCGTATCGTGCAATTACCGAAGATTTCCGATGAAGAAATTCCGAAAGCCTTGATGGCGGAGATCGAAGCAAATATTCCCTTATCATTGAGCGATGTATATTACGAATGGGAATCCGCGCCTGCGGCCGGCGACCAGGACCACCTTGATGTTTTGGTTGCGGTCGCTCCCAAAGTGCTTGTCGACCAATATGTGCTTGCGTACGATGCCGCGGGCTTAAAGCCGGTGGCATTCGAAGTCGACGCGCTTTCGGCGGCGCGAAGCACGATTCCCTTTCAGGATCATCATGAACGACCTTTGATGCTTATCGATGTCGCATTTCATCGTGCGACTTTTCTCATCTTTGCCAATGGCATGGTGCGATTTACCGCATCGATTCCGCTTAAGGCGGTCAACGCCACCGAAGCGGAAATCAAGGAGCTGGTAAAGTTGCTTGCCGCCCAAGTGCGGCCGTATATGGAATTTTTTTCTACGCATGCGACGCATACGCATCTTCCATTCACGGAAATTCAGCAAATATTAATTTCCGGGGATGATTTTCACGGATCAAGCCTTGCGACCGGTCTTTCCGTGGCGTTGGGTATTCCCGTGCAGCTTGCCAACCCCTGGGTAAATATATTGAAGCCGCCGTTACAGGAGGTTCCCATGCTGCCATACAAAGAATCACTGGGATATGCGACCGTGCTTGGATTGGCATTACGCGCCCATCATGAGTTCTCCGACTAAGTAGAAGTTGATAGACGCGAATGCGATCTCCGCGTTCTTCTGCGTCACTATCTGCGTCTATCCGCTTCTAAGTTCATGATCAATCTTCTTCCCCCCCATATTAAGAAAGAACGTCGATACGAGGCCTTGAATCGCCAGACCATGTTTGTCGGCGAGTTATCGTTCGCGGTTCTGGTTTTACTCTGCGGCTTGCTACTGGTAGAGGTGTGGTTTGCGGAATCCGAATCAAAAAAGATCTCTCAACGCATCGCGGGAGTGCTTGAACGCGCCGAAGCGCGCCAGACGAATCAATTTCAACAGGACTTGCAGATCTTCCGCAAAGAAGTCGATCGCCTTAATCTTAATCAGGCGCAGAAACCCGATACCTTTCATTTGATGCAAAAAATAATCCAGCGCATTCCCCGGCGAATTCTGATGACCCATTTATCGGTTGATATGCCGGCCAAACAGGCGTTGCTTTCAGGCGTTGCCGCTACGCGGTCGGACCTTCTTGCCCTCAAAAGCGCGATTGAAGATGGCGGCGTATTTCATATTACGCAATTTCCTCTTGCGAATCTTTTACAGGAGAACGATATCAAATTCAGCATTTCGCTTGCATTCGATCAGTCGCCATCATTATGAAACTATCAGGAAAAGATAAACTTTTTCTTTACGCGCTCTCATGGCTTGCGGCGGTCATCGGCGTTCTTTTTGCCGTATTGGTTCCGTTGTCCGTGCGGATCCAAAGCTTTCCTTCGCTTTACCTTACCAATGCCGGGCAGCTTAGGGATTTGCAACAGCGCGTTGAGGCATTCGACGAAACAAAGGCGGAATTCGAACGCATCATGGAGCGCGCCTCGCTCGTTCGCGGACAGTTTTTGCCACGGATAGAGGCCGTTACGTTCATTGAATGGCTTGAAGCCAAATCGGCCGAGTTCAAGTTGTATCGCGAGCTGCGTCTATTGCATGAGCCGACCGATACGGAACTGGCGACGGAGCAGGCGGCATTCGAGTTTCAAATGACGCTTGTGGGATCTTTTGAGCGCATAATGACATTCATTGCGGCGCTGGAACATGCGCCATACGCCATTGATGTCTTGAAGGTTAGTATGGATCCGACGAAGCAAACGCAAGCATATAAAAGCGTAGGGGCGGATGATCCCTTCATGCCGGCATCCGGCGATATCGCCGCATCGCTTACGTTTCGCGTGCATGCGAGGCGTTAAACATTTTTACGAATATGCCAAAACACACCGCGCGCATGGTATCTCAAAAACAAGTAGCCGAATTCTTCAAGCGATTCGGCGATGGGGTGTTTTTTGCCATTGTGGCGGCCGTTATCGGATTTGCGGCGTTATGGTTTTATTGGTATGTGTATCCGCCGATATTTCTTTCCGATCCTCCGCAGGCGCAAAAACCCATATTCAACTCGCAGGTGTATGAGCAGGTTATCGGGCGCATCGAATCCAATGATGCCCAGTTTGCGGAGAAAGTTAACGCGCTTCCCCGCAATCCATTTGCGGAATTGCCGGCAAGAGTCGATCAATCCCTTCTGGAGCAAGACTTGTCCGTCGAGCCCGATGTGATAGAATAGGGACTTGGCGCCTGCCTCCGCATAGATCAACTTGCCCCTACACTTATATTCCCCCTGTAGCTCAACGGACCCCAAACTAAAATTTGCCTCCATAGCTCAATGGATAGAGCAGCGCTCTTCTAAGGCGTTGATCGAGGTTCGACTCCTCGTGGGGGCACCGTTTGTATTTTCGAAGCGCTTTGCGATCTCCGAGAACGGCAAAGATAGCGTGAATTCGGGCTTTTTCCCGTCCACCTTCCGGTTCGAGGTTGCGATTTTCAGAAAATCGCGCTTTTCCTCGGGCAGCTTCAATTTCCA
>JAUYLV010000083.1 GCA_030699565.1 bacterium
GAGATCGCCCGCAGGCTCGGCGCCATTGTGATGCGGCACGATCCGAACCGGGGATACGGAGCGGCGCAGAAGACCGGCTATAAAAAAGCGCTTGAGGACGGAGCGGATGTGGCCGTCATGGTGCATGCCGATTTCCAATACGATCCGACACTTATTCCCCAGATGGTCAAACCCATCGCCGACGGCAAAGCCGATGTCTGTTTCGGATCCCGCATGGTGCGCAAATCGGATGCATGGCGGGCCGGGATGCCCTGGTGGCGCTTCGTGGCGAATATTGCGCTTACGCTCGTTGAGGATGCGGTGTTTCGACTTGGCCTTTCCGAATACCACACCGGGTATCGGGCCTATGGCTGCAAGGTTTTGGAGTCGGTTCCGTTCGAGAAAAATTCGGATAACTACGTATTCGATACCGAAATGTTCGCCGAACTTTCCTTGGGAAAATTCCGATGCGCGGAGATCGCCATTCCTACCCGCTACTTGGCAGATTCGCAATCGCCCAGTTTCGCAAAGAGCGTCGAATATGGATTCATGACCTTGGGCGTTATGGGAAAGTTTCTGTTGCACAAGTGGGGACTGAAGCGGTATCCGCAATTCGAAGTTAATCGGGCGCACGTATGAGAGCATCTCGTCCAATCTTTATTACCGGCGGTGCGGGATTTATTGGCTCATATCTGGTCGAACGTTTGGTAAGGGACGGCCATCGTGTGGCATTGCTTGCGCGACCGACCACTGATTTGGCAAATCTTACGGGTGTGCGTCATGCCATTGAAATCTTTAACGGGGATATTACCGATCAAAAGCGCATTGCGGAATTGGTTACCAGCCTTAAGCCGAAAGGCTTTTTTCATCTGGCGGTTTCCACTATTTTAGCGGGGAAGACCGCTCCGGATAACGAGGTTATCCGTACGAATGTGCATGGTACGGTAAATCTTATCAATGCTGCCGGTTCGGTTGATTATGATTTTTTCATCCAGACCGGGAGTTATCTGGAGTATGGTCCGAAAGATCATTCCGTGCGCGAAGATGAGTTATGCGCACCCGGAGAACTCTACAGCATTTCAAAGCTTGCCGGAACGCTTTATGGCCAGGCGATTGCGCGCAGTCAGAATAAGCCCATTGTGACCTTTCGGGTCTTTACACCCTACGGACCGCGAAGCCAGAAGGGGCGCTTCGTTGAAGTGTTGGTTGCGCGGGCGCTTGCAGGAGAGGATCTTAAACTTTCCAAACCAGAGGTTACGCGGGATTTCATATACGTCGAAGATCTGGTTGATCTGCTGGTCGAAGGCATGGAAAAAGCCAAGGGTCTTGGCGGGAAGATTTTCAATGCCGGCGGAGGCAGGGCGATATCGTTTGGCGATTTGGTATCTTTGGTGCTGAAGCAGACAAACTCCAAGAGCGGGGCCCATTGGAACGCATTTGCCGGCGCCGCATATGACAGCGATTTTTGTCAGGCAGATATGCGAAAGACGCATGAAGCGTTTTTATGGCGGCCGAAGCATACCCTTGCGGAAGGGATTGAAAAAACGGTAGAGTGGTGTCGGAGCGGCATCGCGGATAATTCTCATAAAAACCATGCCTAAATCATTACGCGTATCCTATGCGGCGCCCGTCTATGGAAGTCGGGAGATTCGCGCCGTCAATGCGGTATTGAAAGATCCCTTACGACTCGTTTCCGGTCATCGGGTCAAGGAGTTTGAGCGGCGCATCGCACGGCTTTTTGGCAAATCACACGGCGTGATGGTGAATTCCGGCTCTTCCGCGAATCTTATAGCATTTGAGGCGCTTAATCTTCCTGCGGGCTCAGAGGTCATCACGCCCATCCTGACGTTTTCGACCACACTCGCCCCTATTATCCAGAAGGGGCTGGTGCCTGTTTTCGCCGATGTGAAGCCGGGTTCCTATCTTATTGATATCGACCAGATTGAATCTCTTATCAGTAAAAAAACCCGGGCATTGATGATCCCGTCGCTACTGGGCAATATTCCCGATATGGCGCGTCTTGAACGCATTGCCAAAAAACATAATCTGCGATTTATTGAAGATTCGTGCGATACGATAGGTGGAACATTCGCCGAAAAGCCCACGGGCGCTTATTCTGACGTTTCGACTACGAGTTTTTACGCTTCGCATGTTATTACGGCGGCAGCCGGCGGCGGTATGGCGTGCTTTCGCGACGGCAAGATCGCCGAACGCGCGTTGGTCCTTTCGAATTGGGGGAGGCAGTCGACATTATTCGGTGTTTACGAAAAATCCGAGGACATAAAAAAACGCTTTGCCGGGGTGCTTGACGGAGAAGCGTATGATGCCAAATTCATCTTCAGTGAGGTTGGTTATAATTTCCAATCGGACGAGATCCATGCCGCTTTCGGTCTTGAGCAATTGAAGCGTCTACCGGGGTTTTCACGAAAACGCAGAAATCATTTTGGAAATTTGATGAATTTTTTTAGGAAGCATGATCGATGGTTCACCCTTCCCGTGCAGCATGCCAAGGTGAAGACGAATTGGCTTGCGTTTCCGCTTACATTGAAAGCGAAAACACCCTTTACGAGGCATCAATTAACGCGTTTTTTGGAGGAGCGCGATATTCAGACGCGCCCTATTTTTACGGGCAATGTGCTTCGGCAGCCCGCTTTTTCGAAACTTTCCCGGGCGGGCCTTCGCTCGCAAGGATATCCGGTCGCCGATTACATTATGCGCAACGGATTTGTTATCGGCTGCCATCAGGGGTTGACGGCGACCCATATGGCATATATCAAAAAGACATTCACGGAATTTTTCGAGCAATACTTCTAACCCCTCTCCTCAAAGAAGAGAGGGCGAATCCTCCACTAGAGGATTCGCTGGCGACGGCAATAATTCAGTACTCAATAATGAGTCGCCCAGGGACGGGAGGGGCGTAGATATATGTATAAAAACATTCTCATCACTGGCGGATGCGGCTTCATCGGCTCTAATGCTGTTCGGCATTTTTATCATCGGTATCCGAAGAGCCGGATTTTTAATCTCGATCTTTTGACGTACGCGGGCAATACCGACAATCTGCTCGATGTCGAAAAACTTGAAGCGGGAAAGCCCGCAGCGGAACGTCGTTATTATTTTATCCGCGGCGATATCTGCGACGAAAAGCTTCTGGACATCATATTTCGGGAGCATGCATTTGATTTAGTGGTCAATTTTGCGGCAGAAACGCATGTGGATCGCTCCATTATTAATATGACCGACTTTATCCGGACGAACATCGGCGGCGCACGCGTGCTGATTGAGGCGGTGCGTACCTACGGCGTGAAGCGCTTCGTGCACATTTCTACCGATGAAATCTATGGAGATTTTCCGGAGGGTTATGCCGACGAGATGGCGCCCTTGAGGCCTTCCAATCCCTATGCTTCTTCCAAGGCCGCGGCGGATCTGATCGTCCAGTCGTTTATCCGGACCCACCGGGTTCCCGCCGTCATTGTGCGTGGTTCCAACAATTACGGTCCGCATCAATATCCGGAAAAGCT
>JAUYLV010000084.1 GCA_030699565.1 bacterium
CCACCCGCCTGAAGGCCGGAAGCTACCGCGCCACCTATCGCATCTACAAGCAGGATCTCGTATCCCAGGAAGGAGAATTGGACCTGTCCATCCTGCCCTGGGGCACCATTCCGGGGGACCGCGGCTACGGGATCATGGGGCTTGCCATGCGGGATCAGGCGGTGCTGCTTGCTATACTTATTGGTGGCGTCTCGCCGGTTGCATGGTATATCGGCCGCCGCAGGCGCAGCGCGTGAAAATTCATCCACAAGCTATGCCCTTGAAGGATTGGCGGGCCATGGTATGAGAGAGGTATACAAATGAGTATTTGGGTATTCCGGGGAGGGAACGATGCGAACATGTTGGACGCGCGAAGATATGGCGCTCCTTAAAACCGCTAGGGCATTCGATGAGTTATGCGGGGTTGCCGAACGGGTTCTTGCGCGCATGCGCGATAATCTCGGCCACGATATCGAAATGGTATGCGGGCCCATCACTACGGGAGGCCAAGGTTCACCCGAAGAAAATTTGATTGTGTTGGGTCGGCACATTAAGCGGCGGCAGCAAGCGGGCAAGATCGTCTTCGTCCAGCTGCTCTTTGAAGAAGCATTATGGCGGATCAGGAAAAATCCGCTCAATAGCGAAGACCGATTGCTGAATGAGTTTTATCTGCCGCTTTTTGAAAAGGGTTTGATCCGCCGGCTCGTCTTCGTTCCGAATTGGGAAACGTCCAACGGCGCCAGATGGGAACATCGTCAAGCCGAGCGCCTCGGGCTTCAGATCGAGTATGATAAGCCATTGTAACCGAGTCCGACTCGGTTTTTTATTTTTTAAAGTAAAGCAAGACTTTACCTTCGTTATGCTAAGACCGCGTTCGACGCGGTTTTTATTTTAAAACCGAAGCCCGCTTTTCGTGTTTGGCATGGTACGACCGGATGCAGTCCGGCCTTTTTCTTTTGCCGAAATCTGGTAGACTGGGCGTATTCTTATGTATTCGCAGTCTATTCGGAATTTCTGCATCATTGCCCATATCGACCACGGCAAATCCACGCTTGCGGACCGGTTTTTGGAATTGACCGGAACGGTTGAGATGCGCAAAATGCATGCCCAGTACCTGGATACCATGGACATCGAGCAGGAGCGCGGCATTACCATTAAGATGCAGCCGGTGAGGATGCAATATAAGCCGCACAAATCACAAACTTCACAAATTACAAACAATGACGAAACTTACATTTTGAATCTGATTGATACGCCGGGGCACGTGGATTTTACCTATGAAGTTTCGCGTTCCTTGGCGGCAGTGGAAGGGGCGATCCTGCTTGTCGACGCCACCAAGGGCATTCAGGCGCAAACGATCGCCAATCTGCGGCTTGCGCAAAAAGAAGGGCTGGTCATTATTCCGGCGATCAATAAGATCGATCTTCCAAATGCCAACGTGGAAAAAGTTTTGGAAGAGCTGTCGTTACTGCTTGAGGTCGAAGAATCCGCGATCTCGCGTATTTCCGCCAAAGACGGCGCGGGCATTGCCGGACTGTTGCAGCGCGTCGTTGCGGAAGTGCCGGCACCGAAGGCCGAACTTGCGGTCGCGGGCGGCGTCTTGCGGGCACTTGTCTTCGATTCCCGCTACGATGCGTTCAAGGGCGTGATCGCCTACACGCGCATTGTCGACGGCAGCGTCAAGCGCGGCGATCGTGTCAGATTTTTTGCGACGAAGGCGGAAAGCGAGGTGCTTGAAGTCGGGCATTTCGCTCCCGATTTAAGAGTTGCCGAGGGGCTTAGCCAGGGCGATATCGGCTATATCGCCACCGGCCTGAAAGACATCAATAAATGCCGGGTAGGCGATACGGTCGTCAATCTTGGATCTGCAGCCGACCTTAAGCCGCTTGCGGAATATGCGGAACCCAAGCCCATGGTGTTTGCGAGTTTCTATCCCGCCGGCGGAGATGATGATTTTAATGACCTGAAAGATGCGTTGGGCAAATTAAAATTGAACGATGCCGCCTTAACATTCGAACCGGAAACATCGGAAGCACTGGGACGGGGATTCCGTTGCGGGTTTTTGGGAATGCTGCATTTGGAGATTGCCAAAGAACGCCTCCTGCGCGAATTCGACATTGACCTGGTGGTCACCACTCCCTCGGTGCTGTATCACGTGGTTTTGCAGACCGGAAAAGTCGTCGATATCGCTGCGGCGGCATTTCTTCCCGATCCGACCCACATCCGCGAAATTCAGGAGCCGTGGGCGGCGCTTGAGATCGTGACTCCCCTGGCATACATGGGCGGGATTATGGAACTGGTAAAATCCTATCGGGCGACATACGCGGAAACGGCGTATTTGAGTCAGGACCACCTCATTCTTCACTATGAGGCTCCGCTTGCCGAGATCATTACGAATTTTTACGACCGCCTTAAATCCGTATCGAGCGGTTACGCCTCGATGAATTACGAACTCATCGGCTGGCGCGTGGGCGATCTGGTGAAGCTCGATATTCTGGTGGCATCCGATCCAATCGAGGCGCTTTCGCATATCGTGCCAAGGGCATTCGCCGAATCCCGGGGCCGCCGCATCGTGGAACGGCTTGGCGACCTGATACCAAAACAGCTTTTTGCGGTTTCCCTGCAGGCGGCGATTGGCGGCAA
>JAUYLV010000086.1 GCA_030699565.1 bacterium
GTAACTAGTAACTAGTAACTCGTAACTCGTAACTGGTAACTAGCAACGAGTAAATCGTAGCGGGTAGTAAGTAATTAAGCGGGAAGAAATTCCCGCTTTTTAATTTATACGATGCGTAACGTGTAACGTGTAACCTGTAAAGTCTATTACATATAAAAAGAATACCCCTCCACTCACTCACGATCGTGAGTGAGTGGAGCGTTGCCGAACACGCAGGAATGCGGTAAAAATCACCCCCTCCTTACTTGCAAAAATTTGAGAAGCGTGGTATGCTCGCTTGAAACATTTTGCTCTTTAAAATTCACTTCAGGAGAATTCATACATGGACAAGGTCAGTATGCGCATCGTGCTTACGGGCGGTCCCGGCGGAGGCAAGTCCGACGGACTTGCATACTTAAAAGAAGCGCTCAAACCCCACGGGATACGCATGTGCATTTCGCATGAAGTTGCCTCGCAGGTCATTGGCGGCGGCGTCGATGATCTGCCGATGCTGCGCAAGACGAGCCCGAAAACCTATTGGAACGTGCAGAAGGAGATATTCCGGCGGCAGTTGGAAGACATCGAGCGCAATGAGCGTCTTGCGGCATGCTTCACCGACAGCCATTGCGTGGTGAAGAAGTTCGATCGGGGCGTGAGCGATAACGCGGCATATCTGGACGATAAGGAATTCATCAAGCTCTGCGGGCAGTTCGGCAAAACGCCGGCGGGGTATCGCATGTTGTATGACGCGGTGATCTACTTGCGCACGGCCGCATATGGCGCGGAACATGCCTATACGACCGAGAACAACAAAAGCCGCTACGAAAAAGATCCGAAGGACGCGCGGCAAACCTGCGACCGGACGCTACAGAGCTGGACGGGGCATCCGAACCTTTGGATCATTCCGTCCTACCCCACGCCGGAAGAAAAATTCGCGCGGCTTACGAAGGTTGTACTGCATGTGCTGGGCATTCCCAAGAAATTGGAAATCGAGCGCAAGTATCTGCTGAATCGGATTCCGCGCTGCCTGGGAAATTCCGTGTACAAGGTGACATCCCAGATCGAACAGACCTATCTGCTACCCTCCATCGAAGGGAAGGCGCGTGTGCGCAAAGAAACGCAGGATGGCACGACCTGGTATACGCTTACCTGCAAAACCCCGGTAAAGGCAGGGTCCAATCTGGTGCGCAACCAGCCGGAACGCGAAATTTCCGCTGAATCCTATGCCGAACTTCTGCACTGGCGCGATGTCGATCGGCGTACGGTAAAAAAATTCCGGCATTACTTCGCCGCGAACAACCGCTATTGGGTGATCGATGAATTGCTTGAGCCGGCAAAAGTTATTTTCATGGAAACGGAGTTTGTCGATCCCACCGAGCGCATCACATTGCCTTCGTTCGTCAGGGATGCCGAGGATGTGACCGACAATCCGCGGTATTCAACGCGGGCGATCGCAAAGCGCGGCTTGCCGAAAAAATAACAGAAAAAAAAGAAGCGGGAGCAATCCCGCTTTTTAATTTGCCGGCGGATCTATCCGTCGGTGTATTTTCCGGCATTCATACTCGATGGCGTTGGCAAGTTCTGGATCAGTTCGATGGGCGAAGGGAACAATGAAGCAATCGGTTTTTTCCACATAGTTTCTCTGCTTCCGCAAGCTCCATGTTCCGCAGGTGCTCAGGTTATGCAGGCGGTCGGCAAGTTTGACGCGTCGTACCCGTTCGGATGATCCGGCAATGACCCGCCAGTATTCGGAATCCTTTTTACGTTTTTTTGCAACACCGCCGGTGGTTACATCGAGCGACATGGCGAATTTGGAAAGCGTTACGGACTCGTCGGCCACCAACTCTCCGAGCGATCGGCGCAGAAGCTCATAGGGAATAAAACAGTCTTCCGGTACGTCATGAATGAGCCCAAGGGCGATCTCCCGCCAGTCTAGCGATCCGAATTTGAGCAGGAGCATGGCGGTATGCTTCGGGTGCTCGATATACCGGCTACCGTCATCCCGTTTTTGCTGGTCATGAGCCCGCTTTGCTATCCAGTAAGCCAGGGAAATATGCTTCAGTGCCGATGGCGGAAAACAATGGTATAACTTTCCAAAAAACTGCACGCGTTTCATGGCTACCCCCTTAAGATAATTGTAAAGTACTTCAAGAATGTCCAGAATACCCCATATTTTGCGCCTCTGTCAATGTGTACGCGTCACTGCATTATATTATTGGAAATCCGCTGCGAATGTCGTACACTCAAGTCATGCCATGGCGATTTTTCATCAATGTATTGGGGGTGATCGCGGGATTCTCTTTCATCCACGCCGCATATGCGGGCGGGGTCATAGAGGATTTTTCCACCACCATGCGAGTGCAGCGCGATGCCACCGTAGCGGTGGACGAGTATATTACCTATAACTTCGGTCCCGGCGATTGGCATGGGATCATTCGCGATCTGCCGGTGCGGTTCGAGGCGCGGGGAAAATACCGCGAGCAATCGTTCGATATCTTGGAGATCGTGGACGAAACCGGCGCGCCATATGTCGTAAAAACCGAATTGACGGACGCCGTTCTTCGCATTGTGATCGGCGATCCGGATGTTTCGGTTTCCGGAGTAAAAATTTATATCATCCGCTATATCGCCTCGGGCGCTATCCGATCCGCTGAAGATCAGGCGGATTTGTATTGGCGGGTGACGGGCAATGACTGGACGGTTCCGATTACGCGCGCGTCCGCCCGTGTTATACTGCCCGAGGCGGCGCCTGCCGGGCTCGTTTATCCCGCGTGCGCCATTGGATTTTTTAGCGAAGCGCAGGCGTGCGGACGGGCTGAAGTTTCCGCGCTTGAAGGCAAAGCGGATACGCTGCGCTATGCGCACGAAAATCTTGCGGTGGGCGAAGGTCTTATTATCACGGCGGCATTTCCCGGGGATCTTGTCGTACAGCCTCCATTTATGATGCGCGTTCGAAAATTCATCGAGCGCCACTGGCTTTACGCGCTTGGGGTAACGTGGGTTTTGGTCGGGCTGGTGGTATGGCGCACCAGACGCAAGTAAACAGATGGTGACTAAGTGATGAAGTGATGAAGTGATTGGTATAATCATATTTAATAAAAGTCGGCGAAGCCGACATGCCAGTCACTTCTGTACACTGTCACTCTGTAACTTTGTCACTTTTGCAACGTATGAAGTTACATCGTTTTTTCATCAAAGAAAGTTTTGCCCAAAATCCCGTGCATATCGCGGATGCGGCGCTTGCGCGTCAACTACGAAGCGTGCTACGGCTCAAAGCCGGGGATCGCATCGTGCTCTGCGACGGCAGGGGGCAGGAGGCGGATGCGACGATACAAGTGCTCGACGCCAAAGGTGCAGAAGTCTCCATAGGGACGCCGCGGCGGAACATGAACGAGCCTTCGCGCCGCGTCATACTCTATTGCGCGCTTCTAAAGCGCGAGAACTTCGAATGGGTCGCGCAGAAGGCGGTCGAAACGGGCGTAGCCGAGATCGTGCCTATTATTACGTCTCGCACGGTGAAGCAAGGAATTAAGTCGGATCGCATCACGACTATTATAAAAGAGGCGGCAGAGCAGGCGGGGCGGGGGGTTCTGCCGTCTTTCGGCCAGGCGCTAAGCCTGACCGAAGCCTTTAAAGCCGCAAAAACCTCAAACCATATCAATCTTTTTTGCGATCTGCATGGCAAGGGTTTTGGCGAGCTCTTGTCCGGGCGCGCGAATGTGCTGCCGAACGATCCTAAGGTCGGCGTATTCATTGGCCCCGAAGGCGGCTGGCACGAGGATGAAGTCGCCGAAGCCTTTACGCACGATTTGCTGGTGGCCAATCTCGGCAAGCTGACGCTCCGGGCCGAAACCGCCGCGGTTGTGGCGTCGTATTTGGCGATAAATGCATAGCGGCAAGCATGGTGCGCATAATTGCGATGGATGAAAACCGATTTTGATCCGAATTGCCACTTTTCCCTTCAATTCGAAGGGAATTTTATTTATAGTAATAGGTATGACGCAGGAGGCGCAGGATAGGATTATTTTTGCCATACTTATTGCGGCGTTCGTGTTCGGCGTCGGCGGTTTCGTGTTCTGGCAGACCCGCGCCACGCTTGCGCAAAGCGGGGGCGATGCCACGCCACCCAGCGTTACCGATGTGGTGATAACCCAGCTTGATGCCTCCTCGACACAGATTTCATGGCGGACTAACGAGCTTGCCGACTCCATGGTGGAATACGGGGTCGATAAGGATTATGGCGTGGTGCGCGATCCGACGGCTTCGACTACCCAGCATCGTATCGTGGTACGGCCGCCGATCCCGGGCATAAAATACTATTTCCGTGTTATCTCGCAGGACGCCGCAAAAAATCAGACCGTGTCGGGTGATTTCGCGTTCTTTGCTACGGGCACGGCGCCGACCATCGCTCCGCCCCAACCGCAAAAAACGCCCGAGCCGCAAAAAACCCCGCCGCCGCAGGTACCGGACAGCACGGAAGGCACCATTCCCGCCTCCGAAGACATTCTTACGATCATCGAAAAAATAACCGATCCGGAATTGTTGGGACGCATCGCCGCGAAGATCGAAGAGATCGCCGGACGCCTCATTGCCGCACCCGTTGTCATCGGCGTACCCCAGATCGAGATCGGAGTTGAACGCGTGGTCATCGCCTGGGAAACCGATCGCGATACGAATGGGCTGGTGTTATTCGCTCCCGATACCGCCTATAATCCCGCCCTGCCCAATCCGTACATTACCCAGCAGGGTGATCCGTTCACGTTCGTCAAGCAACATCGCGTTGAACTGGTCGGATTGACCCCGGCGATGCTGTATCACTACCAACTCTATTTCGAGCCGGACGACGTGGGTCCCGCGGGGCGAAGCCAGGATCTCACGTTCACAACGAAGGCGTATCTGCCCGAGATCCGCGGGCTTACGGTAAAGAAGATCGAGGAGCATGCCGCAACATTGTCGTGGGTGACGAATGTTCCGGCGTCGGCATTGGTCGAGTATACTAATTTGCGTTCCCGGGAGACGCAAACGATCGGCAATCGCTCGTTCCTGACGAACCATTCCATTCGGCTCCCGAACCTCGAGTTTAAAACTCCGCATATCGCCATGGTGATCGCCGAGAACGAAGCCGGCGATCAGGTGCAGAGCCGTCCGGTAACCTTCACGACCACCAAAGACGAATACCCGCCGATCATTTCGCGCGTTTCCAACGAATCGACGCTGTATCCGGGCGGAGACACCAAGGTGCAGACGGTCGTGGGGTGGGAAACGGACGAACCCTCCACATGCCAGTTCTTCTATCATGCGGGGCTTGGCGGCGGAAAGGGTGAGAAAGACGAGTCGTTTTTGCCGGAAGCGAATCCCGTCTTGCGGCATGTGCAGGTGATCACGTCTTTTCAGCCGTCGACGATCTATCAGTTTTGGGTGGTGTGCGGAGATGAGGCCGATAACGAGGCGCGCTCGGATAACTTCGTGCTGTTTACGCCCGAAAAAGAAAAGAGCATTCTGGATATTATTTTGGAGAACTTTGAAGGCACGTTCGGCTGGGTAAAGAATGTGGGGAAGTAGTTTTATTACTTGCTCCGGTTGGCATTTCGGGAAGGACACGCAGAGGATAATATTAAGCGTTGTTTACCAGATAGTATTCCCGATTCTTGATTCTTAACTTTTAAGTTTTGATATTTACCTTGAGTGGTCAAATGTCAAAGGTTAAATGTTAACTGTTATATCCCAGAATCCATCATAAAAACCGTTGACCTGGAGGTGACCTATAACCTCGGCAAGTCAAACGAATACAAGGCTCTGCACGGAGAAACGCTCGATATCTATTCGGGCGAGTACATTATTTTGTTTGGCCCGTCCGGGTGCGGCAAGTCGACATTGCTGTATGCGATTTTGGGGGCGTTGCCGCCTTCGGGTGGCGATATCCGCATCAAAGGTGAAAATCCCTACACGTACACCGATATGGAGATGGTGCGGTTCCAGCAATCCACCATCGGCATCATTTACCAGTCGTTCAACCTTATTCCGTCTTTGAGCGTGCTTGATAATGTGGCGCTTCCCATGATCTTCGGGGGCGTTGCACCCGCCCAGCGTGAAAAGCGGGGCATGCAGCTTTTGAAGCAATTCGGCGTCGCACACGTGGCGAATAAATTCGGCTCCCATCTTTCGGGTGGCCAGATGCAGCGCGTGGCGGTGGCGCGTTCGCTCATTAATGATCCGGAGATCCTGCTTGCCGACGAGCCGGTAGGAAACCTCGACTCTATTTCCGCCGAGCAGGTTATGGATATGTTGGCGGAAGTGAACGAAAAGGGCCGCAAAACGATCGTGCTGGTCACGCACGACGCTAAGTACCTGCCGTATGCGCATCGGGTGTTCTATGTGCGCGACGGCCGTCTTGAGCGCGACGTGCCAAATCCCGAAAAAGCCCAGATAAAAAAATCGGGTGGCAAGGGCGTGGTGACCGAGATCGAGCGGCTTGCGCGCCTGTTTCCCTACGACACGGTCGATGGCCTTCGCGTCAAAAGCATCATGAATTATCTGTCGCAGGACATTACCTTTGAGCAGATTGAGCGCCTGGAAAAGCTGATCACGCGCATTCTGCAGGGTCGTGTGGACGAAAAAGGATTTTTCGACACGCTTTGCGAAAAATTCTCCGGCGGCGGTGTTGGCGTTTCCAAGGCCATTGCGCGCGTGTATACCGACCGCATGAAGCAGATCATCGAGCAGTCGCTCGATGTGAAGCGGTATCGGCGGAAATTGGAATTGGCGGATGTTGCCGATGAGGGAGCGGAATTCATCGAGCGCCTGCGGCGGAATGTGCTCGATGCCTATCCCGGCCAGATCAATCGTACCCAGTTGGAAAGGCTGGAAGACGCCATCGGCGCGCGCCTGTCGGGAGTATTGCGCAAGGACGGATTCGAAAAGCGAATGGAAATGCCCGTGGAAGACGGCGGTATGGGCATCGACGGCTATTGGGCTCACACCCTGACGCGGTATTTGGAAAAATTGATCGCGCAAGGAATTAAGCAATAAAATTCAGTGACGAAGTGACGAGGTGACGAGGTGACGAGGTGATTGGAGGGATTATTAATTTAATCAAAGTCGGCGGAGCCGACATACCAATCACTCAAGCACTCGGTCACCCTGTCACTCCGCAACTTTTGCAGAGTGCGGTTTCAAGACACCATAAAACTTTCTACGCGCATGTTCAAAACCAATCCGGCCCGTACGTGGCTTACGATTTTGGGCATGGGCGTGGGTATTTCGGCGGTGGTGGCGCTCGTGGGATTTGGATTCGGT
The DNA here is from genome assembly GCA_030699565.1 of bacterium. Classification (GTDB taxonomy): domain Bacteria; phylum Patescibacteriota; class Minisyncoccia; order JAUYLV01; family JAUYLV01; genus JAUYLV01. The sequence continues at coordinate 7,276 of JAUYLV010000086.1, forward strand.
CTGCAGGGTATTCTGCTTGAGCAGATCATTTTGGGCGAGACACTATTGAGTTTGAATGTGACCAATCCCACGTCGCGCGCAACGGTTCTGACGCCGGACACCACCCAGGAATTCTTGCGCATTCCCAACGTGCGGGATGCCTCGCCCATGGCGTCGTATCCGGCGCTGATGACGTTCGAAGGCCTTACCGGCAATATTACGGTGCAGGGAATCAATCCGCCGTATCTGCGCTATACCGGAACGGTCGCCGAACACGGCGAGGCGTTTGTTGAGGGGGAGGAAGAATCCGATCAGCACGCGATCATACTTTCGGCGGGAGCTTTAAAGTTGTTCGAAAAAGAACCGCAAGACGTCATCGGCAAAACCGTGCGCTTCAAATTGTTCGTACCCAAACCCGGAACGACCGATAGCACCGAAGTATCGTTGACGCGCGACTATCGCGTCAAGGGCGTCACCAAAGATCAGTTTTCCATCACGTCCCTGATGCTGTTGTCGGAACTTTCTTCGCAGGTCGCCATTACCGAGTACGAACGCGTGCAGGTGCGCGTCGCCAGTACCAATAATCTTGCCGAAGTGCAGAACGAGATCATTAACAAGGGATACATTGTAACGGCGCTTTCCAAAACGGTTGAGCAGGCGAACAAAATTTTTCAGGGCGTACAGGCGGTGCTGGCGATCTTCGGCGGCATCGCGCTGGTGGTGTCCGCCATCGGCATGTTTAATACCATGACCGTAACTTTGCTGGAGCGCACCAATGAGATCGGCATCATGCGCACGATCGGCGCATCTCCCGGCAATATCAGGGTGCTGTTTCTCATGGAAGCCATGATCGTGGGTTTTTTAGGGGGTGTTGTGGGTATTGCCATCGGGGCGGGCATCGGCATGACCATTAATATTCTGGTGAACTTTGCGGCCGCCAAGTTCGGTGGCGTGTCCATCAAGCTTTTCCGGTATCCGCTGCTTTTTCTGCTTTTCATCCAATCATTTTCCATCGTGGTGGGATTTTTGACCGGGGTGTTTCCCGCCCGTCGCGCTTCCAAACTCAACCCCTTGGACGCCATCAGGTACAAGTAAGCAACTCAGAATAGCAACAAGTTTCAATCAATTTCGCGAGCTGTAAGGCGAGCAAGTTTCTGCTCAATTTCAATATCACGAGAAAACAAGCAGAAACCCATAGAAATTAGTAGAGATTGACGGAAATCTAATTGCCAGAGGTGTGGATAAGTTGTCTGTAACTGGTTGAAAACGAATGGTACTATTAACCGTAGAAAATGGCTCGACTTATTAGGAAAATGCATGGAAGAGTAGTGCCTCTGGCGCTCCTTTTTGGGTTCGCGGTTACCACGATCATCGTGGGAACGCTTTTTAATTCCCGAACGTCTCCGCGCGATCTTGCATACGCGCAAGACGCCGCAACCACAACGGTAACGGTTACGAACGTCGCGCCGATCTGGAGCACCAATGCGGAAGAAAATCCCGCTTCATCAACCGGAACCCCAACGAACGTGGGCAGCGATACCCGCTGGCTCGGCACCGGAACCGATAGCAATGATGAGCCGTATTACATGATCGTCTGTTCAACCAGCACGTTACCGGTGGCAAGCTCCACGGGAGCGCCTTGGTGCGTGGGTGGTACCATTCGCTGGGGGGTATCGGCGTTGACGCCGAGTGGTCAAGTTGCCACGGCAACCCGCACGGCGGTGGCAGGCGATGTCGAATTAAACGAGTGGTGGGCATTCATTTGCGATGAGAACGATGCAAATCCCGCATGTAACCTGACTGCCGTACAGGGCAATGGCGACTTTGACGCTTCCTCGCCCTTTTATGTGAACCATCGTCCTATTTTCAATTTTTTCTACGATAACTCTCCGCAGGATCCGGGTCTTTCGGTAACGTGGACAGCCTCATCGGTCGATTACGATGTGGTCGTCGATGCGGATACGGTGCAATTGTTCGTTTGCAAAGCGAATGACTTTACCGGAAGCGCATGCGGAGCCGGAGGAACCTATTGCACGTCGTCTCTTGTATCGTCATCACCTACATGCGCATTCGCGCTCGAGTATCCAAAACCCGACGGTAATTATACGGCGTTCGGTTTTGTGCTCGATAATCATGGGTTTGCCGTATCGGGAGGATCCCAGGGAACCGATTCGGTGCTAACAGTGAATAACGTAGCGCCAACGATTGCCGCCGCATCGATAAGTTTGAACGATTCGGACGCTTCGGGGCCCCTTACATTATTGAACGAGGCGGCAACGACCACCGGTTTCAATGTTAAATTTACCGTTGCCGATGGTAATAGTTGCGTGACCACCGCCTCGACAAGCGAGATCACCACCGCATTGATAAACGTGTACCGGTCAGGAGTCGGATACTGGGGATGTATCAATGGGAGCCAATTCGATGCCAATAGTTGTTATGCCGCAAGTGCTACCGGATCCGGAACTTGGCGCGTGTTTTCAGGTGCGGACAAGGATGCCGGAGGAATATGCAACGGCAGCGATGATGATACGCAGGCTTGGACATCAACTTTCACGCTTTGGTATGTTGCCGATCCCACGGATGGCTCCACGGCATCCGATAGCGCATTCTTCGCGGAAGATTGGCTTAATTCGGTTGCCGCATTTGATGACCAAAGCGCATCAAGCAACCTTATTGAGCTTCTACCGGGTAATGCCAGGGAACTGCAAAGCTTTTTGGCTGTTGACCTTCGAACGCCTACGATTGCATATGGAAGCTTGGCACCGGGCCAGAATACCGAGCCTTTGTCCGTCACGACCGTTCTTGCCGCCACCGGCAATGTCGGACTCGATCAGAGCGCATCAGGGTCCCATATGTGTGTTCCCTATCCGAACTGTTCGGGATCGGCAACCGATACCATTCATGTATTCAACCAGCACTATACAGCTACGGCCGGCACGGTGTTTACGAACGGTATAATCTTGACTTCGACCACGTCTCCGGAGCTTGAGGTGAACGGCAGAAAATCCACCGCTACATCGCACCAGCAAACCGCGTCGTCCTATTGGGGCATTTTAGTGCCGATTACCATTACGCAGGCAGGGGACTATACCGGTCAAAACACCATTTACGGCATTAAGAGTGAAGGCTCCCAGTGGTAGTTGTTCGGTATTTGCTTTTGCGCGCAATGGCTCGGATTTCGGCAAATGCCGTCGACGTGCTTTACGGAATGTGATCACCCTAGTCGGCGTGCTCGCCTCCGGGTACCCGATCACATTCCTGCGCGTCTTGGTATTTGCAACTTATCCTCGCGTTGCGCGGTAAAAATCAAATACCTCGCTTAAGCTTTTCTGGTGGAGGCTGCCGGAAAAATGTACCGGCAGCTTAAAGAATAAAAAAAACAGTATCGTCATCGCGAGTCAAACGCGGTACTCCGAGTTTGACGTGGCGATCCTTTCATAAAATATTCTCATGACCCCCGAGTCACCAATCGAATCGACGCCAAAAGGATCAGGCATTGCGCGCAAGATCCTTTTTTTGATCGTTGCACTCATCGTAATTGCCGCGCTCATTCTTCTGGCGCTCCCAATGGCGCGCGACGTGGGCGGGATTCTTATCTACAGCATCTTCGGTATTCCCCGGCAAGAGGAGCCCCGGGCCGAGATCACCTTGGAGCCTCTTACGTCCCGCCTTATTACGGTGAACGATACATTTACGGTGGCGTTCAATGTGAAGACTTCTCGTCCGATCAATCTGATCGCCGGAACCCTGCATGTTCCCGCCGATGTCGTCGAATATGATTCATTCGATAGCGAAAATTCCATCATCAATCTCTGGATCCGCGATCCGTCGCGTACGGAACGTCCCGATGAGGTCAAATTCGCCGGAGGCATTCAGCGCGATGGCGGCCAAGGGGGATTTACCGGCGAAGGCAGGGTTGTTGCCGTTACCGTAAAGCCGGTCAAAGCCGGACTCGGGTACATTAAGGTTGCCGATGCCACGGTGCTTGCGCATGACGGCAAAGGCACGGAATTTCCCGTGGGGCGCCCTGCGATCGCGTTTTTGGTGCGCAATCCGGGCGAGGCTTCGCCCGATCTGAACGGCGACGGTGATGTGGGTATTGGTGACGTCGGCATACTGCTTTTCCATTTTGCGGGCAATGCCGAGGGGCGCTATGATCTCAACGGCGATGGCCGAACGGATATTGCCGATGTGCAGCTTCTGTGGTCTTATGCGAGCCAGCTGCATTAACCCCTCTCCTCTTTGAGGAGAGGTTGGGAGAGGTGTTTGCATTCTCCATTAATCCTGTTACCATCGTAATAGGTTCTTTTTTATTTTGTATACAGGTTGGTGATATCATGGCCACGATATGTAATGACAATGATGGCGCCTGCGAACTTAATGAGGTCGAAACATGCGCGTTCGAAATGGCTTTATGCGAAAACCGGATGGCGGAGCGCATGGCGTTGCCGAATTTGCCTAATACGGCACGCAAAGTTTTCGAGATATATCGGCGCACGATCAACGAAGTTTTCGAAAACTCCCCACGCAATCAGCGCCCCACGTGCTTTATCATTACCAAGCAATTCGGCGGTGCGGTCCTTCGCAGCTACATGCAGTATGAAGCCGCGCGTCTTGGCGCTATCGCGCCCGTGGTACGGCTTTCATGCGGCCATTCCGTAAGGGAGCATTTTGAAGCGCTTAAGGGTGCGTTGGAACTTTTTCCAAAAGAGACGGTACACTAAGTGGCCAATCGGCCACTTTTTTCTGCCCTTCAAAAAATTCTCCCCCTGCCAGAGGGGGAGTAAAGAGGGGGTGGGAGTATTAACATTACAAACCCTTGCCTATTTCATATAAAATGGTAAACTAATACGGTTATAAATTTGTATATGTCATTCCCGAGATTCCTGCTTTAATCATGAATCATCGGGAATCCATTTCTGTCATTGCGAGGAGGAGCGACGTGGCAATCTATTCTGTCATTCCCGAGATTCCAGCTTTAATCATGAATCATCGGGAATCCATACGGTGTATGTTGTTAGTCGTTTGTCGTAAGTCGTTAGTCTATTTCACAACTGGACCCTTGGTGTAGCCCGGTTAACCCCCTTCTTATGTAAAAGTCTGAAGGTTGGGGGCGAGCATCTCGTGGTTCATGTCAGCGGTTTCTTGTCAGCGTGTTTTATATAAGGACCCTTGGTGTAGCCCGGTTAACACGTCTCCCTGTCACGGAGAAGACCGGGGGTTCAAATCCCCCAGGGTCCGCCCTACAGTACGATCAAGCGTTTTTGGTCGCTGAAGCAGCCGTTCATACGGCTGTTTTAGTTTTATTTGAGCCACTTTTCCATCACACACTGAAAGGTTCCAAAGTACAATTTCCGCGATCTCCCGTTTTTTCCAATCATCGCCATTCAAATACTCATTTTTTGCTTTATTGGCGCGTAAAAACACATCTCTTATCGGGGCCGTAGGATAAAAGTAGTTCAATGAGTGATGCGTCTGAAACTAGGACTGAAACTAGGACTTGACAAGTAGAATTAAATGGTGTTATAATGTAAAGTTAAACTTAAGCTGAATAAAATATGGGGTTTTATATAGACAAAAAAGGCTATCCCAGGTGGCGGGATAGTAACCGGCTCGTTCATCGTACTGTCGCGGCTAATAAGGTTGGAGGTAAAATTTTTCCAGGAAGAGTTGTCCATCATATTGATGGTAATAAAAGAAATTTCAGGAAAAGCAATTTAATGGTTATGAGTAGGAGTGAGCATTCACGTTTACATGCTCAAGGACGCCAAAATAGTTGGTGGTGGTAATATAAATAATTTCAAATATTTATGAATATTTTAATTGTAATCACTATTTTAGTATTCATTACTTTGGCAATTGCCGCCCTTTCTTATAAACCAATTAGAAAAACAATTGGCTTATTACTGGTCGTTTTAGGCGGTCTCGCATGTTTGACGGTAATTGGTTTGGTGATAGGCATTCCTATGATAGTTGTTGGTGGTCTTTTTTTATTTATTTAGTTGGAAAGCAGAAGCTGCAGCTATCCACATTTCCACGTCGTCCCACAACACCCCCAACGACAAAAACAGCTCATTTGTGAGCTGTTTTTGGTTATGTTATGGTGGGCTCATGGCAAAAAAGTATTGGAGGAGGCGTCGCCATTCAAATAAAAGCGATCCACTTGCCGCATTGTTTCTATTAACGGTTCTCGGACTGGGATTTTATGTTTTCAAGTATACCGAGCAAGTTATTGGATTGATACTGATCATACTATCACTTTTTATTGCCGGGATTTTAGTTCATTACATTCTTAAAAAACAAAAGCAAAAGGCCTTCTTAGATCAGGATGATGAAAGAATTCTTTTCGCGTTAAAATGCATGACTCCTCCCCAATTTGAGCAGGAAATGGCAAGAATGTTTTCTGCTCTCGGATTTAGAACTGAAGTAGTTGGAGGAGCAAATGATGGCGGCATTGATGTCAAAGCATACAAGGACGGCAAGACATACTTTGTCCAATGTAAAAAATTTATCATTCGAGTAGCGACTCCGCACGATGTGCGAGATTTTCTTGGAGCTATAACCAATGTCAAGGATCCTGCTGAAAAAGGCTATCTTGTGACAACGAATAAATTCACGCTCATGGCGGAGAAGGCCGCGGAGGGAAATCCCAGAATTGAATTGATAGATGGGAATCAACTTACAAGATATTACAAAAAGGCTTTCGGTAAAGATGTGCCAGATGCAGAATCTAAGTCCGAGATGATTTCAATAAACCAAGACAAAAAAACTTGCCCACAATGCCAAGGGATTCTCGTGTTAAAGATCGCCCAAAAAGGCGACCATGCAGGCAAACAATTTTGGGGATGTTCGAATTATCCAAATTGTCGGTATCTTAAGAATATATAATCAAGTCATAGGACAATATTCGCATCTAACATGCCAGTGCGCAGTTGACGGGTATGATGCGATGTCTCTCCCTCAAAGTTGACTAATTTAGTCAACTTTGAGGAGGAATGGGTGAAGAATGCAAACTACCAATGATTGACTTTGGGTATTTAGCTGCTGTATATTGCATGCATAATGTATATGGAGGTGTACTTTGCAAAACGAAGATCCGCGAGACGCGCAATTCAAGAAATTTTATCCTAATGTAAAAGTGATCGTGGGCGTGCTTGCTGGCGATGCCGATTATCATTACGGGTTTTATTTTACCCTCAATAGCGCCAAGGACTTGAAAGAGCAATGCCGGCTGTTTCAAGAGGGGAAGCTCCCGTATGTTACATCGGAGGAGGAGCGCAAAGAGCGCGCCAAGGTTCCTTTTGAGAATTTTGGCTCCACCTTTAATTCATACGAAGAAGTGCAGCATGTATGCCGATTGCTCATAGAGCGCCACGGAAATGAAACTCTGGGCGAAGACGATGCGGTAAAGCTTATCGCCGGAATTTTGGAGGAAGTACGCGCTCAAAAAAACTCATAGGGAAGGTTATGCCTTCCTTTTTTTGTATCCACTTTCTTTTTAAGGTTATAAATTATTCCTTGCATCTCTCTCCCTCAAAGTTGACTAATTTAGTCAACTTTGAGGGAGAGAATTACGGGCAGGCAAGTATTCCCTTCTTCGTCCATTCGTCGCATTGTATTGGCCATTAAAGTGTGGTATGGTCTTAGCCATGTTCGAACTCATTCCTCTCATTAAAACCGCAGGATATTTGGGGCTTTTTGGCATCATATTCGCCGAGTCCGGCCTGTTTGTAGGCTTCTTTTTACCCGGCGACAGCCTGCTTTTTACCGCGGGGTTTTTGGCATCGCAGGGATTTTTGAATATCATCGCTCTGATCTTCATTTGCTTTGCCGGGGCGGTGCTTGGCGATAGCTTCGGTTAT
>JAUYLV010000089.1 GCA_030699565.1 bacterium
GTGTATGTGCGATTTTTCGTCTGAACCTTCAGCGCCGTACCGACAGAAAGTAATGATACGCGAACGCCGCCTTCGATTTCTGACTGCGCGATATTTCGGTTGATTTCATCGCTTAAATTCGGATGACCCATTACCATACTCCTTTGTGTTGTAAAAAAACTTTCAAAGTGCTACCATAGCACCATTATGGATCAAAGTCAAGTACTTATTATTGGTGCCAAAGGCATGCTCGGCAAAGAATTGGCCGGGGTTTTTTCTGAAAAAGATCCGATTCTTTGGGACAGGGACGATCTTGATATCACCAATGAGGCGGCGGTGCGTGAGGTACTTGCAAATTTGAAGCCAAAACTCATTATCAATGCCGCGGCCTACACAAACGTGGACGCCTGTGAAACGGATCAGGAAACATGCGCCAAAGTCAACGGCGAAGCCGTATGGTATTTGGCAAAAACTGCACGTGCCATAGGTGCTGCCTTTGTGCATTACAGCACCGACTATGTTTTTGACGGAAAAAAAGAAGAAGGCTATGCCGAGAGTGATGAGCCGATTAATTCCGTAAATGAGTATGGCCTCTCGAAACTGTTGGGGGAGCGGCTGCTTCGTGAAGAAGGGGATGCGGGTTTGCGGTATTTTCTCATCCGTACTTCCTGGCTATTCGGCCGCTACGGCAAGAATTTCGTTTCAACGATGCTGGAGGCCGCCAAGACCCGTGATACGCTCAAGGTTGTTTCCGACCAGAATGGCAAGCCGACATGCGCGCAAGATCTTGCGGTCGCGACGCGGCAACTCATTGAGGGACCGTATGAGCCGGGCATTTACCACATAACGAACGAGCCCGAGACCACGTGGTTTGGCTTTGCGACCGAAATATTTAACTCGTACGCTTCGCAAAACCCGGATTTTAAAAAACCCGTGGTAACGCCGTGCGAGTCTTCGGAATTTCCACGACCGGCAAAACGGCCGGAACATTCCATATTGTTGAATACAAAATTCCCGCCACTACGTTTGTGGAGCGAAGCGCTGCGGGAGTATTTTACGCAAACCAAATCATTACAATGATGTCATCTTGGCTTACGCGCAAATCTTCATTAACTGAACTTGCCACCGAGTTATATCGATGTAAACGCGGCTTTGCTTATCTCCTGCGCAAGACGTTGTGCGATCGTTGAGAATGTTTTTGAGATGGCGTGATCGGGTGCATGGAGAGGTAGCGGCATGCCGTTATCACCGCTTTGGCGGACGATTGCATCAAGGGGAATGGATCCTAAAAATGCCGTTCCATGGGTTTGCGAAAAGCTTTCTCCGCCGCCCTGCCCGAATATAGCCCCGCTCATATTCTCGACGACGCCCAATACGGGAGCGCCGAGTTTTTTGAACATGGCCATGGCACGGGTGGCATCGGCAAGCGCGACGCCCTGCGGAGTCGTCACGATGACGCCACCCGATAAGGGGGCGGCTTGCAGTAGGGTCAAATGCAGATCGCCCGTGCCCGGCGGCATATCCACGATAAGATAATCAAGTTCTCCCCACCTGGTCTGCTGCAAAAGCTGCCGCAGTGCCTTGGAAGCGAGCGGCCCGCGCCATATGACCGCGTCATCCTTCTTGGCGATAAAGCCGAACGAAACAAGTTGTATGTCATGCCGCCGAATGGGCGTGATGTCCGCTTCGGGATCAAGTTCGATCTTCACATCATTGGCGCTCATTAAAAGCGGAATGGAAGGGCCGTAAATATCGGCATCCAAGAGTCCGACGCGGGCGCCTGTTTGTGCAAGGGCGGAGGCGATATTGACGCTTACGGTGGATTTGCCGACGCCGCCCTTTCCCGACACGACAGCGACGATATTGCGCACGCCCGGAATGGCCGTTCGCCTGAATATCGCCGGAAGTTCCGGAACGTTCGCATCGGTGGTCATATGGATACTTAGTGTATTATCTACACTAAGTATTGCAGCCCGCACGGCGTCTTCCAGGGCTCCGCGAAAAGGACAGGCGGGCGTGGTGAGCACCAGGCGCAGCGAGACCGCGCCGTCTTCCGTTACGGAAAGGTCGCGGATCATATTTAATGTTACCAGATCTTTTTTAAGATCGGGGTCGATAACCGACCGGAGCGCTGAAAGAATGTTATCTGGCGTTATCATACCCCTGCATCATACCGTGCAATGCATTGAGCGTGAAGGCCTTGCATCGATAGGCCATCCTTCTTATTTCATAGTAATCGGAGTATGCTGAAGGCATATGATCGAGCCGCTCGCGGCAAAAATACGCCCTAAAACCCTTGATGAATTCGTGGGGCAGGAGCACCTTGTGGGGAAGGGAAAGCCTCTCCGTGTTGCCATTGAAAAGGGGCATATTTTTTCGTTCATACTTTGGGGGCCGCCGGGCGTGGGAAAAACCACCCTGGCGCGCATATACGCCGGAGCCATCAAGGCGGAGTTTTTTCCACTTTCTGCGGTTTCGGCCGGAAAGGATGAGATTCGCAAGATTATTCAGCAGGGAGGGTTCATGAACCGCCCGAAACTTATTTTTCTGGATGAGATCCATCGTTTCAACAAAGCGCAGCAGGATTTTTTGCTGCCGTATGTGGAGTCGGGGGAACTGGTGCTGGTGGGTGCCACGACCGAAAACCCAAGCTTCGAGGTCATAGCACCCTTGCTCTCGCGCATGCGCGTGTTCGTGCTTAAGGAACTTGCGGATGAGGCGATGTCGCGCGTCATTGATCGGGCGGGAATGAAGATGGATAAAGAGGCCCGATCGTGGCTTATACAAATGGCCAATGGAGACGCCCGGCAGGCCATTACCATGCTTGAGAATACCGCGCAGTTGTATAAAAAGATCACGGTCAAAACATTGCAAGACGCCCTGCAGGCCAAGATGCTGCGTTATGACAAGGGAGGGGAGGAGCATTACAATGTCATCAGCGCATTTATAAAGAGCATGCGCGCGGGCAGTGTTGACGCCGCGCTGTATTATTTAGCGCGCATGATCGATGCCGGCGAGGATCCGAAATTCATAGCCAGGCGCATGGTGGTGTTCGCGTCCGAAGACATCGGCCTGGCGCAACCGACTGCGCTCGTTGTTGCCAACGAGATCTTTCGTGCGGTTGAGACGGTGGGGCTTCCCGAGGCGCAAATTAATCTTGCGCATGGCGTGGCGTATCTGGCGCTTTCCAAAAAGGATCGCGGAGCTTATGAGGCGTATATTGCGGCCATGGAGGACGTGAAAAATTCCGGTAACCTGCCTATTCCCCTAAAGCTGCGCAATGCGCCGACGAAGCTTATGAAGAATCTTGGCTACGGTAAGGGATATGAGAAATACAGCAAAGAGGATCTGCTGCCGGAAAAGCTCAAGGGAAGGAAATATCTGAAATCTTCGATACGTCCAACTACAGTATAAGCATGTAGAAGAATAATTTTGTCATCGCGACCCCGCCCCTCATCTTTGTTACTCTGCATGGCGGGGGTGGCGATCTGTTCAATAATTCACATTAAAATGATCAAGGAAGAGATTGCTTTGTCGTCCCTTGGCTAGCGGACGCCTCGCAATGACATTCTGCTACAGTCTCAGTATGGTCGTTGGGTATACGGAGTAAAATCCCACTTCCTCTTCGTGTCTGTGTCGGGGAATTTTTTATTTTCCCTCGTGTGTACCTGAAAAT
>JAUYLV010000004.1 GCA_030699565.1 bacterium
TTTTTATAGCGTTGTCTGGGACGGGGCGAATGACACGGTGTATGCGGCGCCATCGGGATACGCTTTTACGACACATGGCTCGGTTGGGTCGGACGATACGGATTTTTGGTATGATTTCGCCTGGGATCTTTACTAATTCAAAATGCAAAAATCAAAAATAAAAGTTAATTCCGGATTCACCCTCATTGAGCTTCTTTTGTACGTGAGTTTATCCAGTATCATCCTTCTTTTAGTTTCTGTTTTTATAGCAGCGCTTCTGGGGGCGAGAGTTAAGAATCAGGTGATAGCCGAAGTTGAACAGGAGGGGATTCAAGTAATGCAAGTACTGACGCAAACCATTAGGAATGCTACAGCCATAAATTCACCGGGGACAGGAATGAGTGCCGCTTTGCTTTCAGTTGATACCGTAGTCTCCGGCAATAATCCGACCGTGTTTGATTCGAGTTCCGGAGCCATTCAGATTACGGAGGGCGTTGCCTCTTCGGTCATGCTTACCAATGCAACCCTTGTTACCGTCTCAGCTCTCAATTTCCAGAATCTTACCAAACCGTCTACGCATGGCGCGATACGTGTATCATTTAACTTGAAATATGTAAATCAATCAGGAAGAAATGAATACGATTATTCAAAAACTTTTTATGCTTCAGCCAGTCTCAGATAAGAAAGGATTTATTACTTTAATTAGCGTTTTGGTTGTAAGCGCGGTTGGGCTATCTATCGCCCTTTCTCTTTTATTGCTGGGCTTAGGTTCTTCGCAGACCAGTTTCGCTCTTGCGCAATCCATGCAAGCCAGAAGCTTGGCAAATGCCTGTGCTGAAGAATCTTTGCGTAGAGTTAAAAATTCGCTTTCGTTTTCAGGTACTTCGTCTTTAACGTTCTTCGGGGGTACGTGTACGTATTCCGTTGCAAATATCGGCGCCCAGTCTCGAACGATTACCATATCGGGAGCGGTCGGTACCATCGTCCGAAAGGTCAGCATATCAATTAGTCAGATTACGCCTTTCATTAACGTCGTGTCTTGGCAGGAAATTGATAATTTTTAAACCATTTCGGGTACTTGGGAGGGGGTATGCCGCGTGTTCTTATGGTTGTCATAATTTAATGACTCAAACGGCTCTATAGTAGGTCGAGCTCTATATTAATTAATCTATTAATCTATATATACTATGAATATAAGTATTTTTTCGAAGATTAAAGGCGTTCCTGCTCTTAACCGACGAAATGTTCGTCATCGTTCTTCCGAGGCGGGTTTTACACTCTTAGAAATATTGCTTGTTGTTGCGGCAATCGGCATATTGACAAGTATAGTAATTGTGGCGATTAATCCGAATAAACAACTCGGGGTGACAAGGAACGCGCAGCGACATACAGATGTGAATACGATTTTGAACGCGGTGTATCAATATGCAATCGACAATGATGGCAGCATGCCGTCTACGATCACGACAACTTCGACTGAGATTTGTGCCGTCGGTGGAGTTTGCACCGGTTTGATTGATCTGTCTGTGCTTCACACGAATGAGATTTATTTAATATCATTGCCGGTGGAGCCGCAACACACGAATATAAATGGCATTGGTTACATGATCAAAAAATCAGCTAACGGTCGCATCACGATCGATTCCCAGTTTGAAGAACAAGCTGCGACCATTAGTGTCACAAGATAAGCTCCCGTAGCTGCTTATGGCGACCCAATATTCACGGGATAATATTTACTATGAAAAAAATTCTCATCATTGAGGACGATTTGGTTTTGTCTCAAACCATCTCCGCAAATCTTATCCATGAGGGATTGGATATCGAAATCATGCTTGCGCATGACGGCGAGGAAGGTCTTGCTTCGGCGCTTAGCGCAAAGCCGGATCTCATTTTACTGGATATTATTTTGCCGAAAATGGACGGCATCACAATGCTTAATGCCTTGCGCAAGGACGAGTGGGGCAAGGGTGTGCCGGTTATCGTATTATCCAATTTAAGCGCTCCGGAGAACGTGACCGCGGCCGTCATAGACGATGTCCGCGAATATTTGGTCAAGGTGGATTGGAAGATAGCGGATGTGGTTAAGCGGGTCCGGGAGATGCTGAAACTATAAATCACCGGACCATAATTCGGGAAACCCGCCGAATAGAGGACTATGACAACACACGTAAAAAACGAGGGCAAGGTGGGAACATATCAGGATCTGTCACGGTACGCAGAAGCCATTGTAGACACTCTGCAGCAGCCGCTTTTGATCATTGGCGATGGCATGAAGGTGCTGTTCGCCAATGAGGCTTTTTACCGAAAATTTCTTGTTTCGGCGGAAGATACGATCGACCACGAAATATATTCGTTGGGAAGCGGGCAATGGAAGATTCCAGCCCTGCGGTTGCTTCTCGAAGAGATCATACCGCACCGTACTGCGCTTAGTAATTACGAGATACGGCGTGAATTTCCCCGCATGGGCATGCGGACCATGCTGCTTAACGCCAGAAAGCTTAATAGCGATGATCACCCGCGGGTCATTCTCCTGGTCATCGAAGATATTACGGATCGAGTCAAGGCAACTGCCGATTTAATGGAGTCCAAAGCGAAAGACGACGCGCTGTTGGCAAGTATCGGCGACGGCGTCATTGCCGCCGATATCGATGGAAAGATCATTCATATGAATCCGGCGGCAGAGACTATGTTGGGGTGGCGACGGGATGAGGTCATCGGCAAAGTATTTGACGAAGTGGTTCCGACAGAAGACATAAAGCAACGGCGCATGATCGGTATGGATCTGCCCGTATCCATTGCTCTGAAGAACGGTAAGGCAACCATGATTGCGGCCACGGCGCATTCCAGCGCTTATTATGTGCGTAAGGACGGGACGCGCTTTCCGGTGACTATTACGGCTACACCGATCCATTTGGATAAAAAAATATCTAAAAAGGGCGACGAGCGGATATTCGAGGATCGCAATGCGCTCATCGGTGCCATTGTCGTATTCCGCGACGTGACCGAAGAGCGCAAGCTTGATCAAGCAAAAGACGAATTCGTTTCCATAGCATCGCATCAGCTCCGCACGCCGCTCATTGCCATCAAGGGTTACACCGATATGTTGCGTGATGAAGAGCCGGGACCCCTGAACGATGCGCAAAAGAAATGTCTTGCTGATGTGAAGATCGCCAACGACCGCATGATCGCGCTTATCAATTCACTGCTCAACGTTTCCCGCATTGATTTAGGCATGCTATCGATACAGCCCGTGCCAACGGATTTCAAGGGGGTTGCGGAGAGCGTTCTTGGTGAGATCATGGTTGACGAAAAATCGAAAGGGTTGGATATTCGCGCAACATACGATCCGACGCTCCCGCTCATCAATGCAGATCCTAAGCTCATCCGCATGGTATTTCAGAATCTGCTGACGAACGCGGTTAAATATACTCGCACGAGCGGTTCGATCGCGCTTGATATTAAACGGCAGGGGGTGGATGTGCTTATAACCGTTTCCGATACGGGCTGCGGCATACCAAAGAGTGAACAGGAGAAAATATTCACAAAAATGTTCCGCGCGGATAATGCGCGAACGGTCGATCCGGACGGAAGCGGCATGGGGCTTTATATCATTAAGGCCATTATTGAGGCCGCGGGGGGGAAGATATGGTTTGCATCCGAAGAAAATAAAGGCACCATATTCTCTGTCACGCTACCCTTGGAGGGTATGAAAAATAATGACGGCAGCAAAGAATTGCAATGATATAACATAAGCATCGCCATCGCCCAATACTCATAAATTCAGGTAAAAAATGTATGTATCACCATATTAAAAAACTAATGTACGCCGTCAGCGTCGGCACGCCCGATGCGAGATTCGGTAATATGCTCTTGGAGCAGTTTGGGGGTGCAAATGGGGAATTGGCTGCCGCGATGCAATACTCTATTCAGGGATTAAACTGCGCGGATCTTAAACTGAAAGACTTGCTTATGGATATCGGCACCGAAGAACTAAGTCACCTGGAAATTGTAGGTACCTTGGCGAGAATGCATTTGGAGCCAATGAAGAAAAAGCGCGACCCCGCCGAAGTAGATCCGCTTATTGCAATAGCTGGGGGGTGCGGTGCGGCTCTGTGCAATTCTGTGGGGGAGCCTTGGACGGCAAAGTATATAGCGATAACCGGAGAGCTTGATGTTGATCTACGGAGCAATATTGCGGCCGAAGCTCGCGCCAAGATCGTTTACGAACGCCTAATCGGCTTTTGCGACGATCCGGGAACGAAAGACGCCTTGCAGTTCCTCATGACCCGCGAGATCACGCACATGAAGGCGTTTGCCGCAGCACTCGAGAGTTTGGGAAATAATCCGTTCTCAATCGGAAAAATTCCTCCCACTGCGGGTTTAGTGGATGAATACTTCAATGATTCAACCGGTATCGGGGACGAAGGGGAATCCGATGCAATCGGCCCGTGGAATGACGGCGGAAGCTGGAAAATGGTGAGTTCCTCTGCGGCACCCAAGGTAGATAACGTGTAAGATAATTCCGCCCAAAGCGCCTTCTTAGGACATCTGCAGACGCTTTCCAAACAAACACTCCTTATATTTTAGGATCATTGACCGGTGAGATGCCTTTGAATCCCTTTTTATGGTGTACCGTTCACCTGACCGGAGAGCCTATTTTGGATTAAGGAGATGCTCCCCAAAAAGGCTCATAGGATTATCCCGGGCGGGTACTGGGCATCAGTGGCGCTATCGCTTTCCGCTATTATATATGGCGGGCTTTTATATATGGCCGGAGCGATGAATGCCATCTAAGACTATGCGAATACCCGGGCCTGTTATATGATGAAAATGCCGACGTTATATGCATTCCTTCTATGTATTCCGTCTATCTCATGCTTTGCAAAGACGGCAGTATCTATACCGGTATTGCCGTCGATGTTGAGCGAAGATTTTTGCAGCATAAGAGCGGAAAGGGCGGGCATTATACCAAGGCAAAGGGCGCCAAGAAGATTTTGTATGTCGAAGTTTGCGGAACCCGAAGCGCGGCGTTGAAACGAGAAGCCGAAATTAAAAGATTGAGCAGGAAAGAAAAACTTTTTTTGGCCGGTGTGGACGCCCGAAAATTGCCATGATAAGATTTGAGCATGGATACGGCAATCGCAGATTTGCAAACTGATTCCGTGCGTGAACGTACGGTATTGGCGGCGGAGCGGACACTTTTGGCGTATTGGCGAACGGCGCTTGCCTTCGGCGGCGCGGGACTGCTTATGATCAAATTTTTTCTATCCCCTTTGGCATTTATTGCCGGGGGAGTGTTTATTGTCTTCGGGCTGATGCTTTTTATGTACGGTATTCGGACTTACGCGCTTATCAGAAAGCGTTGGAGGTAGCGAATTAAATCTAACGCATATATGAACATAATCCGCACCCAAGTTCTTGTTGGGGTATTAGCAATGTTGCTCGCTGCCGGGTCTGCAATGGCGTCTGATCCGGCGAGACTTGATTCGAAAACCGGAAATCATGCGGGCGAGGAGATAAATTTGCGCTACGCAGTCGAATATCTGGATCCGCTGGGTGTGACGATTGCCGATGCGGATGGTATTACGTATGCGCCGTTCAGTTATGCGCCGTCGTATGAATCAAAAGTTTATCCGACGCAATACTTTGGTAGTTATCCGCTTTATTTTAGCGGAATGACGTTGCATTTTCGCGTTCATATTACCAATACGGATAGGCGCATGTTTAGGAATCTGCAGTTGCTGGCGTGGCAAGAATGGCTGCATGAATCCGGTGGTTCGGGTGAAGCTTTCGCAGAACCAAATTTGAATGAGTGGTTTGTGGACGCGCTCCAACCTGGCCAAACGATCGTGCTGGAGGGAACATCCGCCATTCCTTTCGGGCCTTCGGGGCTTGATCAGACGCATCTGCAAATTATCCATAGAAACGGCGACGATTCGCTGCAAATCAATGGCGGCGGAGAAATCATTGTCGATGATCCGCAAGCCGGTATTTGGTGCCCCGCCGGATCGCCATTATGACATGCTAACAATCTCAAGTTTGTCAGCATATGGCAAAAGAGGTCTACTCCTATGAATAAATTTGCGGTTTTAGAAAAGACCAAACAACATGTTCGCGCCCTGTTCGAGCGCGAAGGCACCGGGCATGATTGGTGGCATATCGAGCGCGTGTTTAACAACGCCACCACGATCGCAAAAAAAGAGAAGGGTGCGGATCTGTTCATCGTACAACTAGGCGCCTTATTGCATGATGTCGCCGATTTCAAATTCCACGGGGGAGACGAAACCATTGGTGGCAGAGTTGCCGCGCGATGGCTAAAGGGCATCGGCGTTGCCGAAGATACGATTAAAAAAGTCGTCCATATCGTGGACAATGTTTCGTTCAAGGGGCTTGGCGTCAGATCAAAAATGAAAAGCCTTGAGGGTAAGATCGTGCAGGATGCCGATCGGCTCGATGCCATTGGTGCCATAGGCATCGCCCGGGCATTCGCCTACGGCGGGCATAAAGGGCGGGCGCTATTTAATCCCGAAGGTAAAACAAAAAAGCACAAAAGTTTTAAAGCATACAAAAAAGGATCCGACTCCACCATTCATCATTTTTATGAGAAGCTGCTTTACTTGAAAGATCGCATGAACACCAAAACCGCAAAGCGCATGGCATTGCAGCGTCATACATTCCTAAAAGCCTATCTCGACCGGTTCCATGCCGAATGGAGAGGATTGAAATAACCTAAGCATCTGATGCATATAACCAAAGAAATCGGATACGCAGCACTATGCGGGTTGGCGATTTTGCTGGCGCCATGTTATTCGTTTGCGCAAGGTGATGGTTTGGCCGTGCCCGACGATGGGTCGGCTGCAACCGCAACGGGTGAAAGCGCCACGGAGGCCAAAGCAACGCCAACTCCCGAAGCTGCCATCGCCGAGCCCCAAAACGCCGAGCTCTCTTCTGCCGAGCCGCGTTCCGATACCGCGCAATTGCCGCCACCTTCCATAATTCCCGAACCGTCAAATCCGGTATCGCCGACGTTGAATCCGACGACGCCAATTCAAACCCCGACTCCCACCCCCGAGACCTCCTCATCGCCTGAATTTATTGGGGAGATCCTCTCGCCATCGCCCGATCTTTCGCAGGAATCCGAATTAGTGCAGAATCAAGCGCCACGGCCGAATGCCATATTGCCATGGGTTGCCGTTGCCGCACTCTCCACGATCGCGGCGGGCTGGGCCGCAATGCTTTTGGCAAAAGTAAAAGGCAAAAACAAGACGGAGGACAATGAAAATAACCCGCGCTGCCTCAATCTTAAGGAACTAATGGAACAGAAATTGAAGGAATTCACCGATCTTAAGGGTCAACTTCGCGCAATGGGTGAAGAGAAGGCGCGCGATGCGCTGCGCCAGGGCGTGGCGGGAACGCGGGCGGGCGATCTTTTGGCGCTCATCGAGAGCGCCGAGAAAGAATATAACCGCCTCAAGCAGCTGTACGAAGAATGTATTATGGAACCCGACAAGAGCCGGCGCGTTTTCATCGTGCATGGCTGGGACGGCCACCCGCAGGAGGGCTGGTTTCCGTGGCTCGCCAAGGAACTAGCATCGAAGGGATTTAAAGTGACCGTGCCGCAATTGCCCGATGCGGGAAGCCCCCGTATAAATAAATGGATACCCGCGCTCGCCAAAGCCGTGGGTGAAGCGGACGCAAACACCTATTTTGTCGGGCACAGCATGGGCTGTCAGGCCATCGCCCGCTATTTGGAAACGCTCCCTAAAGATAGCAAGGTGGGTGGCGCGGTTTTTGTGGCTGGATTTTTTGGGCAGCTTACGAATTTGGAAGACGATGACGAAGTGCGCAGCGTAGCCGACGAATGGCTGAAGGCTCCGCTAAATTTTGAGAAAATAAAAGCACACCTACCCAAAAGCGTTGCGATATTTTCGGATGACGATTCGTGGGTGCCGCTCGGCAACCAAATTGATTTTAAAGAAAAGCTCGGATCGCTGATCATCACCGAACATGCCAAGGGGCATTTCAGCGGAACCCGCGACGGCGCAAAGGAACTCGCCATCGCCCGCGATAACCTTTTGGAACTGGCAAAATGATCCATATCAAACCACCGCACCCCATACCGCAAGCGAGCGACCCAAAAGTTTTTTTGGCGGGCAGCATTGAAATGGGCGCGGCCGAACACTGGCAAGATAAGGTTGTTGAGCGTTTTGCGAATGAAGCAGTAATATTATTAAATCCCCGGCGCGACAACTGGGATTCAAATTGGGCGCAGCAAAAGGACAATCCCGCCTTTCGCGAGCAGGTAGCATGGGAGCTGAACGCGCTTGAAAAGAGCGACTATATCATTATGTATTTCGATCCCAATACCAAGTCCCCCATCTCATTGCTCGAGATGGGGCTTCATGCAAGAGGCGGCAAGTTGCTCGTGGTTTGCCCGCTCGGGTTTTGGCGCAAGGGCAATGTCGATATCGTCTGCGAAACATACGGTATTTCCCAGTTTGCGGATCTGGATGCGGCGCTTACACATCTTACATCACTGATATGCAACAATGTATATGCGAAATGATGCCACTACCGCAATAAGATTTTCTACATCCGCATACTGTATACTAAATACTAAAATCGCGCGCCAAAACGCGTGTTTTTTATTGTTTCTTTCTTGGCAGCTCCCGCCGGAATTTTAATTACATTGCCGTACAAAACGACGTTCTGACGTTCTTAAGAACGTTAGAACGTTGCGTGCGGGTAGGGAAATGGCACTACGGTCTATGTTAGCCCGCCGCTTTCGTAATTGAGCGCGGCGTGCATTGATCGTTTGAATCTAATCTGATACGTTATAGATATGATCGAAGTTTTGGAGGATACCATGCCTGAGGCGGAAGTAGGCGGTGAGGGTGCCGAGATGGCGCCGGATCATACGTATGAACGGTATAAAAGCCTGGGCGGCATCATTAATGAGCAGGATTATCAAAGCGCCATGGACAGGGCCGGGAACGCGACGACGGTCGACAAGACGCTGGTCGCGCAGGCAGAACTTATGGCACGGGTGGCTGGCATCACCCTCAATAATGCGGGAGAGGCGCTTGATCCAAGAACGGTTCTTTACGGGACATTGCGGAGGGATAGAAACCTCCAGCAGGCCCAACATCACCACAGCCAAATGAGCGATCAGCGCCTATTCGCCGAGGCGCTGCGCATGCGGGGAGACGAAGATGCCTTGAAAAAACTGATCGAAGCACACCCCCACATATCTTTTTAGAAGCGCTTTGCATGTGAATTCGTACAAAACAAGCCCTCGCGGGCTGTTTTTTATGTTGAAGCCCGCGCTTTAAAAGTTAAAAAAATCCTTCCCTATGAGAAGGATGGCATCTTAGCCGACGTATGCCACGATGGCTTTCCAGTACCGCATGATGAGCGCGATCCAGAACGCGAGCCACAGCACGATGGCCACTACCGCCGGGAGCGCCAGAAGAGCGAAGCCCGCCCCTTCGCGCCATCGGAAAGGAATGAATCGAAATTCCAGCAGATCGATCATGATCCAGCGCAACAAGCGACCCAGGCACACAAGGCTGACGGGAATGACGATAAAAGCCGCAAGTAGAAGAAAGAACAGTTTTGAAAAGACCATGGTGCCTCCTAAAAATTTCGGTAAATTTCTTGTGGGATCATAGCATCATTTGAACATACGTCAATAATGCCCGTTTCCAATACTCCGAATGTATGGTATGAATATGTTTTGTCATCTATGGCCAAGAACGAAGTTATCATGCGGTTCGAAGAAATCTCGTACGAGCGAGGACCCCATAAGCCCATTTTGGAAGAGGTGTCTTTTAGCGTCCGGCGCGGTGCGAAGCTTACGTTGATGGGCCAGAACGGCGCGGGCAAAAGTACGCTGTTTCACCTGATCACAGGCGAATTGAAGCCCGACCGCGGCAAGGTCGTGGTAAATCCGGATTGTACGGTGGCACTGGCCAAGCAAGCCATGCCGCACGAATACCTGAGCCTGACGATCCGGGAATTCTTCGAAAAATCATTCTCCAAAAAAATATATGATATCGATCCGCGCATCGCGTCCGCGCTTGAGGTTGTGAATTTTTCCGTGCCGCTCGACAGGCTTATTTCGGCATGTTCCGGAGGCCAGCAGGCGCGGCTGCTCTTGGCCGCCGCACTCATTCAGGATCCGGATATTCTTTTACTTGATGAGCCTACCAATAATTTGGATAAGGCGGGCATTGCGCATCTGACCAAATTCATCATCGACTACCCAAACACGTGCATTGTTATTTCGCATGATGCCGATTTTTTGAACGCATTCACCCAAGGGGTGTTTTATCTGGATATTTTTACGCGCAAGCTTGAGCAGTACGTGGGGAATTATTTCGACGTGGTTGCGCAGATCGCCGTACGCATCGAAAAGGAAAACAGCAAAAATGCGCGCCTTGCCAAAGAGGCGCTCGAGAAAAAAGAAAAAGCGAACTTCTTCGCCAACAAGGGCGGCCGGCTCCGGCTTTTGGCAAAGCGCATGCGCGAAAAAGCCGCGGAGCTCGAAGAGGAACAGGTGGATGTGCGCAAGGAAGATAAAACCATCCGGCCATTTACCATTCCCGCCGAGATCGACGTGGTGGGGGAATTAATGCGCATCACTTCGTATTCCATAATGAAAAACCACAAGGTGGTTTCGAAGAAAACCGATATCGCGCTGCGCCGCAATGAGCACTTGCTTCTGGTCGGCCCCAACGGCATCGGAAAATCCACGCTGCTTGAGTCTTTGGCGCTTAGCACGGCAAAGGGCGCGCATATTACTCCGGGTATAAAAGTAGGATATTACCGGCAGGATTTCTCCACGCTGAAAAAGGAAGAGACGGTATATCAGTCGCTGGCATCGGCGAGAAGCGAGGTGGACGAGGAGAAGCTTCGTTCCGTAGCTGCGGGGTTCTTAATTCATTCGGAATTGATCAAATCGAAGATCGGCAGCCTTTCGGAGGGGCAAAAGGGTTTGGTGTCGCTGGCGCGACTGGTGTTGCTGAAGCCCGGGCTTTTGATTTTGGACGAGCCAACCAATCACATGAACTTCCGGCACCTGCCGGTGATCGCGGCAGCTTTAAACGCGTATACCGGAGCCATGATCCTGGTGAGCCATGTGCCGGAATTCGTAAAGCAGATCCGCATCGACCGGACGCTTGATTTGGAGGCGTGATTCCTATTTCAAAATCACTATATTCTAAAAAGCCCTGCGTAAGCGGGGCTTTTGCCTGTTAGGCAATCCTTGTTATGGCCGTGAGTGTAAAAAACAGATCTCTACTGTAGTCATTGCGAGCGACGATAGGAGCGCGGCAATCCTTTCCTTTAATTTCATTTTAAAATGATTACGGAAAAGATTACTTCGTCGTTCCTCCTCGCAATGACAATCTTGGTATTTTTAGCTTTACGTTGAGGAAATTTAGTTTTTGCGCTCATGTTGCCAAAACTTGACAAATATGCAAATATAATGATATAATGTATGTAGTGTTCCGGTCGGCTAGGCCGGTTTACAAATCCACCATGTCGGGATGGATAATCCCGATGATCGGGTCGGCTAGGCCCGAAAAGGAGGCAGTATGCAGTTTTTAGGAGGTATGCAGCGATCGCGAAAGTGGGCGTATCTGGGTTATGGATTTTTCTTTCTGTGGGCGGTCGCCCTCGCTATTCTGGCCGAAACCATATCGCCGTTCGAGAACGCGTGGCTTGGAATCGCCTTTAGCGCGGGAACCATGGGTCTGCTTGCCATTGCAAGCCGGGCCCATAGCTGGCATGAGGCGGAGAAAGAGTTTTGGTTGTTTACCGAATGTCATCCGCCCACTCCATCAACGGACGAAGCATCCATGAACATGCTTCGAGCCCGCGTGACCGAAAGAATGGACGAAATCTTCGAGAACATTCTTATCGCCAAGGACGCGTTAAATCGCGTCGCAAACGGCGAAGAGTACGAGGATTTCTCGGAGGCCATTCGAACGGGAAGGATTTATTACGAGAAACAGCGGAAGCTCGTGCGCCGGTTCGGCTTCACCAAGATCCGATCCGAACGAAAACGGTTCGAGAGTCTCCGCAAGAAACAATCGCAGGCGGCATAACATATGTCCGCATGCAGGGAGCCATCCATTGGCTCCCGCTTTTTTACACCGGCCAAGGAGTGGTTTGCGACGAGGTATCATGCATGGTACGATTCGCTCCTGGTCCTTAACATTGCATTATAAAGAAAAGAGGCTTCATGAATACGATCGGAACGGGCGCATTCCGCCCGCGAACATTGATCGGCGTAATCGTTGTTGCCGTCGGTGCCCTGGTGGCGGCACCCTGGTATTGGTATGCGCATGGCGGATTCTCCACCGGGGCTTGGGTTATGTTCGCGGTGCTCTATATCTGGACGAACATCGGCCAGTCGCTCGGTTATCATCGCCTGTGGGCGCACCGCACCTATGAATGCGGCAAGATCATGCAGGCGTTTTTGGCTATAGGCGCCTCGCTGGCGGTGGTAAAAGTTTTTTTGGAATGGGGCCCCGATCATTTGTGGCACCACTTGCATACCGACGAGGAGGGCGATGTGCACTCTCCCATAGTGCATCCGCTGTCAAAACCGGAAAACCCGGACGGATTTTGGAAGGCGTTGTACGGGCTTTGGTGGGCGCACATGGGCTGGTTCATGCGCCAAACCACGGTACCCGTCGAGTTCAAAGAACGTTGCGGCTTTGCGAAAAATCCGATTTTGCGGTGGCAAAAGCGGTGGGACAAGCCGATCGTCTTTTTGGGATTTTTTATTCCGTTCATGGTAGCCGGATGGGACGGCCTGCTGCTTGCGGGATTCGTGCGCGTATTTGTTTATTGGCAGGCGACGTTTGCGGTCAATTCGTACGGCCATCTGGTTAAGGTAAAACGCGATGCCGCCGGGCATGTGATTTTGTTTGAGCCCGCTCGCAATTCATTCGTGCTGGCTATTCTGGTGCTGGGCGAGGGGTACCATCGCAACCATCACCGCAAAGCGGGCTCGGCGTACCTGGGCTGGAAGTGGTATGATTTCGATCCCGGCAAGTGGATATTGGTGACGCTCGAAAAAATTCGCCTGGTATATGGCATCAAAAAGCCCATGACCCATACCGGGACCCGGTAAGCATACGCGGCAATAACGCAGCCTTTTAAAAGGCTGTTTTTTTGCGTGCATGCAGCGGTTGGAATATTCCGTGCGTCTGGTATGATTACCCTGTGTGGAGATGGAAGAAAAAACACACCGCTATCCACTAACCCCCCCGCCTGAGGGGGAGTAGGAGGGTGGGGCGGGAGCAGAATTAACGCACCTCCACTTTTATTCCCTCCTTTGCAAGGAGAGGATAGTACAAAGAATGCCATTCATAGACGAAGCGCAATTTCATATTAAAGCCGGGGACGGCGGCGATGGCCGGGTGCTTTTTCGGCATGAAAAATATATTGATCATGGCGGCCCTTCGGGCGGTGATGGCGGCAAGGGCGGAAAAGTATACGTGGAAGGCACTTCGGATATGACGTATCTTGCGGTATACCGCACAAAAACGCATTACGAGGCTCAAGACGCCGAAGACGGCGGCCCGTCGCGTAAGGCGGGCAAGGACGGGAAGGATCTGATCTTGAAGGCTCCGGCCGGTTCTATCATTACGAACCTGACCACGACCGAAAGCTATGAGGTGTTGCGTCCCGGCGAACGCATTCGTATTTTGACCGGCGGAAAAGGCGGCAGGGGAAATTATCACTTTCGTTCGGCCACCAACCGTACGCCGCGCCAATTCGAGCGGGGCGAAGCGGGCGAGGAAGGGGATTTTCACATTGAGTTGAGGCTTATGATCGACATCGGATTGGTAGGTATGCCCAACGCGGGCAAGTCGAGCCTTCTGAACGAACTGACCGCGGCCAAAGCCAAGGTCGCGGCCTATCCGTTCACCACTATAGAGCCGAATTTGGGCATGCTCGACGGACTGGTATTGGCGGATATTCCCGGGCTCATCGAAGGCGCCTCATTCGGCAAGGGACTGGGTGAGAATTTTTTGCGGCATGTTTCACGTGCTAAAGCCCTGGTGCATTGCATATCATTGGAAGAGGGCGACATCGCCCGCCGGCACAAGTTGATCCGCAAAGAAATGCGGCAGTACGATCCGTCGCTTCTTGAAAAACCCGAAATGATCGTGCTTACCAAAACCGATCTGGTGGACGCTGCGCGTCTTGCCGAAGCCCTGGCGGAGGCCAAGGCGGTAAATCCGCGGGTGCTTGCGGTTTCCATTCATGACCATGATGCGATCACGGCGCTCGCCAAGGCGCTGAAACAATCGGTGCGAGATTAAGCTTGCAATATATATTCCAGTGTGGTATGGTTATCTTCTTGACGTTTTGGCATTTTCGTCAATTCCCTTTGGGAATTTTTTTGTGCCTGAACAAGAACACCTATCATGAAAAACATTCGCAATATAGCCATTATTGCCCACGTCGACCACGGCAAGACCACCTTGGTGGATTTTCTATTGAAGCAATCGCATACGTTCCGCGAAAACTCCGAAGAACAGCAGAAGGATCTTATTATGGACTCCAATGAATTGGAGCGGGAACGGGGCATTACCATTCTTGCCAAGAACACCGCCATTACCTATGTACCCGAGGGGATGGGCGCGGACGAAGGGATTAAAATAAATATCATCGATACGCCGGGGCACGCCGATTTCGGCGGCGAGGTCGAGCGGACGCTGCATATGGCCGACGGATGCCTGCTTTTGGTGGATGCACAGGAGGGCCCCATGCCGCAGACGCGCTTCGTATTGCAAAAGGCGTTGGCGCTGGGACTCAAGCCCATTGTGGTGATCAATAAAATAGACAAGCGCGACCGCAGAGTTGCCGAAGTGCTCGATGAGATCCATGAGCTTTTTTTGGAACTGGCAACGCATCATGACCAGCTGGATTTTCCCGTGGTATACGCGATCGGCCGCAAGGGGATCGCGTTCGATGCCATGCCCCAAGGCGATCCGAATGAGGCGACCGGATCCTTAAAGCCGTTATTCGAAAAGATCATCACCGAGATTCCCGAGCCCACGGACGATCCGGAAGGCCCCTTTCAGCTGATCGTAACCGCGCTCGATTACGACGATTACAAAGGCCGGTATGCGATCGGTCGTATTCGCCGGGGGCGCGTCCGCAAGGGCATGGGCGTTGCGGTCATTGGCCGGGATGGAGTTAAATCATCCGCGCGGATCGAGGCGGTATATGTTTCGCGCGGGCTGGAGCGCGTGGAGACGCCCGAGGCCGAAGCGGGCGACATCGTGGCGCTTACGGGACTTGCGGCGGCTCGCATCAACACGACGCTTTGCGATCCGGCCACACCCCAAGCATTGCCGTCGATTGCCATCGAGGAGCCGACCTTGCGCATGCTGGTGGGGCCGAACACCTCGCCCTTTACGGGGCGCGAAGGAAAATTCGTCACCTCCCGGCAATTGGAGGAGCGCTTTACCAAGGAATTGGAGACGAACGTAAGCCTGCGCATGGATCGGCTCGACGGCGGCAAGTTTTTACTTTCGGGGCGCGGAGAATTGCATCTTTCCGTGCTCATCGAAACCATGCGGCGCGAGGGATTCGAGATGGAGGTGGGCCGCCCCGAAGTGATCGTAAAAGAGGTGGACGGCAAGATGATGGAGCCGCGGGAGGAGGCGGTGATCGACGTGCCGGAGGAATATCGCGGCGTTGTTACCGCGGAACTTGCGCGGAGGCGGGCGGAACTCAAAAACACCTTTCCGCATGCGTCCGGCGCGCGGTTTATTTACGAGATTCCCACCAAGGCGCTTTTGGGGTTGCGTAGCACGCTTTTGACCAAGACGCGCGGATCATTCACGCTCCATTCGCGGTTTTTGGCGTTCGCGCCCCAGGTGCCGGCGCTCGACTCGGCGCGCAACGGGGTTTTGATCGCGCATGAAACGGGCAAGGCGCTTTCGTTCGGATTGAATATCGCCCAAGGGCGCGGCGTAACGTTCATCGGGCCGGGCACCGAAGTATACGAAGGCATGATCATTGGCGAGAATGGACGCGAAGAAGACATCGCCATTAACGTATGCAAGGGCAAGGAGCTTACGAACATGCGAGCCTCGGGATCCGACGAAAATATTATGCTGACGCCCCCGCGCGTACTGACCCTTGAAGATGCGCTTGAATACATCGCCGACGATGAGTTGGTCGAGGTGACGCCCAAGTTCATCCGTCTGCGTAAAAAATATCTGACCAAGGTGGATCGTGACCGCAACAAGCATTGATGCGGCATAAAAAACTGGACGTACCCGTCGTGCCATGCTACGGTTGGCGCGCACGGATACTGCAAAAATATGAAAAATCCCGAAACAACAGAAGTGAACTTTTACGGCCTCGGCATCGCGCCGCGGCTGCTTGATGTGCTCGACCGGCTGAAGTTCGTAACACCCACACCCATTCAATATAAGGCCATTCCTTCCGGCATCGAGGGTAAGGATCTGATCGGTATTGCGCAAACCGGTACGGGTAAAACTTTGGCGTTCAGCATTCCCATGATCCAGCGCCTGGCGCAGGTGAAGGGCACGGGACTGGTGTTATTGCCGACGCGGGAACTGGCCCTGCAGGTGGAGGAAGTGATGCAGCAGATCGGCCGGGGCATTCAATTGCGTACGGCCGTACTCATCGGCGGCGCTTCCATGGAACAGCAGACTCGAGCTTTGCGAAACAATCCCCATATTATCGTTGCCACGCCCGGCCGGCTCATTGATCACCTCGGGCAGGGAACGTTCAAGCCGCGCGATGTGCATATTTTGGTATTGGACGAAGCCGATCGCATGCTCGATATGGGATTTTTGCCGCAACTTAAACAGATTCTCAATGCGCTTCCCCGCGAACGCCAGACCATGCTTTTTTCGGCGACGATGCCGGATGACATCGTGCGCATCGCCTCGCAGTATATGGCCATACCGGTCAGGGTTGAGATCGCCCGTCCCGGCACGGCGGCCGAAGGCGTGGCACACGAGCTTTTTATCGTGGAGAAAACCGACAAGAGCAGGCTTCTGGAAAAGCTTCTCGAAGATTATCGCGGAACCGTGCTGGTATTTTTGCGCACGAAGTTCGGTGCCAAGAAAGTATGCTTCCGCCTTCGCACCGTAGGCGTTGCCGCCGCCGAGATCCATTCCAACCGGTCGCTGGCCCAGCGCAAGGAGGCATTGGAAGGATTTAAGTCCGGCAAGTACCGGGTGCTCATCGCCACCGACATCGCCGCGCGCGGCATCGACGTGTCGGGCATTGAGGTGGT
Source organism: bacterium (assembly GCA_030699565.1). Taxonomy (GTDB): domain Bacteria; phylum Patescibacteriota; class Minisyncoccia; order JAUYLV01; family JAUYLV01; genus JAUYLV01. The sequence continues at coordinate 17,285 of JAUYLV010000004.1, forward strand.
GATCAACTTCGATATTCCGGACAATCCCCACGATTACATTCACCGTGTCGGCCGTACCGGACGGGCCGGCATGACGGGGCGCGCCATCTCATTTGCGACGCCCGACCAGGGGCCCGAGGTGCGCGAGATAGAAAAACTGGCGCGCATCATGCTGCCGATCTCGGAACATAGGGATTTTCCCGCACCGCGGCCCATGAGTGCTCCTGCCGCGCCGTCCGGGCCGAGACCGTTCGCCCGACGCATGAGTCGCCGCCGCCGCCGTTGATGAGATGATACGCCGATATCCAAAACGCCCTCTCGCAGGGCGTTTTAATTCTGGTATACTGGGTACTATCTATCCGATAAACGAACGCCTATGTTCACCGAAGATGCCTTTCAAAAAGTGAAGATCGTGGCGACGGTGGGTCCCGCCAGCGCATCAGCGGGCATTATCGCCAAGATGGCAAAAGCCGGGGTGGATGTGTTCCGGCTCAATTTGTCGCATAAAAGCCGCCAGGAGATGCTGGAAAACATAGCCGATATTCGCAGGGCCGAAAAGAAAGTCGGCCGCCCCTTGGCGATCATGGGTGATCTGGCCGGTCCGAAGATCCGCATCGGCGATATCGACGGCGAATACACGCTGAAAATCGGCCAGCAATTAAGCATCGTTCGCGAAAAGCGCATGGGGAATGCGGCATCGTTCTCGCTCAATCACCCGCATATTCTCAATAATCTGCAAAAAGGCTCGTTTGTCTATTTGGGCGATGGTTTGGTGAAGCTTGAAATAGCGGATATTTCAAAAAAATCCGCCACCGCCAAAGTGGTGGTCGGGGGGATTTTAAAATCGCGCATGGGTTTTTCGGCCCAAGGGCTTGCGATCCGGAGTTTTTCGCTGAGCGCCAAGGACAAGGCCGATATCGCCACGTTGTGCCGGGCGGGCGCGGATGCGCTTGCGGTTTCATTCGTGCAGTCTTCGGGCGATATTCTTGCGGTGCGAAAGCTTCTGCCGGCAAAGAATCCGCCGATGCTGATCGCAAAAATCGAAACCATGGCCGGCGTGGATAACGCGGAAAAAATCGTCGATGTCGCCGACGGCTTGATGGTGGCGCGCGGAGACTTGGGATTTGCGGTGCCGCTCGCATCCGTCCCGCACATTCAAAAACATCTCATCCGTCTATGCCGCAGGCATGCCAAGCCGGTCATTACGGCCACCCAAATGCTCGAATCGATGATCTATAATCACATGCCGACGCGCGCGGAGATTTCCGATGTCGCCAACGCCATTCTCGACGGAACGGACGCGGTCATGCTTTCGGGTGAGACGGCCGCCGGAAAATACCCCGTGCAGGCGGTCGAAACCATGGCCAGCGTCATTGCGGGTGCCACGCCCCATGTGCGCTATAAGACGTTTCCGGTCGAGGGATCCGTATCGGACGCGGTAAGCCAGGCGGTTGTGACGCTGGCGGACGGATTGGACGCCAAACTGATCGTGGCGTTCACCGAAAGCGGCGCCACCGCGCGGCGCATTTCGCGCCATCGCCCGAATCAGCCCATCGTCGTCTCCTCGCGCAGCATGCGCACGATCCGCCGCATGAATTTTTCGTGGGGCGTCTTTCCGGTGCTTGATTCGGAGATACAAAGCCTCGATGAGGCGCTTGCCAAGGCGCGGGGCATCGCCACGCGCTTACGCACCGCACCCCTGAAAAAGGGCGATGTATATATCGTCAGCGCGGGCGTTCCCTTCGGTAAATCCGGCACCACAAACCTCGCGCTGGTGCAGCAGGCTTGATCGTACTACGCGGGTTTGTCGCATATTCGAGGCGATTTTTAATCGGCAGGCGGCGGTTTTCCATGGCCGGCTGCCGCTTTTACTGCTATACTTTGCATAGGTTCGAAACGGATATTTTATCGCAAAGGTCGTCTTTTACGAAAAATAATCTTGAATAATTTTATGGAAGAACAAACAACGATCACGGTCGAGAAATGTAAGTGTGAGGAAAGTGCGTGCACGTGCGAAAAATGCGTCTGCTCATGCAAGGACGGCGCATGCGAATGCACCTGTGAATAGCAGCAAAGTTCTCAAAAGCAAAAACGGGGCATGCCCCGTTTTTGTGTACAATTTTTTTAAATTGTTCGTTACTCAAGAAAAAGCAGCAGATACATAGCGATCATGCCCAGGCCGATCCCGATCATCTCCGACGCAAAGCGCTTATCGCTGTCGTTTTTGCGCAGCTCCGGCATCAGATCCGAGATGGCGATATAGACGAAAGAACCTGCGGCGAAAGCGATTGCGCGTTGCAAAAATTCCTGGGGAATGGTGCCCAGTACGATGGCTACCGCGGCACCCGCGATCGCCATGAGCGCCGAAGCGAAATTATATAACAGCGCTTTCCCTCGGGTGTATCCCGAATAGATCAGGACGCTGAAGTCGCCGATCTCCTGCGGGATCTCGTGGAGTGCGACGGCAAGCGTGGTGGCCAGCCCCAACTCGATACTGATCAGATAGCTGACGCCGATAATGACCCCATCCATAAAATTATGCAGGCCGTCGGATGCCAAAATCAATTGTCCCAGGTGGCGGGATTCGGCCTGGTCCGAGGCGGGCGTGGTCGCATGATGGTGTCTCCGTAAAAATCGCTCAAAGGCGAAAAATGCCACGATCCCGAATATAAGGAACAGCGAAGTGACGGTCGAGTCTTCCGTTTGATATGCCTGGGGGATGAGGTGGAGGAATGCGTCACCTAAGAGCGCGCCGACGGCAAGCGAAATAAGAAACGAAAGCCTCTTTAAAAGACGATCCTTGTTTAAGGCGATCGTGGCGACCCCGATGATCGAGATAAGGCTTACGAGTAAAACGCTCGAAAAAATATATAGGGTGGTGGACATAGGCCGGTACGTTAGGAACGCGCATGCGTCTTATGGCGTCCAGTGTACCGCGCCGTCGGGACCCGTCAAGTTTATTGCAAGTAATTCGCATTTAGATTATTATGGATCGCATGCCGATCCAAGTAAAAAATACGTTTAATCCGGTTGAACTTCGCGGACTTTTGCGAACAGGCGGTCTCAAAGCTACGCGATCGCGTTTGGCGATTTTGGGGGTGATGCGGCGCACGAAACATCCGCTAAGCCCTCAGGAGATCATAGAGCGGCTTGGTAAAAGTTTCGACCAAGCGACCATTTATCGGTTCATCAAGAAGCTGCAGGCGCGCGGCATCATCCGGCAGATCGATCTTCGGCATAACCACGCGCATTATGAACTTTTCGATCTGAACGATCATCACCATCTGATCTGCATGCGCTGCGGCCGCATCGAGGACGTTTCCGGCTGCGAGATCGAAGATGCGTATAATGCCATACTGCGGAGTGCCAAGGATTTTTCGGAGATTCGCCAGCATTCGCTGGAGTTTTACGGCATCTGCAGGAACTGCGGAAAACATAAGGCCTAATTCATATTGTTGACGTTCATCATGGATGCCCCGGCTATTATACGTAGTTACAATCATGGACATGCATCATCTTATTTTTGAGGGCGCGGAGCTGACAGGAAAAAGTTCCACGATCCACGGGGTGTGGGATTTTTTGGAGCAAAAATACAATTCCGGAAGCGGCATCATGGATGGCTGCGTGTGGTTCAATGCCGACGTCGGCATTTTTGGCACGCCGGACGGTCCGGGCCTGATCGGCTCATATCTTAATGCCATCCGGAAGCTCGCGCATAAAAACATCATTTTGGAGAAATTCCATCTGACGGATCTGGTCTATTCTGCCGGCGCGCATGCCCGGGCCTTCGCCCGCGCCGAACGCGTATTGCGTGATCTGGATTTTAAGATCATTCTCACCGAAGGCGCGGATGATGCGGAGCTTTTCGCGCGGCGGCTGTGCGAGCGCATAGGCAGCATGCAGTCATACGCGCGCGTGGCCAGATCCCCGCAGGAATATGTACGCATGCAGGGCGTGTATCGCAGCTACCTTCGGAAAAGTTCGCTGCCGCATCTGGTGGTAGATAATACCATCCTGCCAAACGAAAACCATGCGCGAATTCTCAAGTGGCTGGGAGAGCAGTGATCCCTCGCGAAATCGCGCGCATCCTGATACGCTGCATCATATGATCCTCGCCGCCTAACAGGCGATCCTGCCATTAAATCTTAATTTCCATGAAAAAAATCAGTATCGTCGCAGCCGCGATAATCGTGCTTGTGCTGCTTGCCGTATTTGCCCGCACGTCCGGAGACAAAGACCTCATCGGCGAGGGCATTGCGCTGTATCGCACGTCATATCTGGGGGAACTCACCGAGCAGGGGTTCGTATTCTTGCCGTTTACAAGGTCATCCGATCGGTATGGTTATGCAAACGTCGCGCTCGATATCAATGGGGACGGCGTTTTTTCCGGTTATGATACTCAATCGGGCAGGCAGGAAGAGTGGCTCGTGCGCAACATGTTCCCCGAGATCGTCGAGGGTGAGGCGAACCGTTTTGTGTTGCGCATCGTCGATGTCGATTTTGGCGCAAAGGCGGTCTCGGGTATCGCGGTGCTTTCGGAAGAGAAGCTTTCGGGAAGCGACTGGCCCGTCCAAGAGGCGGCCAAGGCCCCGGTGGTCAAGGTGTTCCGTGTCGAGGAGGTCATCATCGAAAATCGCAGCGCGCGAAGGGCGCCGGATCCATCCGGCCAGATGGCGACCGGCATGCCCTTGCCCGGATCCATGGGTGTTGTTCCTACCGCGCACGCCGCAGGCACGCCTGCGCCCGCGCATTACGGCGCACGGCATAACGACGTTCCCGATCAGGACCAGTTATGGAACGAATGCGCGCCGACCGCGATCTCCAATTCCCTCCGATGGCTTGCCAAACGGCACAATATGGAAGACCGCATGCCCCAGGGCGACCCGAACGATCTGATCGACGAGCTGAAAGGGGATTTGGAATGGGATGACGGGGTTGCGCATGCGAACATGATCGCCGGCAAACGCTCATTCATGGAGCGCCACCACTTGCCCTTTGAGGCGCATCAAATCGGCGGCAGGGACGATTCCGATATCATCCGCAAAATCTATGATGAGATGCAGAAGGGGCAAGCCATTGAAGTGTGGCTATCGTTCTTCGACGGCGACGGGCGTCCGGCCGGCGCGCATTTGGTGACGGTGGTTGGCGCGGGCGTGAACCATGGGCAGCCCTATATCACTTTCCACGATCCCGATACGAGTTCGGCCGCAGGCCGTTCGCGCGACGTATATAATGTGGAAGGAGGAAATTTCCTTCCGGAGTATTGGCCCGGTAATCAAGCTTATATCATGTATGCCTATGCGCAGTCGCCGCTCGAATCGTTCACCGGCGGCACCTGGACCGATCCGCGATCCGGGGACGCGCTTGTGACGGGCCAGGGCGGCAGTCTTACGCCGCCCGGTTCGGACATCACGCTCAACAGATCGCAATTCGGATTCTTTTCGGTAGCGGTGAATCATCCCGGCGATCATAGGGTCGGCGAAACGTTTACCGTGCTTGCCGGCGCGCACTATACCGGCAAGACCCGCACGGTGCATTACCGGAATGCCGCGGGTGAGTCTGCCAGCTGGACGCATGGCGCGGGTAAGCCGTGGACGCTGGAAGGGTCCTTCGAGGGCGTCGGAAGCGTCTCACCCGCAACCATTACGGATGCGCCGCCGCTCACATCCGTTCCCGGTGATCGCTTTACGATAGAGAAACAATTCACTTGTACCTCTCCGGGCTTTGCTACCGTTGCATTCCGGGCAAAATTGACATGGCCAAAGACGGGCGGCGACGTGCCCGCTGAAGTGCAGCGCCTGCATCACGGCGCGGAATTCGCCTCGACCAGCGATGAATTGCGGGTGGATTCCCCCCCGTTCCGCTGTATCGGCGTGCCGACGCCCACGCCGACGCCTTCGTCTCGAACGGCCGCCCAACCTTTCTGCCCCGGCATCGAAGAGGTCGCCGATGGGCAGGACGTTGAGGTGCTTAAAGCCGGAAATGTCTGCTATCCGAAACTCCAGTTTCATGTCGCCCAGCCCGACCAATGCAAGAAAACGCACTGGCATGCCAATCAGGGTAGCGCCGTCTCGCTGTCCGGAACCACATGGGTCGATCCGAGCGGGTGTGGTTTGGGCAACGTAGACGATGTGCCCCAAGGCACCGTACGGCTCTCGCTTGACGAAGCCGGCAAGTTTCTTGGCGGGGCGGTTTTTGGAAGGTAGCGTGTCGCGCTCATGCCAAATTCATGAATGCCGCGCACGCTGAAGTGCCGGCTCAACTTCGTAAAACAAAATTTTATGGAACAAGGCTCACGCAAAAAATTGCGCCGTTCGCGGAAGGAATGCATGGTTGCGGGCGTTTTGGGCGGTATTGCGGAATATTTCGATATCGATCCGGTGCTGGTGCGCGTTGGGTTCGTGGTGCTTCTGGTGCTGACGGGATTTTTCCCGTTCGGCGTTCTGTATCTCTTGCTGTGGATCGTCATCCCGTACGGTGCCGCATCGAACAAGAGCGAAGTTAAGGCATCGTGATCGGATGGTAAGACTTCGCGCGTTCAGGCGGCATAATTACCTTTGAACACCTATGGCAAAGAAAATATTCGTCAATATGCCTGTCAGGGATTTGGACAAGTCCATCGCGTTTTTCACCAAGTTGGGTTTTGCGTTCAATCCGCGATTCACGGACCAAAACGCCGCATGCATGATCATGATGTCGTTGCCCGGCCGTTCTTGAAATGAGGTTTAAGATCGTTCAAAATAGTTAAGCCATCGATTCGCCGATCGGCATAGAGCCGCTCCTGCCTTGTTTAGGCGGGAGTTTTTTGATTCGAAGTTTTCCCTCTCCAGCGCCCATTTTATGCGCTATACTTATACCATATTCTAATACTCATCCTATGTTCGCAAAAATGCTTCTTACAGGAGCGGCTATTCTCGTGGGGGCGGTTTCGTTGACGGGTTTGAAGCTTAAAGGCAATCCCGATGTGCTTTGGCAGACGCAGAAGCTTGAAGTGTCGGTTGCGCAAGGCGGCAGAGCCTCGGTTGACGCCAGCTTCATTGTCAATACGAATTTGGAAAACGTATCGCTGCGCGTAACGCCCGAGATCGAGCCGTACGTGATCGTCACGCCGAACCATTATAGCGCGATCACGGCTCAAACCGCGATCAAGCCGCAGGTGATCATTGCGGTACCTTCGGATCTTGCAGCGGGCACTTATGGCGGCACCTTGCAGATACGCGCAGTCAATAAAGGCGGAAATCAGGAACGCACGTTCGCAAAGCCCTTGCCGATAACCATTATTGTCACGACGCCTCCTCCGCCCCCGTCGGCGGATACGTTCGAATTGATCAACGACGACGGCACGGCGGAAGCGTTCGATTTCAATCATTCGTTCGGGCGCGTTGCGTCGTTCGCGAAGTTCGATGTCGTCGGACAAGTTCCCCTAAAGATCGACAGCATCAAGCTGTATCTGCGACTTACGGGGGAGCCTGCAAGCCCCATCGATATCTATGTGTGGGATTTTGAGCGTAATCGCCTGATCGATCCGGTATCGTTTACGCCCGCCGGAACCCAGGAGGGCTGGTATACGGTCGATCTTTCTTCGTATAACCTTGTCGTATCCGATGAATTTTACCTTGGCGTCGGCTGGCCGGAACTGACAACGCCCGCGCTTTTGGGCGTTGACCTTTCCCAGCCGCAAGGAACCAGTTATGTGGTCATTCTTTCCGACGATACGTTTATTCCGGTGGCGAATTCGAACATGATGATCAGGGCGGTAGTGGAAAAACAATAATCTAGAAGCGGATTTACGCGGACGCCGAGGGGCTGCCAATGGCGTCGGATGATATCTACGCGGATAGACGCGGAAATGGATATGATCACCTATTTAAAAAAAATACGGATACTCGTTACGTTACTGGTTACTGGTTACGGGTTACTGGTTACTGGTTCCTATGCCAATGCCCAATCCGTATCTCTGACTTCGCCCAACGGCGGAGAGTGCCTTGAGGTTTCCACGGCCTGGACGGTCACCTGGTCGATGAGCGACGTGCATCATGCGGATGTCTACTATTCGCTTACCGGCAATGAAGCCGACAAGGTGCGGGCGGTACATGCCATTACGGGCCAGACGTCGTATACCTGGATCGTTCCGGCGGCCGACATCACCGTGGCACGCATGTTCATATATGGACATGACGCCGCCGAATCGGTGCTGGCGAGCGACGCATCCGATGGAGTGTTCAGTATACAGCCGGCCTGCACGGCGCCTTCGCCGACCCCGACGCCCGCTCCGATCGCCGATTCGACCGGAGGCGGCTATAGCGGCGCCTTGAATCCTATCGCTCCCGCCAATCTAAGCGCTTCATTCGGTGACGCCGCCGAATCGAGCCTGGAGCTTCAGTGGACGGATAACTCGGTCAATGAGCTTGAGTTTCGGGTCTTTCTGCGCCGTCTTGGCGACGCATGGCCGACTGATGCTGCTTATACGTTATCGGCCGGTACCGCATTCACGAGCGTTGCCGTACCCGCCGCGAGGGGAAGTTATGAATACCGGGTGGATGCGTGCAATACCAATGGGTGCGCCGCATCGAATGCCGCACCGATCGTGGTCGGCATTCCTACCATAAGGGTATCCGGCAAGGTCCGATCCGAAAGCCAAGGCGTCCGCGCCTTCGTCTCCGCCTGGTCGAATGCGGGTGGCTATACCCAAACCGAATCGGCGGCAGACGGCGCGTATGCGCTGCACCTTGCCGAAGACGAAACGTGGCATATTTCGACACGCCGCCTTGACGGAGGAATCCTGTATCGATCAAGTGAAGCTTCTCTTGCTGCGGAATCCTTAACGACCGGCTTTGATCTATTCCTTTTCGGAGACAAGGCGTTGCCCCAGCCGATTTCGGTAACGGTTGAACCGAATGTTTCCAATACGGTGAGCTTGCGGGATGGTTTGCGAATCACAATTCCCGCCGGGGCGGTTTCGGCAACGGATCGGGTGACGGTGGCTATTGCTGTCGACGCGCAGGTTGCCCATACGGGCGGGGTTAGTCTTATCGGGAATGTATACGCGGTGGAGATGGCTGCTGCCGATGGAACCGCGCTCACCGCATTCGAGACGAATGTCATAGTAAGCCTGCCCTATGCGGATGCCGATATCGCCTCCGTCGGGGCGGTTCCCGAGGCCTTGGCGATCGCGTATTGGGACGAGCCGGCATTCACCTGGGTAAAACTCGTGACGACCGAAGTTGATAGGGAGGCGCGTCTCGTTTCTGCGGCGGTGGATCATCTGACGCGTTTTGTGCTGGTTGCGCCCGCCGACACCCTGCCGCCCGATCCGCCGTATGGCGTTTCGGTCGAAAAAGTTTCGGGCGGATTTTCCATTAGCTGGTTGAATCCCGCTTTCGATTTCCATCATGCGAAAATCTATCGGTCCGCCGGCATCGGCATATTGGGCAATGTGGTCGCCAATAATCTGAAAAGTGCGCCATACACCGATGTATTTACGTCCGAGCCGGGCGCGGTGTATTACTATGTCGTGCGCGCGGTTGATCTTGCCGGCAATGAATCCGCCAACGTCGTGCAATATTCATCGGCAGGTCCCTCGATGGTGCCCGGGCCGAAAGAAACCGCGCCGCAGGCGATTCCATCGTTTCCCAACTCCGGGGAACCTTCCGAGGCTTTGCCCGAATCCCCAGAAAGCGAAAAACGTATTCCCGCCTATCAGAAATATCCGAACGGTACGCTTGTGGCGACCGACGACGATGAAGGGCTTTGGATCATCATGAACGGGTATCGACGTCGCATCGTCGACAGACGCATTCTCGGCTTTTATGGGCATCTGCAGGGTGCGTCCATCACGCATGTATCGGGCGAGGAACTTGCCCAATACGGCCCGGCCGCCTGGGTGCGGTATGCGGGCGATCCGAAAGTATATGAGGTCAATGATGATGCCACCCGCCATTGGCTCGACATGTCCGCTGCGGACTTTACGGAAACGGGGCGACGATGGGACGCGGTTTTCATAATTAATAATGATGAACTGAACCTGTATATGCCCGGAGCGAATGTAACCCGCATGCGCTGATAGGTATGGGCAATACCGATATTTTTAATGGCTCCCTTGCTTCGGCGGGGAGCCATTGATTTTTAAGCATTTTCGTATAAACTCCGTATATATGGATGCTTCGGAGGAGCCAAAACAAGCCAATCGATACCCGGCGCCTGCGGCGATCGGCGTCATGTTTGCCCTTATCTTTATTGCCGGGCTTGTCTTTATTTTCATGCTTGCGCTTCCTATGCGCGTCACTGTCGAGTCGCAGCAGCTTGCGATTCTTCCGTCCGCGCAACCCATACCGGAAAAGGAGTATACGATAAAAAAGATCGTTTTCGGATATTCAAAAAAGGGCAGGCCTATCGAAGGGTACGAAATAGGATCGGGGGATCGGGTGCTTTTTTTACATGGCGCCATTCATGGCAAGGAGATGGGTTCGGCTATGCTGCTGCGTGAACTCGTATTGGAGATTGCCGCAAATCCGCACATCCTCACCCCATCAAAAAAACTTGTCATCATTCCGATCGTCAATCCCGATGGCTACTATGATCGCACCGACAAGTTGAATGCGAACGGCGTCAATCTCAACCTGAATTTTCCCACGGCCGATTGGCAGACATATGGACCGGAGGGAACCTTTGCCGGTACGGAACCTTTTTCGGAAACCGAAAGCCGCGTGCTGCGCGACGTCGTTGCGCAGTACAAGCCCGATACGATGATCGCCTACCATTCATTCGGCGCCCTTGTGTCACCGGAGATGGTGACGTCTTCCCGGGAACTTGCCCGATGGTACGCGGAAAAAACCGGTTACACGTATTACGACATCTGGGACTACCCGGGAACGGCGACCAAATGGTTCGAGGAAAGCACGGAGGGTGCGGCCATCACCGTGGAATTGACCAAAGATCTCTTTAGCGATTGGGATATCAATAAAGAAGCGTTACGGGAGCTCATCGGATCCGAAGCGCTTATTCCGACCGTTCTCCAAGATTCGCCCGAGGGATCGGCGGCACCCTCGCCAGCCCCGCATCCGTACGGGTTTTAGGGATTAGTAGTATTGAAAGCTTTCATTGCACATTCATGAACATGGGGTTAGTATGATATATGATATTTCTTATGCAACAATTTCCTTTCATGTTCGCCAACCCCGAATTGAGGTTTCTCGGCATGGCGCTCTTTCTTGTTGTTATCGCCTGGAGCGTTATTTGGAAGGGGTTTGCGCTCTGGAAGGCTGCGCGCGCCGGCAGCAAGGAGTGGTTTGTGGCGCTGCTCATCATCAACACCCTGGGCATTCTCGAAATTCTTTACCTCTACATTTTCAGTAAGCGTGCCAAGGCATCTGTTGATGCGCAATAATTTA
>JAUYLV010000009.1 GCA_030699565.1 bacterium
TGTGGTTTCGTTGCAATATGACCTAGCCAACAGGGACAATGCCAGAAACGGTTCTAACTTGAACATCTGGCGGTGAGGGAGGGATTCTGATGGTTTTCTCAAATTTATAACGGATGCAGAGAAAACCTGAATCCCGCGGGAGAACCCTCGGTACGGATTTTAACCCGTACAGCGGTTTAGCCCCGCAAAACGGGATTGCGGTTTGTAGCTAAAAATTGCGAGGAAATTTTTAGACAAACCGGGAACAAACCGCCGCACTAGTTCCCGGGCGCGCACCCGATGATCTTATATATAAAGCGGAGACGAGAGGATTCTGATGGTTTTCTCGAATTTATAACGAATACAGAGAAAACCGGAATCCCGCGGGAGAACCTACGAGGGTATTTCTACGTTGAGGTAAAGACGTTTACTTCAACTCCTTAGCAACCCGCCGCTTTCATCCGGGGCAATCGATATTTTATATATATTGAATTGCCCGCGGATGCTCTCCCAGAGCATCCGCCCGCTCAGCCACCTTACTTGCCTTTAGCGGTGAGGGAGGGATTCGAACCCTCGGTACGGATTTTAACCCGTACAGCGGTTTAGCAAACCGCCGCACTAGACCAGCTATGCGACCTCACCAGTGGCTACCATATTAGCGCAAAATCGATCCTTTTTCAAGAGTGGAACTTCCATGCCGACGCTCTGACGTTCCTAAGAACGTCAGAGCGTTATTGCGTAACAAAAAAGCCGATGAGTTTTTCATCGGCAAAAAGTCATGTTACGGTCGCGTATCGTTACGGAGTTTGCTGCGATGCTTTTGCAGCCCGAAGCTTGGCCGTAATTATATCCAACTTGGCCTTAACCCGATCCGCAAAAACCTGTTCGGCGGCAACGTCCTCGTACCCGAATTCGCAGAAGTCGGCTGCCGAAATCATCTGACCGCTATCAAGACGGATCACCGTATTACCAAAAAGAATGCCCGACGGCTTTGCGGGAAAATCAGTCGTCTCCCAATCCCACGCCGTAAATCCCTGCGGAAGATGCTGCGTGAAGATGGGCGTATTTTGCTTATTGAGATAAAAATCTCCCTGGTCATTAAGCAAAGCCCAGCCTTCTTGGCGCACTTCGATCACCGTACCTTTTGCGCCGACCGCGCAGGCGGGCGCATTGGGACCCGGAGTGATGATAACAATCCTTGTTCCCTTGGCGTCATCGAGAATGGGGTAGATCGCGGCAGAAGCCGGCAGAGCGCTCGCCAAAAACATCACGGAGGCGACGAACAAAAATACGCGGATGCGCATGGTCATAATGACCTCCTTTCAAACTCGCATGGCAATGAACTTGATTGAGTTATTGTAACAGCATGTAAAATAGTAGCAATGGAAAATATATATTTAATCAAACACACCTCCCCCTACCCCTCCTCATGAGAGGAGGGGGGGTGAATTAAAAACCCCACCGAAGCGGGGTTAGATGACTGCTGAAAAATTCGGTTTGCGTTTTTCCAGAAACGCGCCAATGCCTTCGGCGCCATCGGGAGAAAACAGGCAATCAAGAAAACACTCGATCTCGATCTCGATGCCCGGACGAAGCATTCCGAGATGTAATCCCCTGCGAATGGCTTCTGCGGCTTTTTCGACCGCGAATTTTGCATTGCCGCTGCCATGCGCTTGCGCGACATCATCGCGCAATGTGCCGGCAACAACCGCCCAACCGCCGCGATCAGCCACTCCGGCATCCGCGCCATACGCGATAGCCTGCCGATGAAAATCTTCTCCCTTGGCGGTGCCAAGCGCATCCGCAATACCGGCCATGAAAGCCCCATCTGCCGGAATTTTCTTTCCGCTCAAGATCATCCATGCCGCCAAATTGGTTCCGCATTTGCGCGCAAGCCGCTGCGTGCCACCCCAGCCGGGAATGATGCCTAAGGTCACCTCGGGAAGACCGAACACCGCATTCGGTGAGGCGATAATGCGGTCGCAGGCAAGGGCAAGCTCGAAACCGCCCCCGAAACAATAGCCATTCACCGCGGCCACGACAGGTTTTGGCGAATCATCGATCTTAAAAAGCTGCTCATGCAGCGCTTTCATTGCGCGTCGCGCGCCTTGGCGATCGCCGGAAAGCCGAAAATCATTCAGCATATCGATGCTTGCGCCCGCCGAGAACGCCGACTTTTTATCGGGATGTTCTTTGCCTGTGACGATAACGACGCGGATCGCCTTGTCTTGCAGATTTGCCCGAAAACCTTCGATCAGATCATTCATCACTTCCTGTGTTATGACATTCATCGGCGGGTTATTGATTTCCAAAATGCCGACATCGCCGAAAACACTTGCATCAACTTTGCTCATTTCATCCTCCTCGGATTTTTTATTTGCAGTTGTAAAATAACGAACATCAATGTTGGAACGTAACATGAAATAAAAAAGCGGTCAATGCTGACCGCAACTGGGATTGCCACGTCCCGCCATTCTGAGGCATATCATTTGGTAGGCGGGACTCGCAATGACACCAAAGCATTACTCCGAAAAGAATGGTGCCTCGCACGCCGAATGCCGTTTTAAGAGTTCCGGCGGCGCAAAGCGCGGACCGTACGTTCTTTCCATATCCCGCAGCATCCATAAAAGTTTTCCATGGCCCATCGCGTCAATGGCATGCAGGGGTCCGATGCCCGGAAATGCAATGCCGTTTTTGGCGCCGAGTTCGATGTCCGCCGCAGATGCCGCTTCTTCTTCAAGCGCCTCGATCGCCTGAACGTATAGTGCGCACATCATGCGGTCGAATACGTGTTTGGCGTCCATGCGCTCATTGCGATGAGGATATCGCTTGGCAAGCAGCGCCTCAAGATGCTGCGAGTCCCTACTTGGATATGTATAAAATCCCGTTCCGGTTTTTCTGGCCCCCATGCGCCCCTGCTCGGCAAGCAGGCGATAGAGCGGTGGGACGAAAAATCGGTTCGCGCAGCTTTCGTTAAGAAATTCCGCGATCCAAAGCGTTGTGTCGATGCCGACGAAATCCAATAACTCAAAGGGGCCCATCGGCCACCCGTACGCCTTGGCTTCGGCATCGATCTGGTGCGGATCGACATCATAGAGCTCGATCGCAAGCGCAGCCTCGTTGAAATACGGGATCAGGAGGCGATTAACGATGAATCCGGGACGATCGGTGACGCGGATGGTCTGCCGCTGCAGTTGCTCGCGGCAAAACGCTTCGGCGATCGACATCGTGATTTTTGAGGTTTCCGCTCCCCGCACCAGTTCCACCAGATCCATGCGAATCGGTGGATTGAAAAAATGCATGCCGAGCACGCGATCGGGGCGTGCCGTTGCGGCCGCAAGTTGCGCGATCGGCAACGACGAGGTGTTCGATGCGATGATCGCGTTTGGCGCAAGCAATGCGTCCAATTCCGCAAAGATCTTTTCCTTAATATCCAATCGCTCGGAAACGGCCTCGACCGCAAGATTCGCCCCGCGCAGATCCCGCATGTCGGTCGTCACCTCAAGCAGCCCCATGCACTGCAGATAGGTGAGGTTATCGATCTTGCCTTTCTGCAGGAGATCTCCAAAAACCTTTTCGATCGCGTGATACGCTCGATCGGCAAGTTCCGGGGTCTCTTCTCGCACCGTAACGGCAATACCCCGATATACCGCAAGCGCGGCTATGCCGCTCCCCATCAACCCGCCGCCAACCACGCCGATCCGAGAAATGCCATGTTCCATATTCTGGCTCCTTTCGAGTGGTTATTCCATTATCAAAGTTCGTTCCCAATGGGAGATGGTAGCACCGGTTTGCCGTTGCGTAAAGCCATAGCCTTATATCCCCTTCCACAAAAGGGGTGTGGAATATATTCCTCCTTTCGTAAAGGAGGTGCCCGCTGTGCCCGTCCGTAGCCTAGGCGCAGGAGGGAAGGGCGGAGGATTTTTGGAAAAGGGAGAATAAATCCCTCCCGCTTCGCGTACTCCCTTTAAGAAAGGGAGAATAAATCCCTCCCGCTTCGCGTACTCCCTTTAAGAAAGGGAGAATACAAAACGCCCCGCCAAGCGGGGCGTTTACAGCATGCAAAATTTTACACGGATTTTTTTGCCGATGGGCGGACTTTCTTTACGGTAATGGCATCTTTGCCAACGTCCACTTTGAGGCTGTCGCCTTCGGCGACGGCAAGATCGATCAGCTGTTCGGCAAGCGCGTCTTCGATATGCGTTTCGATCGCGCGACGCACAGGGCGCGCACCCTCGCGCGGATTAAACGCCTTTTCGGCGATGAATGCGGAAACCTGCGGAGTAAACACCACATGCAGGCTCTTATTGCGTTCCATGCGCTCGGCAAGCCGCGCAAGCTCGCCGGCACTTATAGACTTGATATCTTCACGCCCTAGGGGCCTGAACACGATAGTGGCATCGATCCGGTTCAACAATTCTGGCCGCATGAGCGCGCGTAATTCCTTCAGGGTCTGTTCTTTTATCGCCTCAAAACGCTCGGTCAGATCGGCGGAAATGTCTTCCGCTTCAACCTTCGGCTTGTCGGGCGTAAATCCGATGGCGGAAGCCGCTTTGGTAAATTCTTCCGTGCCGATGTTCGATGTTAAAATAATGATGGTGTTGCGAAAGCTTACCTTGCGGCCCGAAGAACTCGTAAGTTCCCCGTCTTCCAGCACCTGTAACAGAAGGTTGAAAATGGCCGGATGCGCTTTTTCGATCTCGTCGAAAAGCACGATCGAATAGGGATTGCGCCGCACATGTTCGGTCAGCTTTCCATCCTCTTCGTACCCCACATAGCCGGGGGGCGCGCCGATAAGTTTTGATATGGCATGCGGCTCCATGAATTCGGACATATCGAGCTTGATGAGCGCCTCATGGTTGTGATAGATCTCGTCGGCCAATGCCCGCGCAAGTTCCGTTTTACCGACACCCGTAGGGCCGATAAAAATGAATGATCCATATGGACGGCGCGGATTGGTAAGCCCCGCGCGGGCTCTTCGCAACGTGCGCGCAACCTGCGTGATCGCTTCGTTCTGGCCGATGATGCGGCGTTGAAGGGTTTTTTCGACATCCTTCAATTCCTGGGCTGTTTCGTTTTGCAGTTTCTCGACCGGAACTCCCGTCACCCGGGCGATCGTGGCGCGGATGTCGTCTTCGGTCAACATTACCCGCACGGCGGCTTCTTCTTTTTTCTTCTGCAGGCGCAGCGCCGAAAGCTGCAATTGCAGATCGTCGATCTCCTTTTTCAGCTTGAGGGCCTTTTCGTATTCTTCTTTTTCCATGACGGTGTCTTTTTGTTCCAGGCGCTGCGCGATCAGTTTTTCAAGCTCCCGAATGTGCGGCTGCACCTGGCTGGGCGCCACCTTGCCGCGCACGTAGGCGGCAGCTTCATCCAATATGTCTATGGCTTTGTCCGGCAAAAGTCGATCTTGAATATACCGCTCGGAAAGCATGACTGCCGCACGGATCGCTTCGGGCGAGATGCCGATATTATGATGCTTCTCGTACGCCGCCTTAATGCCCTCGATCACTACCATGGCTGAGGCTTCGTTGAGTTCGCGCACATGGATCGGCTGAAATCGCCGCTCAAGTGCGGCGTCTTTTTCGATGGACTTGCGGTACTCATCGAGCGTGGTTGCCCCGATCACCTGGATCAGCCCCTGCGAGAGCGGGGGCTTGAGCATATTGGCAGCGTCCAGCGTTCCGGAGGCCGCGCCCGCGCCCACCACCGTGTGAATTTCATCGATGAAAAGAATGACGCGTTTTGACTTGGCCTCTTTGACGACTTCTTTGAGGCGGGACTCGAATTCGCCGCGAAACACCGTGCCCGCAACCAACTGCCCCATATCCAAGGAAAGGATGCGCTTGCGTTGCAACTCGTCGGGCACATCTCCCTTGGCGATGCGAATGGCCAGTCCATGGACGATCGCGGTTTTGCCCACGCCGGCCTCACCGATCAGCACGGGATTGTTCTTGGCGCGGCGCAATAATATATGAATGAGCCGGTCCACCTCGGCCTCGCGGCCGATCAAAGGATCAAGTTCCCCGCGTTCGGCTCTAAGCACCAAATCCTCGCAAAAGTTCGCCAAGCTTGAACGGGGCGCAATAGGGGATTTTGCGGGCGTGGCGCGTTCTTCGCCGCCGGATGATTCTTCCGGATCTTCGCCGAGCGCAGCCCCGCGCGATGACATGAACGGCAACATGCGATCGGACGTGGCCTCTTCGAGCATTTCTTCCACGTCGGCAAAGCGGGCACCCGATGCCAATATATCCTCCATGTGACGATAGAGTTGCATGATCTTTTTTGGAGCGCTGCGGATTGAATCGGGGTTTCCTGCGCCATTCCGCCGGATCACTTCGGCAAGCGCCGCATACAGCAGATGTTCGGTGCCGAGATATTTGTGATGAAAACGCGAAGCCACCAGAAGCGCCCGCTTGACCACGCTTTTTAATTCCGTGCCCAAATGCATGGAATCCTCGGATGAGGCCGTCTCATCGTCCGCAACGGCAGCAAAACGCTTAGCTTCATCCAGTGCCAGGAGCGTTATGCCCAAATCTTTTGGCACGATCCCATGCGCCTGCAAAATATTGGCGCCGAGGCAGCCTTCTTCGGCGATCAGCGACGCTAAAAGATGCGACAACTGCACGTGCCGGTCTGCTTTTTCGTCAATGCGCGCAAGGGCGCTTGATCGCCGCAAAACCGCAAGCGCATGCGCTGTGGATCTTTCGGCAATGGATTTTGGAAACGGAAAAGAATTCGATTTCATACCCATAGTATACCGCGGGCGATAACAAATTTAAATAGCCTGCTTCATGAAGATGAAAGCCCGCATAAAAATTCACGCGGCATTAAGCTATGATCCTGATCGGCGTTATCTCGGGCGCAGCATGCTTACGACGGCGATGCAAATAGACCACCAGGCCGGAGGCTCCTGCGCTTCCCGCAAGCGCCGCAACAAGCGTGATGGTTTGCGCATCGCTTCCTGTGGAAACGCCGAGCACCGTTCCCGTGGCCGAAGGTGTGGGTGTTGGTGTAATTTGTCCGCGAGGATGCGGCAATGGCAGTGGTGCGGGCGTAGGCACGGGTGTGGCGCGCGGTCGGGGCAGCGGGGCGGGCGCGGGCGCCACATAATTCGGATCGGGATAAGTATATGAAATGGCCCCGGGCGTGTACGGCGAGGGGCCTGTCGAAGTTCCCAATACCGTGCCGCCACCTGAAGCCGTCGGAAGCCCGCGAATAGGCAATGCCTGATAGCTTGTTATGCGCGTATCCGATGTGGCGCAATAGAACGTGTTGGTGCGGCGATATTCGGCGACCAACCGATCGCCGTATCCCACCGGACCATTCGTGATCGCATTCCCCACGACCACATCGATCATGTAGGCGCATTCGGGCACCGGTAAATTCGGATACGTACGCTGTTCACCCGCCGCGAATTCGAAAATATTCGAATAGTAGGATTTTTCTTGCGGCACGCCGTTGGCATAAAGACGATAAACCGCGGTCGCGATATATCGACATCCCGGCGCGTTATTGGTAATGGTAACCTGGTTGCCGCTGATGCTAGCCGTGATGCCGATTTTGTCGACCGGACAGCGAAGTTCTTCGGCTTTGGCGGGGGCGACAAAAGCCAATGCAGGCGCCATAAACGCTATGCCGAATACCAGCCGTATGGCTGTAAAAAACCTTATTTTGTTGGCTATTTTATTGATCATACGTGTATTTCTTAACCAGATAATTATACCACCGTATTTGCATTTATGTCAAGTTTTCATGCTTAAAAATTAGAGCCCTCATCGACAGGCTCCGGTCACGCCTTGATGTCTTTGAGGCTCTTGCAGATTCTGTCGATGGCACATGCATACTGTTTTTCGGCTCTTTTTTGAATTTTCCTTTCGAGCCTATCCAATACGAATACGCAGCCGACGCCGGAAGCAGGGTTTGCGATAAAAAGAACAACAAGCGGCATCCCTTGGCTAAATGAACCGCCGCCACTTTGATGTGCCATACCGGCAATCGTCGCCAATCCAGAAACCAAAGCCATAATCAAGCATCCGCACATAAGCGTCTTTCGGCAAAGCCATTCGTTAAACGACATAAAAGCCTCCTTATAAAAGATCGCATGCCGCGCATAGCGCAACAAAAAACCATTGTCAATTTGATTTATGTATTTTTGCGTATCATGTTCTTTTTTTATTCTAACGTTCTTAAGAACGTCAGAACATGCTTTCCAAGAGGAGAAAGAGCGTGAAGCACATGGCGACCCTTGAAGCGTTTAGTGACGAGTGAAGCGAGTTGTAATCTGCGCATGTGTTCACCGGCGGTTCGAAAATCAATACCAGAAAATTCTGCAATGTCTTGCAATGATTGATTCGGAACTTTTTCTAATCGCGCAAGAATTTCTATCCTTCGATGATTTGAAAATCCCCGCACAAGACGTTCCAATAATAGATATGATTGCATGGATTTAGCACCCGATGACGTTCTGACGTTCTTAAGAACGTCAGAACGTCATCGGTTTTTACCAGAATAATATTAAGGGGTGTTTTGAAGCAGGTCTTCGGGATAAATATCGATATAGTTACCGTCGAACACGAGGTCGGTGGCATCGAAGATCGATTCATAATCTCCCCAAATGCCATAGTGGTTTTGGGCGAAGTGGATGCGCTCAAGTTTCACGTGCGAGCCCGCCACCTGCAACGCCGCGCGATTCCAGGCGTTGTTGCGGGCAAAAAGGGTATCGGTGAATGTGACGGTTCCGGTGGCGGCGCGCTCAACCATAACTCCGTGCGTGGCGCTATCGGTTATTTCGGAGTCGATAAATGAAAGCTCCGTGGGATTGTCGGCGGTGACCGCCGTCCACGTGTATGCCAAACCATTGCGCAATCCGCCGCCATAGCGAATGCGCGCATGCGCAAAGCGACCGATCGATGACGAAGAAAATGTTATGGCGTTCCATGCGCCCGCAAACGGCACCGAACCGGTTGCGTTATTGTCGGTGTCGCCGCCCGCGCTATCATCGGAAAGTGTGGTGAACGTGATCGGCTCCTCCGCGGTGCCTTCGGCAAACAACGCGCCGTCGTGCACGGCAAGTTCCGCGTAATTTGAATGGGCGAATTTCAGAACAACACCGGGCTCTATCGCAATTGATCCGGGTGCGAATATATGCACATTATCGATTACATACGGGTGCACATCTTTCGTTATTGTTCCGGATTCGGTGAATATGCCCGTAAGAAATATGCCGTTCATGGTCGATGATTCGATGTGATTACCCCTAAACTCGCCAAGGGCGCTTGATGCATATATTGGCGTTTCCGTGTTGCGAATGGTGTTGTCGCGCACAACGGGAGTTGTGCCGCAAAAGAACATTCCGCGGATGGCATTGTCGATCGTATTACGCTCCATGACGGGTGAGCCGCCCTGCGCGAGTATGGCGTTTCCGCCGAATTGATCGCAGGGAACACTGACCATGTTTTCCCATGGCCCGGCAAAAACGCTGTCGATTACATGGCTTTGTGAGTTAAGCAGGCGCAAGCCGCCGCGATAGCCGTGTTCGAATGTCACCCGATCAAAGAGCGCGCTCGTTCCTTCCACGGACACCAAAATACCAGATCGATCATATGCCGCGCCGATCTCCGCTCCGCCGTATCGAAAAACCGCATGATGAAATTCGGAACCGCTGCCTGCGGGCGCCATGGTGATGCGCCGCCATGCGGCGGCAACCGGCATTGTTGCGGTGGCGTTTCTATTGGTATCGCCTGCGTATGCATCATCGGCAAACGCCGTAAAAACAACTGGTTCCGCTTCGGTGCCGTCCGCTAAAATTCTGCCTTCAACCATAAGTGAAGCATTTATGCCAAACTTCACCACCACACCCGACTCAATCGCAAGCGAGGCACCGGGGTTTATATGGAGAACCATGGGAATGTAATACGGGCTTTTATCGTGCATCCACACACGCTCACCGCTCAAGAATTGCTCCCCATGCGCCGATGTATACAAGTTACGCACGCTATTTTCGGCTTTCGGCGTGCCCCAAATACCATTCCCTTCCGCGTCGTGCCTGCCGTCATCTGTAACAGGTATGATCGGGTTATTTGTGAACCAGTTGTAATGATCGTTTCCGGAAAGTTCCGTGCGCACCCGCTCCATCGTATGCTTTGTCGCATTATCACCGGCGGCCCAGAATGCGCCATGCGGCGTCTCATCGATCACGGTTCCCGCCGCATCGACCAGTGAAAGTTGCGTATATTCATTGTTCAGTGAACCGGTAAACATTATATCGGCAGAAATATCGGCGACGGTCGTATCATCCGTGCGCTCCATAAGATAATACCCATGCGGCTCGATAGACCCGGAAAGCGGGATATCGGAAGACTTCGAACCGATAATGACCGTTGATACCCTTAACCTCCAATCATCCAATGAGAGCGCCGCGCCGGTTTTATTATAAAGTTCGATCCACTCGTCTTGAAACGATGCATCGGTGCCCATCCATGCGACTTCATTGATGACAATGGGCTTTTGACTTACGTCCGCCGAGAGTGTTTTCCATTCGCTCACGTTACCCGTCGTATCGCGCGCCCGCAGCCGGAAAAAATATGTCGCGTCATCCTGTGCAGCAAAATACGTTATAGAAGTGGCATCGGTCATGTTTAGCATCGGGCTCCATAAGCCTTCATGGTCGCTATCGAACAATTGCATGGCAACATCTAAATCATAAGATGCCAGATCTTCCGCCGATGAACTCCACGCAAGCGCGATCGTTGCGGTCGTTACCGGCCGCGTAAGGACTTCGAATACAAAATCCGGCGGCGTGGTATCCGGTTCGGGCGTGGGTTC
>JAUYLV010000014.1 GCA_030699565.1 bacterium
TTTTTTTCGTAAACCGGCATGATGGATATATCTACGCGTTGCGGCTTAATGCACAATAACCGAGCACCAAGATACAAGCATCAAACACATCGAGTGTAAAATTTTAAAAATCAAACTGGAAAATGACAATGTAAAATTCTAAAATTTTACATTTTGAACTGTCATTTTGCATTTTGAGATTTACATTTTGCATTAAAGCGGTTTGGTTTTGTGGCTTGCTGTTTGGACATTGACTGTGTTTTTGAATGTTGCCAATGCCGGCTCTATCCAATTGAATTTGCCGGTCATTGGCGGCTTTGGGCCGGGCTTAAGCCCGGCAAGTTTCATTAACTATATTGTTATCGCGGCCTTTGCGTTCGTCGGCATATCCGCCCTTTTAATGCTGGTCGTTGGTGGAGTAAAATACCTGACCGCCGCGGTCGATCCTAAAGCTGAAAGCGACGCCAAAGATCAGATTGTTTCGGCGCTCCTCGGACTTCTGGTGGTGTTTGCCGCCATTATCCTCTTAAATACCTTAAACCCCGACTTCGTGCGACTGCGCGATCCGGGGCTGCCTATTTTTGAACTTCCCGAACCTCGGATCATATCCCCTGCCGTTGAAGGCTCCTGCGCCATAACCGCGGCTTCATGGAGAGCAAATACATCGTGCTATAATACGGTTTCAAAAACATACGACGAGGTATTAATGGGGACTCAAGGCAGAAATTGCACCGGTTGGGGCGCCTCATTCAATATTAAGGATGTCGAAACGAATGCGGTGGTTGAAACGGTCGGGGGCCGTTTTGAAAGCGATTTTTTGCAAGCTTCATGGCAACCAAAGCGTGCGGGCACCTATGCCTTTGAAGTGATTGCCGGGTCGGAAAATACCCGCACCAGCGCCGAGTCTTCGGGGCGCCTGACGGTGACTGCCGATCCCTGCGGTCCTGCGATAAGCCCGGGCGGAAGGTGCCAAATCGCCCCTTCCGGGCCATGCACCGTTCAAAACCTGCAAGAAACCTGCATGAGCGTGCATGCATACGAAGCGTCCGGCATTTGCAATGTCGAAAGTAGCGGAAGGGTCTCCGTACCGAGCGGCACGGATCTTTGCGCCGATGGCAACTCGGTGTCATGGGGATTGTTTCAGATCAATATTTCCGCGCATCGACTGGTAGACCCCGCCACGGACGCAATATTGGATTGTCCGCTCGCATTCGCCAATGGGCCCTATACCGCTTCAAACAAGACCTGTACCGTTAGAGATAGAGACCTCTATGATCGTTGTGTAGCGCTTGCGATAAACCCGGACGTAAATATTGCCAAAGCTTGCGTGTTGTCGTGTAATGGTACGCGCTGGGGCCGCTGGGGCGCCAATAACGTCTGTAGTTATGCGGGCGGCAATTGCAACGATCCTATCGATCGATAACGTGTTTATATAATTTGTATGAAAAAATCATCACTGTATATCATATTGGGAACGGGTGTTGCGCTTGCGGGCATTTTTTCTTTGCTGTTTTTTATGCGCGCTCCCGAAGGAGTTGTGCCGACACCGACGCAAGCATCCGGCCCGACGCTTCACCCGAAGCTTTCGGAAATACCCGATAGCGATTCCGTGACGCTCGACGGCATCGCAGGACCCGTCACCATAAAAAACTTTTACCGCACCGCGGCGAACGTTATTACGCCGGATGTGGTCGTCGTCTTCAACACGGATTCATATACCATCGAATATTTCGGCCGCGATAACAGCTTCGGCATCGTACTCTTGAAAAAACCGCTTGCCGCCTCGCGACAGGAGGCGGAGGCGGCATTCCTTGAGGCGCTGGCCGTCAGCCGTCCCACGGCATGCATGTTGCGCGTTTCCCTGGGTGTTCCGTATAGCGTGGAACCGGCCGCTTCCGGAACGGACTTCGGATTAAGTTTCTGCGGAAACGGAATACCGCTTCCCTCCGGACTATAACTATAGAAGCGGGCCCCAGACCCCTTGCGGGGTCGAGTGGCGTCCGGCTTCGCCGGATTAGCCATGAACGGGACAGCTGTCGGCCATAGCCGATGCCGTCGGGCGATGTCTGCGCGGAAAGACGCAGAAAACATACATTTCATAATCTAAAAAAGCATGATGCAGAAGATCGAAAAAAAAACACTGGTAATCATCGACGCCAACGCGGTCATTCACCGCAGTTATCACGCGTTGCCGCCCTTAACCGCCCCCGACGGCATGGTGGTAAACGCCGTCTACGGATTTTGTTCGCTCCTCCTGAAGGTATTGCGGGAGGTAAAGCCGACGCATTGCGCGGCGGCTTTTGACTTGGCGGGGCCGACGTTCCGCCATAAAGCCTATGAAGCGTATAAAGCGACGCGCGTAAAGGCTCCCGACGATCTCTATGCGCAAATGCCGGTGGTAAAAAAACTACTGGGCGCCTTTCGCATTCCCGTATTCGAACTTGAAGGATACGAAGCCGACGACTTGATCGGCACCATCACGGAACAAATGAAAAAATCCCCCGGCACGGAATGCGTTATCGTGACCGGCGATATGGACACCCTGCAATTGGTTCGGGACGGCGTGCGCATCTATACGCTCAAATCCGGGATCAAAGAAACGCAGATGCTCGGCACCGAAGAAGTTTTGAAGCGATACGGCATCCCGCCCGCACATATCGCCGACTTCAAGGGCTTGAAGGGCGATCCATCGGACAACATTCCGGGTGTACCGGGAATCGGGGAGAAGACGGCATCGGCATTATTGCAAAAATTCGGCACGCTCCAGAAGCTTTATGAAGCAGTGGAGGCTATTCCCAATTCCCAAAAAGCACAAAACACAAAAAGCACAAAACACAAATCGCTTATTGAAAAGCCGTTCACGGAGAAACTGGTTGCGCTATTGCGCGAATACCGCGAGCAGGCGTTTTTTTCCAAGGAGCTTGCGACCATAAATTGCGCCGTACCCGTGGATTTTTCCCTGGATGAGGCGGGCCGCGAAAAATTCGATCGGGATGCGGTCGTCTCACTGCTTCGCCAATTGGGATTTATGAGTCTCGTCGAGCGACTGCCGGACACCACCCAAAAACCGTTACACCCAACGACCATTACAACTGCGAACTCCATCGCGCCTTTGACGCAGGGAATGGACGCGCCTGAAGGGGCCGAGCCGCTTACGGAGGCATTGCTTAAAGAAATTGGCTCGACCAAAGAACTGCATATTGCTTTATATACGGAGTTATTGTTGGGCTCCGAGATCCCCCAGTGGCTTGCGCTGGAAGCGAGCGGATACCGCGGCTTCATAGCGATCGGGGATTTACAGAAAAACACAAAAATCCAGGAACTGCTGCGCGTACTTTTTGGCGATGCTGGGGTTAAAAAAATCTGTCATGGCGCAAAACACCTTATGCATGCGCTCGACCGCCTGCATATAGCCCTTGCGGGCCCGTTTTTCGACACGGAGCTGGCATACCTTCTGATACGGCCAGGCTCGCGCGACGTGTCGCTAAAAACCGCCGTGTTGCAGGAGTTGGGAGAAGAATTCCGTATGAGCGCCGAGACGACCCAGATGGCCGCATACCAATTGCATTGCATCGGTCGGCTCTATCGCGTCCTGTCAGAAAAAATCCAACGGCACAACCTTTCGCGCGTTTGTTATGAGATCGAAATGCCCCTGGTTCCTGTGCTGTGGCGCATGGAGAAGGCCGGAATCGCCGTTGATCCTGGCGAAGCCGCCTCCCTCGGCAAGCGCTTTGAAAAAGAACTGGCGACCCTCGAACACCAGATCCATGCGCTCGCCGGATTAGACTTCAATATTAATTCGACCAAAGAGCTGCGAAGCGTCCTTTTCGAAAAAATGGGGATTGCGATCAAGGGGTTGCGGAAAACCGCGGGCGGCGTCACCTCAACCCAAGCCTCGGAGCTCGAAAAACTAAAAACAGCACACCCCATTATCGAAAAAATTCTCTCATACCGGGAATTCTTCAAGATCAAAACAACCTATCTTGACCCGCTGCCGGGGCTCATCGGCGCGGATGGGCGCCTGCATACGACGTTCCAGCAGATCGGAGCCGCAACGGGCAGGATTTCATCGCAAGAACCCAACCTTCAAAATATTCCCGTCAGAGGCGAATGGGGCAGCGCGATGCGAAGCCTGTTTGTGGCGCCCAAAGGATCGGTGCTTCTGGCTGCGGATTATTCTCAGATCGAGCTTCGCGTTGCGGCGCACCTGTCAAAAGATCCGGTCATGCAGGACGCGTTCAAGCACAAACAAGACATCCACGCCAGAACCGCCGGGCTTATATTCGGAATCTCACCCGGCAACGTGGCGCCCGATCAGCGCGCGCTGGCAAAAACGCTGAACTTCGGCGTACTGTACGGCATGGGACCGCAAGCGTTTTCGGAAACCGCAAAGATAAGCGTTGAAGAAGCAAAAAAATTCATTGCAGAATATTTTAAGGAGTTCCCCGCGTTGAAGGGATATCTGGACGCCGTCCGCGCGGAGGCGGAGGCGCGGGGATTTGTGGAGACGCTGTTCGGACGGCGCCGTTATATTCCCGAAATGCGATCAACAAACCCCATGGTCCGCCGGGCCGCGGAGCGCATGGCGATCAATATGCCTATTCAAGGCACCGCTACGGCTGATATGATTAAGCGGGCAATGGTCGGAATCGCCGATCGCCTTGAGAAAGAAAGATTAGAAGAACGCGTTCGGCTGCTTCTGCAGGTGCATGACGAATTGGTGTTCGAAATCCACGATCACGCCGAGACGCTCCGGCACGCCGCTCGGCTCATTAAAGAAGAGATGGAGCAGGTGATAGAGCTTTCGGTGCCGTTGGTTGCGGATATAAAAATCGGCCCGGATTGGGGGCATATGAAACCGGTGGATAGAAACTGATGGCGCGTACAAGTAATTAACACACCTCACCCTTTACCATCTCCTTTTAAAGGAGAGGGGACTGCAAGGAATATGGATGAATTCAGCCAACAGCGAAAACGCATCGTTCGCTACCTCATCGTCGTCCGCTGGATAACGGCGGCTGCATTATTCGGATTGTATGCGCATATGGTCGGCACGATCGATCCGTCAGATGCGTCGTGGGGATGGGTGCCGTATCTGCTTGCCGGATATGCGACGCTTAACGTGTTTTTCCAATTGACGGCAGGAACCTCAAACACCAAAGCGCCCGCCGGCACGATAAGCGCTATTGCGGGATTTGGAATTATCACGGACCTTGCCGTATTTTTTGCTTTTTTATACGCAGCGCCATCCGATTTTCAAACGATCGGTTTTGCGCTCTATATGCTTGTTATCATGGAATTGGGGGCGCTGCTTTCGGAAAGCGTCGTTGTCCTGGTGTTCTTTGTTATATTGGCATTGTACGGATTCAATGCACAGCTTGCGGCGGCGGGCGAGGTGCTGATCGAACGCCTCTGGAGTCTGGTGCCACAGGGCTTTTTTCTGGGATTGGCGCTTGTGTTCACCATGGCGCTGCGCCGAAATCTTGCCCGACATGCCGCGGAGCTCTACCAAACCCGACAGCTTGCGGAGGCGGTGGTAGAAAATCTCGGCGATGGCATTATTATTTTTGATACGGAAAGGCGCTTGCTTTTTATGAATCGCGCCGCCGAAACCGTGCTCGGACTTAAAGGTGCGGATTTGTTGGGTTTAAAAATACGGAAAAACATCTCGTATCCGATTCGCAATATCGGAAATCTCCTTACGGTCATCGGTACCGTAAAGCAGGATGGGGATCGCGTCGAGGTTCGCATCGACAAACCCGAAGAGCGATTGTTGGCGGTGGTCCATATGCCGCTACGCGATGCCGATAGAACGCCCTATGGTGAAATGTTCGTGGTGCGGGATATCACGCGAGAAACATTTCTCAACAAACTAAAGTCTGATTTTATTTCCGTCGCCGCGCACCAGTTGCGTACGCCGCTATCCTCCCTTAAATGGGCATTTTCGGTTCTTGCGGACGGGGGGCTTGGCCCGCTGACAGACGATCAAAAGCCGGTTGTCGACCAGGGCATGGAAACCACCGATCGCCTTGTGCGTTTGGTGAATTCTTTGCTGAATGTTTCGCGCATGGAAGAGGGTCGCTTCGGCTACGAGTTCGGAAGCGTGGACATGGCCTTACTCATCGCAAAAACGATCGAAACGCTCAAACCGAAAGCGGAGAGCCGGAATATACGCATCGAAAGCAGCGTTCCTGACATGCTGCCGCCCATAGCAGCGGACGCCGAAAAACTTGAACTGGTGGTGGAAAATTTCTTGGATAATGCCGTTTCATACTCACAACCCGGAGGCGAAGTACACATCGAAGCTGCCTCGGAAGGCGCTTTCCTGCGCTGCACCATACGGGATAACGGCGTAGGCATTCCCCAAGCGCAACAGCAATTGTTGTTTACTAAATTTTTCAGGGGTGATAATGTCGTGCGCATGCAAACGGACGGTTCGGGCCTCGGTCTTTACATCGCGAAAAATGTCGTTGAGCGGCATGGCGGCACGATCAACCTTACATCGCAAGAAGGCGTAGGAACAACCATAAGTTTTACCGTTCCCTTTGCAAAATAAGGGCTAAAGGGTACCATACATCCATGCAAGAGCCTCCTGTCGCCGCACCACAAACCGAACCGCCAAAAGCGATTTTATTGGTTGAGGACGATAAATTTTTGCGCGAATTATTGACCAAGCGCTTGCGCGACGAGCATTATATTGTTTTTCCGGTCATCGACGGTGAAGAGGCGTTCAAAATTTTGGACAAGGAGCGCATCGACTTGATTCTGCTTGATATCATCTTGCCGGGCATAAACGGTTTTGAGATCCTCAAACGCATTAAGGAGGATCCAACAATCGCGCTTATCCCGGTCATGATGCTCACCAACCTTGGTCAAAAGAGCGACATGGAGCGCGGGGAAGAGTTGGGAGCACAAGAGTACATGGTGAAGGCCCAATATACGCCGAAAGAGATTGTGGAACGCATAAAGCGCCTATTCGCGTATTCCGCACGGCGCCGGCGGTAAGTCTTTAACGCCACACGTACGAACCATGGATTTGAAACGTTCACAATGGCTGGTTGCCGGAATCGGGGGAACAATCGCGATTGTCGCGATTGTATTTTTTGTCGTTCCGCGCAAGGAGCAAATCTCGGGCGCCGCGCCGCCGCCGTTGCCGCAAGTGTCGCCCGAATCTTCTCCGGAGCCTTCGCCGTCATCAACGCCCGCCGTTGTGCCGACCAACCCGCTTACCGGAGAATCGTGCACAAATAGCGCGCGTCGCCCCTTGGCGATTATGTTATCGGGTGATGCGATCGCGCGGCCGTTGTCGGGCATAAGCGACGCCGATATGGTGTTTGAGATGCCGGTCATCACCGGTTCCATTACTCGGTTCATGGCAATTTTTATATGCCGTGATCCGATCGAGATAGGTTCAATTCGATCCGCGCGACATGACTTTATTCCCCTTGCAAACGGCTTTGATGCCATTTATGTGCATTGGGGCGGGTCGCATTTCGCGCTCGATATGCTTAAAACAAAAGCTATAGACAATATTGACGCGCTGATCAATCCCACGGCCGCTTTTTGGCGGAAAGAGTCGGTGCTTGCGCCCCATAACGGATTTTCTTCAATGACAAGACTTTTCAAGGCGGCGCAATTTATGCAATACCGCCTGCAAGGAAACGCACCCGAATATGCACACGCTACAAGCATTGATGCGCTGGCTGCTGCCGGAATGCTGGATATCGGCTATGCGGGGGCCTTCCGCGTCAGATACGCGTATGATCCTGAATCGCAAACGTATGAGCGAATTCGCGGCGCCATCACTGAGCGTGATAAAAACACCGGTGAGGCGGTCAGAACAAAAAATGTCGTGGTAATGCGCGCGTCATCAAAACAGATTGAAGGCCAATATAACGATCTTTCGCTTGAAGGAACAGGTGAGGCAACGCTCTATCGCAGCGGAAGGGAATTTTCCGGATACTGGAAAAAGGATGCAAAGGACCAGAAGCAGCCGCTTCTTTTTGTCGATCCTGAGGGAAATAATTTTGTTTTCGTGCCAGGAAGTATTTGGGTTCAGGTTGTCGAGCCCTATACATCTGTACAGTGGTCCATATCGGATTAGCGTGTGGATAGGGTTGTGGATTGCGGATTGCTGTTGTGCTATACTGAAAACAGCTTCAGAAACGTTCGGGTGCGAACGGTTTTAGAACAATCGTTCAAACCAGGGAGTTCTAAAGTGCCGCCTGCTGATGAGTGCTGGTCCAACGGCGTTCTGACGCATCCGGCTGCGGACACCCACCTGGATGTAAGCTGAAACGCGCCGCATCCGATCTGCTGAAGCTGCCAAAAAACCTTTTTACGAGGGTTTTTTGATTTATGAACGCGCATGTTGCGATTGTCCTTTTTTGGGTGTAAGGTGGTTTGTGCGAGTTTTTTTACAACTTTTTTTGTTTGGAGAGGATGTAATGGATAAAATTCCGTTTGCGGGATCTGCCGAGGAATTACTGAAACAGCTTAAAAAGAAGTTTTGGCTTGTTAAAAAGCGCTCCTGGTTGCTTTGGTCTTTGCTTGCCACTATCGGATCGCTTATGGCGCTTTCGGCGCTGTTTGTGTTTGGTGAAGTGCTGGCCATTGCATACGCGTACGCCACTACATGGGGTCTTTCTGACTCCGCGGGCAGACCATTTGATTGGAATAAACTGTCCGAGAAGAATTACGCAAAATCGTCTACGGTATTGACGGCGGACGATATTCCGCTAGGTAGATTCTTCCACGAAGTTCGTGATCCTATCACATTTAAAGAGTTGCCACCGTCGTTGGTGAAAGGATTTGTTGCAGCGGAAGACAAGCGTTTTTTCTCCCATGTTGGTGTCGATGTGTGGGCTATCAACCGTGCCATGATAATAGACACATTTCACGAGCTCGGTTGGCGATATGGCCAGCAATCCGGCGCAAGCACTATTTCTCAACAAAGCGCCAGACTCTTATATGCAGAAGAGTCGGATGACTTTAGGAAGCAAGAACGAACCTATGGGCGCAAGTGGCGGGAGGCGCGCGTTGCGATTCAACTTGACCGACGTCATTCAAAAGAGCAGATCTTGGAAACATATGCAAATCTTGTTTGGTACGATCATGGTATAAACGGTGTTTCCGAAGCCGTGCGATATTACTTCGGCAAAGACATCCGGAAAGAATCGCTCACCATACAAGAAGTTTCAGTTTTGGTTGCTATGGTAAAAAATCCGCGCTTGTATTGTCCGGTCTTCCATCCAAAAGACGGGGTCGCGGTTGAGGGCGCACGGATCGCAAAAGCGCGCGATCGTTACAATTGGGTTATTGGTCGCATGCGAGATGAAGGATATATTACGGAAAAAGAATATCTTGCGTCACGTTTTGAGCCGCTTACACAAAACGCTTCGCTTGATCTTCCGTTTATCCGCATAACCCCGCTAAAGGATCGTGACTTCGGATACGGAGCGCGCTTTGCCAAAGAACTTCTCCTTGCGAACGGATTTGACGACACACTCCTAACCACCCGAGGGGGCTTAAGGATCCAAACCACCATCGATAGCCACATTCAAAAAATCGTTTCGGAGAAATTGCGAAACCACCTTGCGGATCTTAACAGCGAGCTGCCGGAAGGTGCGGAAAAATTGAATGGCGCGGCGATCGTGTTGGATCTCAAAACTTCCAAGATTCTTGCGCTTACCGGAGGAAGCGACTTTGCTGAGTCGCCGTTCAATAGGGTGATGAGTGTGCGTTCTGCAGGATCTGCTTCGAAGCTTGTGGTGTATTCGGCCTACTTGCGGCAGATGCACGCATCATATGAGGATCTTCTGCCAAACGTGCCATTCAGCATGGTAGCAAAAGTTGACGCAAAAGGGAGAACGCTCAAGCGATGGACTCCGGGTAATTTTCAGGAAAAAAATCCGGTACCGTATGGTTTACGGAGAATCGATGAGGTGTTTCCCAGATCGGTGAATCTACCGGCACTGCACGCCGCCCGCAAGGTCGGAATGACATCCGAAGGCGGTATTGTGGAGACGGCGCACCGTTTTGGCATATGGGGAACGCCTGGCGTAGTGAGAGACCCCAACGGCAAGCCCGTATTGCGCGTTTTGGGCGCAACAGAACCGTTTAAAGACGGGATTGATCCCTACCTGCCGACCGCAATCGCAATAAACGCCAATCTCATAGAGATCACCAATGCCTTTGCGGTGACAGGGCGCCGCGGCTTATATCTGGCGCCATCGCTGTTGGAGGAAGTGCGTGACGCGGAAGGAAGCGTGGTATATGCAACTCCCGTTCCGGAACCCATGCGTGTCGAGGATCCGGAGATTTCAAGAAAAATACTGGTGCTACTGCGCGCGGTTACGAAATATGGAACATTGAAAATCTCCATGAAAGACATAAAGCAAGAGGTTGCCTGTAAAACCGGAACATCCCACGAGGCAAACGATTTCAATGTGGTGTGCATCACACCCGAGTTTGTTATTGCCGTACGTATCGGGTATGACCACCCCAAACCCATCGTTTTGCCGTTATATATGAAACGTGTAAGCGGAGATGGATCGCTGCATATTTCGGCAGGATGGAGCGCCGGCCCGCTCATGCGCCGAATACTTGACGCTCTTTATGACGGGCGAGAATCGGTTCCGTTTCCGAAAGATACGGAAGAAGATCTTGCGATGATTATTGAGCG
Organism: bacterium; assembly: GCA_030699565.1. GTDB lineage: Bacteria > Patescibacteriota > Minisyncoccia > JAUYLV01 > JAUYLV01 > JAUYLV01. The sequence goes on from JAUYLV010000014.1 coordinate 10,664, forward strand.
TAATAGATAAACCCCGTCTTGACGGGGTTTTTTGTCGGCGTGTTCTGAATAGTATACCTTTCGTTGTTTACATACGGCTGCTGGTGCAGCGCTAAAAAGTTAAGTAATCTCTGAAAAATGTCATCTTTGCATCTGTTATTCCGGGCATTCCTAAAATTTTCCTGCTGAATAACCCGGAATCCAGGGAGTTTGGGATGCCGGATCGGGGTCCGGCATGACACAGTATTAATTTTTCAGAGGTTATTTAAATATAAAACAACGGAAATTACGCTGCGGGTACGATCCGTAGTTTTGTTATTTTTTTTTGCGCTTGCTTTTCGAGGATTGTTCTTAATTCCTCCGTATAATAATGTATTTCCGGGGAAAGTTTTTTCCGTGAAATTTCTATGGTAAGAATTTCTTTTTCATACGAAACGATTCTTGCGGCTCCGGCAAGCGATGCGAGCGCCTTATTGTTTGTTTTTGTTACCTGTTCCATGGCCGTAAAAAAACCGACAAGGGCGCTTTGCGCCCTTTCTTTTTTTTCGTATGAAGACACGAGAATGGTTTTAATATGCTTCATGCATTGCTTGTGGAGATGTTATGGTTTTTTCTGTGTTTTTCCCGTAGTACGCGCAGCCTGTCAATACGATCGAAGAGGCATGATTACGTAACGCAGTTTTATAGCGTTGATGTTTTTGAGCAAGAGGGGGTCTGTTTCTTTATTGCCTTCCAAAGAAACCATTTCGCTTTCCAGTTTTCCCAACGCATCCAGAAAATATTGATAGTTACAGGTAACAGCCAGGTCTCCGCCCTTTCCTTCACACGGTATTTCGCCGACATATTCTCCAACATCACTGTTTCTGCTTTCGATGTGGAGTTTGTTTTTTTGCGGCACCAGCGTTATTTTTACTTCTTTATTCTTTCCGCTGCACGCGCTTGCGGCGCGCAGAGCCTGAATGAATAATTCTCTGTTTATATAGGCTCGCGTGGCGAATGTTGTCGGAATCACCGCGGTATAGTCGGGATATTTTCCCTCGATGAGCCGCGAGATCAACTCGCGATCTGCTTGTTTAAAAAGAATTTGGTTTGTGTTTGCGCTTATATCTACATTTTCTCCGTTTGAAAATATTCTTAAAAATTCATTTACGGTTCTTGTTGGAATAATGCATGAAAATGTATTTGTTTTTTTAGGAAGAGAAAATATATATTCGCCGAGACGAAAACTGTCGGTTGCCGCCACACGCACCATTTCACCGTCAAACGCACAAAAAACTCCGCCAAGTTCGGGCCTTACTTCTCCGGATGCGGCAAAAAAAACAAGCGATCCGAGAGCGGTATGCAGATCTTTCGTCGGAGCGGTTACTTGTAGCGCTTCAGAAAGTTCGGGAATAATCGGAAAATCCTTCGCATCAAGAGTTTTTAATTCAAGAGATGCGTTTTCCGCCTCAATGGTCGCCCCTGTTGCCGCGGTTGTTTTTACAACGACTTTTTCTCCTTGCAGATGCGTAAGAAACTGCATGAGTGTTTTTGCCGGTAATGTTATTTCGCCTTCTTCATCAATCTTTGCCTGGCAATACGCACGCACACCTATCTCGAGATTTGTTCCCGCGATAAGTACACGCCCTTTCTCGGTCTTCAAAAGAACATTTTGAAGAATCGGTAATGCGGTGCTTTTTTCGACTACGCGCTCAACCGCGGCTACGGCGTCATAGAGATAACTTCGAATACAGGTAAATCTCATATGTAATAATAATTAAATAATAAGATAAGAGAATTTATTAAATAATTATTGTTGTTATTAACGAAGTGGAAAAGTGTAAAAAGATATTTTACTCTTTAAACACAGGCAGTTTCCGTATAAATAATTTTAAGAACGTGTAGGGAGGAGGCTTGATTGGATGTGGAGGAGGAATGGATAAAAAAGAAAAAAATAAAAAAGAAATAATTTATACATTTTTTTCTACATGTTATCCAATAGACGCATACAGGCGTTCCCGAATGAGTCTTAACTCTTCTTGTAACGTTAAATCGTCCTCAAGGCTTTTTGAAATCTTGTCACAACCATACATAACCGTTGTATGATCCCGATTTCCGAGTTTTGCACCAATCGCAGGATAAGAACTGCGCAATTCTTCCCGTAAAAGGTACATAACGATCTGACGGGGTTTTACAACCTCCTTTCTCCTGCTTTGATTGATGATTTCGTCAATATGAATATCATAAAATTCTCCAACGGTCTTTAAAATATCCTTGACCAAAACCATGCGTTTCGGCTGATTAATAAGGCTCGATAGGATTTTTTCAGTTATTTTTAAAGAAGGAATTGTTTTTGCATGAAGAACATACGCGGCGATCTTATTGACCGCACCCTCCAATTCCCTGATATTTTTTTGGATTTTCGTTGCAATATACATTGCAACATCCTCGGGAAGATCAAAACCCCGCTCTTGGGCTTTTTTCTTCAATATAGCGATGCGCATTTCGAATTCCGGCGCTCCAACATCCGCGATCATACCACCCTCAAGGCGTGAACGCAGACGCTCCTCAATGGCCGCAATTGCCTTTGGCGGCCGGTCGGACGACAGCACGATCTGTTTGTTGGTAGCGAATAAATGATTGAATGTATGAAAAAATTCTTCCTGTGTTTTTTCTTTTCCCGAAAGAAATTGAATGTCGTCGATAATCAATACATCAATCTGACGATACCGCTGCTTGAATTCCTCAATCCGTTTTTCCTGGATCGAGTTTACCAGTTCCGTGGTAAATCGCTCGGCGGCAACATATTTTATTTTTGTACCCGGCCTGGTCTGGTATATTTCATTTCCCACCGCCTGCATCAAGTGGGTTTTTCCAAGCCCAACACCCCCGTAGATTAAAAGGGGGTTGTAGAGCGTGCCGGGGCTTCCGGCAACCGCTTTGGCCGCTGCGTATGCCAGTTCATTTGAAGAACCGATAATAAACGAAGAAAACGTGTAGCGCGTGTTAAGATTCACTTCGTTGATGAGAGAGGGCTGCTCAAACTCGGCAACCGAAATTTGCTCGTCAAGCGAACCGATATCAAAGCGATTTTCTGAAATCGGCTCAAAGCGCTCGCGCTTGGGGGGTGTATAGGCGCCAATGATGTAACGAACATCCTTTACGTCCACCGCGTGGGTCCGTAAAGCTTTGAGAATGAATTTATGATACTTGTTTTCAAGCCATTCTTTGGTGAATCCGTTTGGAACGCTTACAATAACGCCGCCGTTTTCACGCGCAGAAATCGAGGTATTTTTGAACCAAGTGATGAAATTCGCTCGCGATACCGAAAGTTCAATTTCACCCAAAACAGTTTGCCAAAGTTCTTGATCGGTCATAATTTCGAAAGACGTTGTTAATTGAAAACAAAAATAAGACAACGAAACACAAATGCGGTCAATGCGATGCGGCTGGAAAGAAAAGTTTTTATTCTCGCCAAAAACCATTTTCCCATCGCGCAAAAATGCAGAATTTCACGTCCGCAAGTATACCACGCAAAAAAATTTTTCCAAACTTATCCTCTTGTGTGTAAAACGTGTGGATGAAGTTCTTCTCTTGACGAAATTCCGCGTTCGCTATACTTTTAATCCGTATGACACTATCCCTGACATATAGACCAAAAAAACGACGTCGTGCCCGGGTGCACGGGTTTTTGAAGCGGTCGAGAACGAACGCCGGAAGGCGCGTGATACGGAGCAGGCGAAGAAAAAAACGACAACGGCTCGCGGTGTAGTTGTATGATTCCTACCCAATGCCGCAGCAGCGGATACCTGACCACTCCTTTCATGCGTTCAATGTTCAAACGATTGCGACGACGAGAAGACGTCCTTCGAATCGTAAAAAGCGGCATAAGCGTCCGAGGACAAAACTATCATCTTAAAGCCGAGCCGACCGAATTTGCGCAAGAGGCGGCATTTGCCGTTGTTGTCGGAAAAAAAACCGCAAAAAACGCCGCAACAAGAAATCGGATCAAAAGAAGGTCGCGCGAAGCGCTTCGCAAGGTTTGCGCCGATTTTTCCGGGTTTGCGGTGGTGGCTATGCCGACAAAAAAAGCGGAAAAAGAGCCATTTTCCCTACTGGCTGACGAGCTTAAAACTCATGCAAAGCGCCTCATACATCGCCACAAAACTCATAACGATATATCAAAAAACCATATCCCCTGATCATGGGGGCGTTGTTTTGCCATTTTATTCCGGGGCATGCAAATTTTATCCAAGCTGTTCCGAATATACCAAGCACGCAATCAACAAAAAAGGTTTTTTAAACGGAATGCTCCGAGGCGCGTGGCGCATTCTGCGATGTAATCCGTTTTCGCAAGGAGGGTACGACCCAGCATAAACCACTTTCAGCTTTCAAATTTTAGCTTTTTAGGAATATTCCCAAGAAGCTATAAACTGCAAGCCATAAGCCATTACGTGGAGTTCATCAGCACCATTTTCAATGAAGCGTTGTATAGGCCGATTTTCAATGCGCTGATCGGCATTTATAACGCGCTGCCATATCACGACATCGGACTCGCCATCATTATTCTGACGATACTGATCCGGATTTTATTGTATCCGTTTTCCTTAAAAGCCCTTCGGTCCCAGCATAAACTCCAAGAATTACAGCCTAAAATAAAAGAAGTGCAGGAGAAACACAAAGCCAATCGCGAGGAGCAAGCGAAGCGGCTTATGGAATTGTATCGGACGCACCGCATCAGTCCCTTTTCGGGCTGCCTTCCTCTTCTGATCCAATTTCCAATTTTAATAGCGCTGTATCATGCGTTTCTTAGCGGCCTTAAGCCGGATGCCGTAGTCGGGCTATACGCGTTCGTAAATGATCCGGGCACGATTAATCATTTCTTCCTCGGGTTTATTGACCTTTCGAAGAAAAACGTGTATCTTGCCCTCCTGGCGGGAGCAACACAATTTTGGCAATCGAAAACAAGCATTCCCAAGGCCCACGGCACCGCAAAAGAAGGGCAAATGGCAAATATCATGAGCACACAGATGCTGTATATGATGCCCATCTTTACGGTTATTCTGGGCATAACCTTTCCTTCGGGCCTCGCGCTTTACTGGATCGTATACACGCTCTTCACCGTATTTCAGCAATGGCAGATGAAGCGCGCAGCCGGGACGGATACGCCGGATGGCGATGTCGCGGCCGCATAAATACACCTATGGACACGGACACACCGATAACTAACAGCGATCAAGAGACTATTAGAAAGACCACGGAGGCGCTTTTGCGTCTTATGGGTTTTGGCGACGTATCGGTGTCGCTGCGCCAGCAGAATCCCGAGGAGCCGCTTATGGTTTCGGTTTCCGTTCCCGACGCGGGCATTCTTATCGGGGATCGCGGCGTAAATCTTATCGCGTTCGAATACGTGACGAAACTGCTTACGCGGAAGCTCGCGCCCCTGGCTCCGCGATACGTTATCGATATCAACAACTATCGAGAACAGAAATTTTCCGAGCTGCGGGAATATGCGCGTGCCGCGGCAAGCCGCGCCACCCGTGAACAGCGGGAAATCGAACTTGAGCCGATGTTGAGCATTGAGCGGCGCGTGGTGCATACGGAACTTGCAAGCCGTCCGGACATTACAACCGAATCAAAAGGCGAGGGAGAGAGCCGGCACATTGTCGTAAAACCGCTTGCCTAATCAGTCGAATCATTCCATGAGCGGCATAGCGTTCAATGCGGCTGTTTCGATATTTGCGCGAACCATCGGCTTGGGGATCGCGTTTTTTAGTTTAGGCGTGGTCACGCGCTATCTTGGCCCGGAAGGGTCCGGAGCATACTTCACCGTGCTTGCGTATGTCGGCATATGGAGCGTCGTTGCGGACCTCGGGCTTTATCCGATCCTGGTGCGGGATCTCGGCAAGCACGGGAGCGACGAAAAGGAAACTTTTACGGCATTTTTTTCGCTCCGAGTGGTTTCGCTTACGATTGTGCTTGGCCTGGCTTCGCCGCTTACGGCGCTCTTTTTGCCGTATACGACCACGGTTAAGGCGGGGATCGCCATCGGTTCTGCCATGTACATTTTTCTCTCGCTTACGACGCTTTTTGTGGCCGTGTACCAAAAATACTTACGCATGCATGTTGTGGCCGCCGGAGAGCTGGCGGGACGACTGGTGCAGGCGGTGTTGGTGTTTGGGCTGCTCGCTGCCGGAAAAGGGGTGCTCGCGGCGCTATGGGCGTCTCTTGCGGGGAGTTTTGTGCATGCGGCGGTCCTGGCGTGGTATGCGCGCGCCTCTATTGCGTACCGCTTCTCATTTGCTCCCGGTGAATGGCAAAAAATACTCGTTTTGTCGTATCCGGTCGCGCTCTCGACCATTTTTTCGTTCGTATATTTCAAGATCGATACGGTAATGCTTTCGTTTTTCGCATCCCCACGCGAGGTGGGTATTTACGGGCTTGCCTATAAACTTTTGGAAGTTCTGATCGCATACCCGGCGATCTATGTGGGGCTTTTGATTCCATCTTTGGCGCGGGCGGCAGAGACGGACCAAAAGCGCTATGATGTCATACTCGGCAAGGCATTCAGGCTTCTTGCGTTGGTTGCTTTGCCGATCTTTTTCGGCGGTATCGCGCTTGCAGCAGACATTATTCCGTTATTCGGTGAAGGATATGACGAATCCGTCATTACGCTGCAGATTCTTCTGGGGGCGGTTATGATGATTTTTTTTGGAACGCTCTACGCAAACGCACTTATCGTGGTAAACCGGCAAAAAACGCTTGCCGCAGTGTATTTTTTCGGCATGATCGCCAATATTCTGGTGAATCTGTACGTGATACCCCGCTGGTCGTATTTGGGCGCGGCATGGACAACGCTTGCTACGGAAGGCGCGGTTACGGTTTCGATGATATGGCTTTTGCATCGCTACGGCCGACTCAGCATGGAATTCGGCCGCGTGCCGCGCATGCTTGCGGCTTGCGCGATCATGGTTGGGGGCCTTATGGCGTTTGGCGAGTGGCCTTTGGGCGCCCTGCTCCTTTTTGGCGTAACCGTATATGGAAGCGCCTCCGTGATGCTTGGCGCCATAACGTTTGAGGAGGTTAGGGATCTTTTCAGGACTTAGTCTCAGCTTGCAAAACGCGTAAAAGCGCCGAAAGGCGGCTTTTTTCGTTGCATCACAGGTGGTATGCTGGTGGATATGGCTTTCGGAATTACGATCGGCATCACATTCGTCTTATTCATCTTGTTTTTATGGGTTCCTCGAAAGGGATTTGCGGTATTGTTGTTTTTATTGCCGCTTTCTTTCGCCTTAAATCCCGCACCTACCATCGATTTGGCGCTGTTGCGTTTGGCGGTGCCCGTTTTTTGGATAGCCCTACTTATTAAATATCCGCGCCACTTCTTCGCCGAGGCGCGCAAACCCTTGTCGCTGGCGGCGGGGCTTTTTGTCGCTGTTACCGTGCTTGTGACCGTATTTTCCCAAGAGCCCGCGTGGAGCGCTCGAAAATTGTTGTATCTGGCATCATTGGTTCCGCTGCTTCCGGCGGCGGCAATGATATTTCGACAGAATGATGTTCCGCCCGAAAAACAACACCACATGTTTATGTGGCCTTTGTTTGCCGGAGGCGTTTTAGCAAGCTTTTTTGGCCTTGCGCAGGTAACAGCCCAGTTTTTTGTCGGTACCGATAGGCTGTTCCGGTTCTTTGTCGGCCTAGCACCGTATCTGTATGGAAACGATTTTGGGGCATTGGTGACGGAATTTCCCAGTTGGTTTGTCAGTATCGGCGACAAAGACTATTTGCGGGCGTTTGCATCATTCCCCGATCCCCATATGTTCGCGTTTTATCTTGAAATGCTCGCTGCCCCGGCACTTGCGCTTGCGCTTCGAACGCAAGATGGGAGGGTCGCAAAACGCTATGTCATGCTATTTGTGCTATTTACCGCCGCGCTTCTGCTCACGTTTTCCCGCGGAGGATATCTCGGATATTTTGCCGGTTGCATCGTGACGTGGATCGCGGCCGGCAAGACGTACCTGATCACGCAGAGGAAGGCGGCGGCATATGGCGGGCTTGTTATGACGCTGGGGGTGCTTGTGGCCCTGCTTACACCCTTTGCCTATCAACGCCTTGTCTCCGCGTTTGATGTTGCCGAAGGCTCCAATGCCGGGCGGATTGCCATCTGGCAAAATGCAATTGCCGTATTTGAGCGTCATCCGTTTGGCGTCGGGCTTGGCAATTATGCGGCAATAGGCGAAAACGCCGGAGGTTTCCGCAACGCCGTCACAACCCATAATTTGTATCTGGATTTACTTGTTGAGACGGGCCTGGCGGGTCTGGTTGCATATCTGGCGCTGATGGGGCTTGGTCTGGCAACGTTTATTCGCGGCGCGCTGCGCGATCGTACGCCCGCGGGCGCGCTAAAGGCCGGATTCGCCGGAAGCCTTGCCGCGTTTTCCGTACATGCGATATTTGAAGTGCCGCTATATGCCCCGCAAATTTTTGTTCTGTTGATTATATTGTTCGGTTATGCGTCCGTAGCGCGCGTCTCCAAAGCCTAATGATTATATTCAAACAAATACAAACGATTCTTTGCCGGGCCATCATATGGCTTCCGGTCCTATTGCCTCTTTATCTGGTGCGCTTCAGTATTTATAAGATTCCCACGAACGCGTTTGAAGTGATTGTCGGTGTCTTGGCGTTTTATACGCTTTTTGAGGCCATACGCAACGGAACCGCCCGGAATCTTTTGCAGCTTCCCCGCGGCTCCTTATTCCGCACAGGACTTCTTTTAATGTTTGTTGGCACCATTGCCTCGATGCTCGTGCATCCAACCCTGTCCGCGCTAGGGATCGTAAAAGGATGGTTTTTTGTGCCGATGGTTGTGTTTGTGCTGCTGCGGTATGCGGCACAAAAAGGTTCCATTCGGTGGGTGCTGCATGCCTATGCGCTGTCTGCGGCTGCGCTTGCCGTTGTTGCGCTCGGCTATGCCGCCCGAGGCCTGTTCACGTTTGATGGGCGCTTGGCCGCGTTTTTCGAGTCACCGAACCATCTGGCGATGTTCATTGCCCCGGCAATACTGATCGCGTTCGCGAATTTTCAATTTTCAATTTTCAATTTTCAAATAAATTCCAAATCTCAAAAAACAAACCCCTTCCGTTCTGGCTATTGGAATTTTGGATATTGGGGCTTATTTGGCGCTTGGTGCTTGATGCTTGGGATTTTGATCGTGGTTTTGTATCTTACTAAGTCGCATGGCGCAATGATCGCGCTTGCGGCTGCGGGCGCGCTTGGCATGCTCTTGTCGCGCGTCGCGCGAAGATTCGGCGCCGCAGTCATTGTTTTGGTAGTTGTCTTCGGCGCTCTTTTGCCATTTGTTGCTGTGCGATATTGGCCGCAGTGGCAGCAAATATTCAATATCCCCGAGCGCTCATCCATCGCGTCGCGCAGTATGATCTGGCGCACGGCGCTTGCCATCGGCGGGGAATACCCGGTTTTCGGGATCGGGCCGGGGAATTTTCAGGAACAGTATTTGCGATATCAAAAAAATTATCCGCCGTATTTGGAATGGGCGGTTCCGCAGCCGCATAACACCTATTTGGCCTTTTGGCTTCAGACCGGCATACTCGGTCTTGTCGGCTTTTTACTTTTACTTGTTTGGTTTTTTAGAGCGTCGCTGGCCGTCAGTCGTTGGTTGCCGGCCGCCATAATGCTTTACATGCTTCTTCATGGAGCCGTCGATACGCTCTATTGGAAAAACGACCTTGCGGTCGTCTTTTGGATGCTGTTGGCTGTGGGCGCTTCCCGCGAAGGCTCTTTAACGGATCAGGATGCCGCCGGAGACGGTGTGCAGTTTGGAATTGGCGATATATTGCATCCGCCGCAGGGATCACAGCTTGCGGCCTCACAAACTCCCGGTATGCACGAACTGCAATCAGCGGGCACCTGACAGGAGCTGCCGCAGCAGATATTTCCCGCTCCCGTATTGCAGCACGTAGAGCCGTCGCAAAAATTCCATCCCGGCCGCAAGGGATTGCTGCATGAGGCGCCACACGTAAAACCGTTATCGCAGTAATCAAATGTGCAAGAAAATTCATCGGCGCACGCGCTGTCGCTTGCCGGACTGCCGTCGGGATTCCATTGATAACAAACGGGTGTTTCGCATGCGCTGCCGCACGCGACTTCGTCGGCAGCGCAAACGGTTAATGCGCAGGTTGCCTCAGTCCACTCCGGCACATCTGCAACCACCGGGAACGATGCGCAAGAGACCGGCATTTCGTCACGCGCTTGCAATCGCACGGTATGAGTTCCGGCCGAAATGGCGTTATCCGATATGGGGTCGGTTTGCGCGCATAAATCGCTGGGCGGCTCGTTTTCGGCCCGGGGACCCTGAACAAGTGATGCGATGTTCCATTGGCATACATGAAGTTCGGGCGGAACGGCGCTAAAGCCATGAGGATCGGCAAGATCCGCGTCCCCGTCCACGTGTCCGGTGATAGCATATGGATTGGTGACGGTGGATGGCGGCCGATTCGCCCGATAATTTACGGTAAGATCGTCACAGGAGACATCCAAGCAGGGCTTAATGGAAAATTTCAATTCGTCGCTGAAACGCTGTACATCATCGGCGTCATACATGTACACCTGCTCCACCCAATCGCCGATAAGGCAGCGATTGAAAAATCCCGGATCGGTAGTAAGCCAGTAGCCGGTTTCCGGATCCGTTTGCGGCGGGCTCCAGTTCTCCCAATCCGTAAACACTTGGCCGTTCATCTTTCGTATGCCCCAAACGTCCGTGCTGGTGGGACCGATCACGTCGAGCCTCCAGGGATCTTCCACGCAGAACGGCTGAAAGGCCGGATTAAACTCAATGGTGTTTTGCACTTGGCCGGTCGCCTGATTGGTTATGCGCATACACGGCTTGATTTCGAATTGCAGGATAGCAGACTCCACGCCGCGCACCGCCGTCTGGATCTGCCAGGAAGCGATCAGATACGGTTTGAAAGCGCCCGACGGGCTCCAGTTACCCCCATCGTCCGTATAGGCAGGAACTTCACCATTGTTTAAAGGATCCGGGATGCCTTTTTCGAGGAACAGCCAGTCTTGCACAAGCTCCCCATCTTTCCACACCTTTATAAACACCGGCTCATTCCGGTTGGCGAACGAACCATCAATGCGCCAAGGGTCGTCCGGGCAGAAGCGTACGCCCGAAATACCCGAGCGCTCGGTGCGCGTGTTCGTTATGCTTAACGGATAATTCACCACATTCGCCGAGCATGTTGCGACGGCTTTTTGCGAATATCCGCGATCAATAACTTCAACCGTTTCGGTGTAGACGCCGGGAAGTGGAATAAGAAAATTCGGGTTGCAGCCGACCGCCTCGAAGGCGCCGGTCCATTTACAGTCGTAAAATCCGCTGCCATTTCCCTTAATGCCGAATGAAACACCTTCCTCGCGGTTTGCCTGGGCGGGATTAGGAGAAGCGGAGCAGGTGATTTGGAGCGAATCCGGAGGCGTTCCTGCGGCCGGAATGCCCTGTGTTTCTAATGCGCAGCAGGCATGCGTTGCCGCATCGAACGCCGTCTCATCGATACATTCCACCGGGCGCTGGGGATCCTGGCAGGCAGTGTCCGACACAACCGTCCAATCGCTTTGACGTCCGCCCGTAATGTCCGAACAGGGAAAATTCGACGGACACGTACCGGGGCCGCCCAAACACGGCAGATCGGGCACGCAGGACAAAAGTTCGAACGGTTCTTCTTCGGTGGGTCTTGGCGTGCAAACTTGGCCCTCGATCCGTCCGATGCAGGGCACGCACTGCTCATCCTCTCCGCAGGAATCCTTGGTGCCCACCCCACAGGCATAAACGCCCGCGGCCTGTTCCCGGCAGCTTAAATATCCCCCGGGAGGGGCGCCGGCGAAGTTTGTTGAGGTAATAAAGCCAACCGAGGGAGTGCCCACATCGCCGAACGTATAAAAATCAGGATTAATAAGGCGCAGCGTTATGCCGGCAAACCCAACGACCAAAAGGCCTAAAAGGGCATGAATTAGGCGGTCTTTGGCGTCTTGCGCCTGGGAGGGGTTTCCGGCAGCCGTCAGATATCGGACGCCGCCCCATATAAAGGCCGCAAGTCCCGCAACGCCGACGAACATCACCGCGTATTGCAAAATAAGTTTAGCTAGATCCTCCGGCCCCTTCAGATCCGTCACGCCAAGCGTCGGTATGCTATAGCTTGTCTGCGCAAGGGCAGCAGGCGCGACCAACAACCAACAACCAACAACCAACAACAAAAAACCAAAGAAAATACTTATGCGCAGTATGTCTTCTATGTGTTGTATGTGTTTTTGCATGTTGTCGTAGAGGTTGTAGAGGTCGTCAGTTGTAGAGGTAAATCATTTTTATTGCCATTCCGGACAACTGACAAAATGCGCGTAATAGTTTTCGACCGAAGCCGCATATTGCCGCGTTTCGGCAAATCCGGTGTTCGGCACGCAAACGTCCGGCGATGGCGAATCTTTCGTGCAGAGCCACTTAGGAATGGATGTGGCGCAGTTTAGGCATACGGTGGAATTTACGCAATTCGAATCCGCGTAGGGAGCCTCGCCCTGGTTGCGGCAGTTGCAGCTGGGCAAGAGCGATCCCACCCCGCCGTTATACGCCGCGGCAGTGTGCAGGTATGCCGTGCCGGGGTAATGGTGTTCGCTTCGGGCGCGATCGGCCGCAATCGTGGCGTTGCGAAGCATGCAAGCGCCGACATTTATGGAAATTTCAGGATTTGCCATCATGATTTCGCATGCCCGCGCCGGATCACTCGTGGTCTCGCCAAGCCACGGTTTGCATTCGCTGTTGGGATCCCTAACAAATTGGGGATTCACCCGCATCAGGCCGCATGATCCGGCCGAGCTCTGGCAATTTGGATCGCCGGAACTACATTCCTGCCACATGATTGAAACGATCAATGCCGCCGGAATTCTGTGCTGTTGGGCGGCTTTTCGGATGATGTCGTTGCAATCTTCCACGGTTGTTGTGCATGGCGCGCCGCAGGTCGATGGCGCCGCGGAGCCGGCAGGCACATCGGCGCATGTTCCAAAGACCAACTCGCTGCCTTCTGCAAGCTCCCCTCCGATCTCGAGCGCTCCGGATGTGATGCTTTGGCCGCCCGCGGTCGTCGCCTTGAAGTAGTAACGGGTATTGAGCGCTGCCGGCGTGGTCCAAAAAGCCTGGGCGCGATCATTGGCGATCACGCCGCTTGTTTGCGCAATCTCGACGCCAACGGAATTTAAAATATGGAACGCAATTACTTCGCCATCCTCGCAATCCGCCGTGGCTACCACAAGGCCGACCCGTTGCCGCGGCTCGCCCAATGGGCCGGTCCACTGAGCAAGCGTAAAGCCGCATTCGCCGGGGGTACGATCGGACGAAGCGGGAAGCGCCAGCGTGGGGAATCCCGGACTGCGCAAGCGCAAAAAATCAGGATTGATGTTATAGAGAATAATAACCGAAGCGATCACGACAAAGAATCCGAGAACCGCATGCAGCATGCGGTCTTTTGCGTCGGCGACCGCACCGGGGCTGCCTACCGCGAAAAAATACCGGAATGCGCCAATAAGAAAAGCGATAAGCGTCGCCAGGCCCACGATGGCGAGCGCAAACATATAAATATATGCCACAAGTGCCGCGGGGCTGTCTGGTGCGGGGGCTCCGGAAATCGACGGAAGCGATGTTATGGCTTGGGCAAATGCGGTGCGTATCACCCCCCCATCATACCATCGGCAACACCTATTTTTAAAAGGAAAACCCAATGTTACAAAATGGGGCGCTTAATAAAACGCCTGCATTATGGAACTCGCTTCTGGTGTCATCCCGGACTTGATCCGGGATCCAAACCTCTCCACACATTCCGGATTCCGGCTTCCGCCGGAATGACAGAAAAGAGAGCTTAATGATGCAACGGAAGTGCGGATACTGCAAAACTATGAATACTATCGACCTGTTGAAAAGAAGTTCTCTTCGAGCGGAGTTGAGAGGTTTATTATAGAGATTTTTCTCCTATTTCCCCCTGCGTGCGCAAATCGTATGGTCAGGCGATTTGGCGGCAGTAGTTTTTTAATGCGATCACCCCATTCGATAAGCACGATCGCATAAGGGTTATTGATGATTGTTTCGAGTCCGATCGCCGACAGTTCCTCCGGGCTGTGCAACCGATAACAATCGATATGATACAACGCGAGGGGTAAGCGCTTTATGCTTTTGTGATGTGTGATTTGTGATTTGTATTTTTGCCCCGCATATTTCTTCATGACAACAAATGTGGGGCTGGTGAGGTGTTGCCTGATGCCGAGTGCGCGCGCGAATCCCTGCGTGAACGTCGTCTTGCCCGCGCCTAGATTACCCTCAAGCGAAATAACCAGCGCATGATGCGGCTGGAATGTTTTGCGCGCCAACTGCGCGTATGCCGCAATATGTTTTGCGACGCGCTTGGTTTCGGCTGCGCTTTTCGTTAAACATGTTACCGATTTTGGCATATCTCGCACTGTATCATGTGCGTATAAAAAAAGAAGCCCGGCAGACGTGCTGCCGGGGCAAATGGTTAATGTTGTTTCGAAAGAACTAGGGTCTCGAGAGATTTCTTCGATGAAGTTCGTCGGTAAAATTCGCTAGCCCCTCGGTGAAATTATGCAGCTCTTTAAGCGCATCGATTGGGCGATTTGCAGGCTGAGCTGCCTGTTGCGGAGCCGGTACTGCGGCGATCGGCTGCCGTGAACGCTCAAGCGCGAGGCGCGCCTCTTCTGCCTCCTGTCGCGCGCGCTGCGCTTCTTGTCTGGCGGCTTCCGCTGCTTGCTTGGTTGCCGCCAGCTCCTCTAAAACATAGCCGGGCGACGGCTCCGTGGCCACTTGATCGGGATCGGGAAAATCCGCATCTTCATTCACTGCCTGATCTTCGGTCGTGGTATCCGCGGGCACCTCCGTTGTTGGCGCAATCTCTTTGGATGGTGTCAGAACCGTTCTAGGAGGAAGGACGCGAATATTAAGTTCCGTGTCCTCTCCGTTTTGGTATCGTTGAGTTTGAGTGACGATCTGTGTGGCGACGCCATCGAACAGGACCGCCGCGAAGTAGATGAACAACGAAGCCAGTCCAATGCCGCCGACGGCCATCAGTCCGATGCCGAACTTCAGGTTTTTTTTGGAAGCCAGTCGCCAGACAAGAAAACCGGCAACCGAAGCAACGAGAGAAAATGCGGCAAGCGCTCCAAGATGCATTGCAAGATGATTCAAAAAAATGAATTTCATCGTTGCAATCAGTCCGATTCCGGCCACTCC
Organism: bacterium; assembly: GCA_030699565.1. Taxonomy (GTDB): domain Bacteria; phylum Patescibacteriota; class Minisyncoccia; order JAUYLV01; family JAUYLV01; genus JAUYLV01. The sequence goes on from JAUYLV010000014.1 coordinate 25,923, forward strand.
GATTACAAGCAGCCATGCGTAAGCGCCGGCTACGGCATCGATCATATTGGCGGCTCTGCCGGTTCCGATGAACCAGAGAATTCCCATCAAGAACGCCAGAACAACGCCGGGCTGTGTCTTGACCGCCTCCCCAAAGAACCACCGGAAGGCGAGGAGCGCGAATCCAAGCGACACCACAAGCGCGGACAGGCGCCGGTTGCTCATGAAGGCAAGCGAGTCCGGTATGATCTTGCGAGTTGTTTTGTCGCGCTTCCGGACCTCAACCTCGCTGGAAAGCCATTCCCACACGCCGGGCTTTTGCGAGTTTCCCGAGGCAAAGCGGCCAAGCGCGGAATACCGTTCTTTTAAGAATATTCCCAGGGAAAGAACCATAAAGGATATCCCATTGAACGGATAGGGAAGAAAATATCCGCAAAGCATCGCGGCAATGCCGGACAGAAGATACAGCAACCCTGACCACTCACTCTTCTGTGCCCGGTGAGTTTTCTGATCGTCATTCGATTGTGGTGCGTCGCCGTTCTGCTGTGGTGCGCCAAGGCGAATTGCCAGCGCGACCAAGCCTCCAGGGAGTGCAATGGCGATTCCAAGTACTATCCATCCTGTCGTTGTCATGTTATCCATCTATCCATCCTCCAATTCTTTTCAAAAATTTTGGGCGGTCGACATGATGCCGCCGCCCTGAGACTAGTTTCGTTATCGGAAGAACACCTTCAACGCGGCCACGGCTGCCGATGCCGCCGGGTCGGTCGTGTTGCTGTTGTTGTCGCGCCAGCCTTGGTATGAGGCTTGAAGCACTCTTACGCGAACCCCGGTGCGAGTTCCTTCATAGGCGGTTATCTGTATCTGCTCAAGCAGGCCCGACATTTCGGGAACAAAGTAGCCGTCCCGATCGTATGTTTCGATCGAAACGTCATAGAACCACTGTCCCGTTCTTCGAGCCTGATCCAGGCCGATACTTACCGAATCGACGCGGCCATTACCGCCGTCACCGCGGCCGGAATTATCCCGGCCGACCGACGTGATCGTTATGTCGATGGTGTAATCCACCGACTGCTCGTTCCCACGGTAACGCTTGGGGTTTATGCTGTATAGGCCATGTTTGGCAAGCAACGAGGTTGCGTGCTGGCGGACTCTTTGTGTATTGGCGCCCCCGATGTCGCGGATGTAAACACGCTGCCGCGATCCGGAATTGGCGCTAGCCGGCTCATAGGGAGCCGATTGCGCCGAAGTCCGACCGATGCGGGGTGCGTCTTGCATCACTTGCGCCGCTGTTTCACGCGGGCCGTATACCTCGTCGCACGAAGCGGTGGTTGCTCCAACAGCAGCTCCCACTCCCCCGCCGACCATGGCACCTCTCAAGGCTCCTTGGCCGCGATCTTTGGGATTGGCCACAACCCCGATAAGCGCTCCGAAGACCGCTCCGCCGAATCCATCCACCGCGGCCTCTTTAGCCCTTCCGCCTTCGCGGCATGGCTTTCCACGGTCCTGCTGCGCCATCACCGGCGTGGCGATGGCGAGCATCAGGACGAACAAAAGCGATCCTTTCAAATTCTTTTTCATGACACGCCTCCTGTTTTTGAATTATTCCGTTTTCAAGCTGCGAGCAAAATTAAGCCGAAAAAGCCAACTTCACTCACCTCTCTATTATATATCTAAACTATAAATCTGTCAAGGTCTGCCCATGTGCTGCCCATGTGTGGGCTAAAGGTGCGCAAGATCGCGTAATTCCAGCCAAATACTGAAGAATTGAAGACTCCTCCACTAACTAACAATCGTGAGTTAGTGGAGGAGTCGCATTTTCATGTGTAATGCATGTAATGTAATGATGCCGATCATTCAAGAATGGTAAAATCCATGGGAAGCAAAACCGCCGGTCCTAGAAGGGGGCGGCGGTAAAGAACAATACGGTTCCGGTGATTATGGTTGTGACCCAACAAGGAACAAAAAAACGCTTTACGAAATGGTGGATGCGGATGCTATGCGGTACCGCGTATAATTCATTTTCTGGCCGAACCCGAATGCGGTAGGCGATGCAGCCGCTTACAAAGGCCGCAATAATCATTGCGAGCATCGGAATGGCAAAGCACAAATGCCCGATCAAAAGCGGCAGGTACGGATCAAGCGTTATCGTTTCCGTCCAAAGCGCGTATTCAAGAACGCCCAGCGCCAGAACCGACAACAGCGTGATGCTCACGCCGCGCGCGGCATGTGCCCGCGTTCCGGACTCGTTGAGATACTGGAAGGGTACCAGGGCGCTTGCGGTAAGAAGAAGGCTTGCGACAACGAGAATGGTTTGCATGGCATCTCCTAAAAATTTTTCATGTGCTACTTCGTATATACGCCGGAAACCAAAACTTGTAAAGGCGCACATTCGGGCTTACCATACCTATATATATGAATAAAGAGGAACTGATGGCGTTGGTCAAAAAACATGCGCAACTTGATGCGGAAGAAGTTTTACGCGCATACGAAACCGCCGAGCGGGCGCATGCGGAGCAAAAGCGCGACGGGGGAGAACCGTACATCACGCATCCGGCGGCGGTGGCGGGATTGCTTGTGGGAATCGGCATGGACACGCCGACGATCATTGCCGCCCTTTTGCATGACGTGGTCGAAGATACGACCATGACGCTTGATGACGTTCGAAAAATATTCGGCGAGGAAGTCGCTTTTTTTGTGGAGGGCGTTACGCGCCTGGAACGCCTGCCGAGCGCCTCGACCCGTACCGACGAGTCGCATATGGAAGAGGCGCAAGCCGCCCTGGAACGCACCGGCGGCTTTTCGGTGCAGGACAAGGAACAGGCTGCGCGGTATGCGCGCACCATGACCGAAGCGTTGCGTAAACGGTCCGAAGACATCAGCGCGCGGGCGGAGACGCTGCGTAAAATGTTTCTTGCCACCGCGCAGGATATTCGCGTCGCGCTGATAAAACTCGCCGATCGCCTGCATAATATGCGGACCTTGGGCGCCTGCGCACCCGAAAAGCGCGTTCGGATATCGCAAGAAACCATGGATATCTATGCGCCGCTTGCAAGCCGCCTTGGCATGGGCGAATGGAAGGGGCAATTGGAAGACCTGTCGTTTCCGCACTTGTATCCGAAAGAATATGAATGGCTCACCAAACAAATAGGCAAGGCTTACCGCGAGCGCGAAGCGTATATCGAAAAAGTATTGCCCATCGTGCGCGCCTATCTGGTTGAGGAGGGGGTTGAGCCCGTAGAGCTGCATGCGCGGCCGAAGCACCATTGGTCGCTGTATCAAAAACTATTGAAACGGGATATGGAGCTGGGTGCGATCTATGATCTTATGGCCATACGCATCCTCGTGCGCGATATCGAAGAATGCTATAAAGCGCTCGGCGCGGTCCATAAACACTTCACGCCGCTACCCGGCCGCATCAAAGATTACATCGCGCTTCCCAAGGGCAGCGGGTACCAAAGCCTGCACACCACGGTTTTTTGCGTGGACGGCCGCATAACGGAATTCCAGATCCGCACGCCCGAGATGCATTGGCAGGCGGAATTCGGTATCGCCGCGCACTGGCAATACAAAGAGGCTAAAGGCGGAAAGGCGAAGGCCCGGAAAAGCTCGTCGGGGAAGTCGGGGAAGCTGCAATGGATTGAACAGATTCAGGAATGGCAAAAATATGCCAAGGGCACCAAAGAATTTATCGATGCCTTGAAGTTGGATTTTCTTGGCAGGCGCATTTTTGTGTTCACGCCGAAGGGCGACATTACCGATTTGCCGGCGGGCGCCACCGCGGTTGATTTCGCGTACGCGATCCATTCGGAGATCGGGCATCGGTGCGCAGGAGCAAAAGCCGACGGCCGCATGATTCCGCTTTCGCAAGCTTTGGAGAATGGCATGCTGGTTGAGATCATGACACGTAAGGATCCGCAGCCGAACCGTGACTGGCTGCAAAGCGTCAAAACATCCGAGGCGCGCAAAAAGATCATGGCATGGTTCCGAAAATACGACGCGGAACGTGAATCCGCGATCGCGCCAAAGGCGCAGGAGAGCGCGGACGCCGCTTCAGGCGCAAGGCATGAGGCGCCGATGCAAGCCGGAGATATTGCCATAAAGGCGCCGCGCGCAAGGGGTGGCGCGGTTACGATTGAGGCTGCCGGCATGCGCGGTGTTTTGACTCGTCTTGCCAAGTGCTGTGCCCCCTTGCCGGGTGATGCGATCGAAGGGTATGTGACGCTGCACGACGGCATTGCGATCCATAAGGCCGCCTGCCCGAGCCTTAAAAAAACACGTGATCCGGCCCGGCGCATACCCGTCTCCTGGCAGAGCGGAAAAGACGCGGCGCACCCCGCCACCATCCGTATCCGCAGTCGCACGCGCGTCGGCATGTTGCGCGATGTGTCCGAAGTCATATCCAAAGCCGGCTTTAATATTCTGTCCCTTACCGCATTCGATACGCCGGACGGGGAGGCAGTCCAGATCATCACCGTCGAAGTGCGCAATACCGAGGAGTTGGAGTGGCTGTCGGGACGCATTAAAGCCATTAAAGATATTTTTTCGGTGGAGCGCGTTTAAGCGCGAATACGGTGCGGGAACAAAAAAAACAGCGCCGGCGGAACGCCGGCACTGTTTTTTGGAATGTATAAGGCGCAATGAGCGTCACTTCGCCATCTTGTCGATGATGTTCTGCAATTCTTCGCGGCTGTAGAATTCCACGACGATCTTGCCGCGGTTGATCTTGCCTTTTACCTGCACCTTGGTGCCCAAGGATTCGGCGAGTTTCGTTTGCAGTTCTTTTACCTCCGGGTCGGCGGTGTGCTGCTGGCGTTCTTTCCGCGTTCCGGCGCTGACAGCCGCCTGGCGCACCAAATCTTCAACCTCGCGCACGCTCAAGCTTTTTTCAATAGCGTGTATATAGAGGGCGTGAACGGTGATCGGATCTTTAATCCCGCCAAGCGCTCGCGCATGGCCTTCGGTGATCTTGCCCTCGCTTAAGCCCTGCTGCACCTCCTGCGGCAAATCAAGCAGGCGAAGCGTATTTGCGATGGTTGAGCGGGATCGGCCGACGCGATCGGCAACGTCCTGCTGAGAAAGCCCGAACACATCCATGAGCTTGCGGAACGCTTTGGCTTCTTCCAATGCGCCAAGATCGTGCCGTTGAATGTTCTCGATGAGCGCTACCTCGAGTTTTTGCTCCTCATGGGCGTCGCGGATGATCACGGGCACGTGTTTTAATCCCGCCAAGCCCGCCGCGCGCAAGCGTCGTTCGCCCGCAATAAGTTCGTACCACACGTCATGCCCCCGCGAAGTGGTTTGATCGTGCTTGGTCACGATCAGGGGCTGTATGATACCGTGCCGGCGTATGGATTCGGCTAAGTCGCGCAAATGCTCTTCGTCAAAATCCTTTCGGGGCTGGTGGGGATTTGGCTGCACTTTTTCTGTCTCGACGAAAAACACCGACTCTTTTTGGGGCCGATCGGCCGGCGCCGTAGAGGCGTGTTGCTTAGAAAGCGCCTGTCTCAGCGACGAAGAAGACGGCATGCCTACGACCGCATCCTCTTGCGGTCCGCCCACAGCATTCGCGGAAGGGGATGATTGCGGAGGGCGATTTTCTTCGTCTTTGGCGGGAGGCATTTGAGCAGACGGGTGCGCGGCGGCCGGTGAAGTATTTTTGGCTTCCTCGCTCTTATTTTCCATTTTTTGCGGAATAAGACTCGCAAGTCCCCTTCCGAGCGGTTGTTTGGACATAATACGGCTGAGAGTTAGTTTACGGGGGCGTTTTCGGCGCCTAGCGTCTCTGTAATGGTAACATGGTCAATAAGCGGTGTTGTTTGGGAAGCAGCTTCTTTTCGTTCAAGTTGCAAAAATTCTTCGGCCAACTGGCGGTAGGCGCGGGCGCCGCGGCTGGTCGGCTCATATTGCAGAATGGTCTTGCCGAAACTCGGCGCCTCGGCAAGTTCCACGTTGCGCGGAATAATGCTGTCGAACACGTATCCGGGAAAATTCCTTCGCACCTCTTTTTCGATGAGGCGCGCCAAACGGTTGCGGCGGTCGAACATGGTAAGGAGCGCGCCTTTCACATGAATGTTCCTGCCCAAGTGTTCTCGGATCAGTTCGATGGTTTTCAGCAACTGCCCCAACCCCTCAAGGGCATAGTATTCGCATTGTACGGGAATAATGACTTCGTCGGCGGCTACTAGGCCGTTGACGGTAAGAAGTCCCAGTGACGGCGGGGAGTCGATTAATACGTAATCGTACGGAGTAACTAATTGCCCGAGTGCTTCGCGCAGCTTAAATTCCCTGCTGTCGAAACTGACCAACTCGACCGCGGCTCCCGCCAGATCCGGCGCGGACGGCAGCATGTCGCACGAAAAAAGCGCGGTGTGGCGTATCGCCGCCTCTGGATGCACATCTCCCAATAGCACGTGGTACATGTGCGATTCCAGTTCCGCGTGGTTTATGCCGATGCCGCTGGTGGCGTTTGCCTGCGGGTCGATATCGGCAATAAGCACGCGCTTTCCCAATGCCGCCAAATACGCGGCAAGGTTTACGCAGGTGGTTGTTTTACCGACCCCACCTTTCTGGTTTATGAGCGAGATGATCTTTGCCATCCATTTCATCCTAGCAATACCGACACCGATTGACAATGCAGCCGAAAATTGAGAAAATAGCTTCGCTTTAAAAATATCTGCCCGGGTGGCGGAATTGGCAGACGCAGTGGACTCAAAATCCACCGGGGGCAACCCCTTGCGAGTTCGACTCTCGCCCCGGGCACAGGCAGAATGCCAAGGTGGGCGCCGAGTAAATGTTTTTACTCGGCGCGAGCGGCTACATTATTTACATATAATGTAGTTGGCTGCTCAGGAGGAATTGGCAGACGCACTGGACTCAAAATCCAGCGAGGGCAACCTCATGAGAGTTCGACTCTCTCCCGCGGCACATGAGACCGGGTGGGCGAAATGGTCTAGGAGACCATTCCGCGGACGGATTCAATGTTTTCCAAGTGACAGAATCCGCCCAGGAGGAAATTGGCAGATGTAGTG
>JAUYLV010000033.1 GCA_030699565.1 bacterium
GTTCTGACGTTCTTAAGAACGTCAGAACGTCACGCGGCAGTCCCTTGGGGGCTGTTTTTGTTTATGCTATACTGAGAAAATAATTATAAACGAGACTGTAGAAGAATGTCATTGCGAGGAGTCTGGCTAGCCAAGCGGACGACGTGGCAATCTTTTCACTAATCATTTTTAAAGTGAATTATTGAACGGATCGCCACGTTAAACGCGGAGTACCGCGTTTAACTCGCGATGACAACACATTCTTCTACAATCTCAAATATTTTGGACACCTATAAAAACATCGCCTATCAGGTTTTAAAAAAAGCGAACAAGGCGCTCGCCAGCAAAGAAATAATGAAAATAGCCACAAAGCATGGCCTGCTTAAAACCACAACCGAAGCCAAGGAGGCGCTCATGACCAGCCAGCTTATGACGGATATCCGCAATAGAGGTAAGCGCTCTTTGTTTGTAAGAACAGCGCCGTCCACTTTTGCGCTTATGGCTCGCGAAAATAAAAAATCAACCGGATACAATCGATCTCCGAAGGGGAGAACGTCTCAAATGGGCGGCAGCCGATAATACATGGCGGCGCGGGATATCCATGGACTCCACCACCTCGAAGATACAAGACGAAAAGCATGATGCTCCGGAGGGCGCAAAATCCGCCGATGCAGCAGAACCCGCACCGAGCGGGTCAGTTGGGGTTTTAAAAAATCATCCGCAAGACCCGCCAAGCGGGAGCGCTCAAACCATAGAGCAAGCCTTACCCGACACTTCGCCGCTTGATGCAGTCGGTGTCGGAAAGCCCGCCGAGCCCGTCCGCGAGCCGCAAAACCCCTCACCGAGCCTCATGATTACCCATGCGGAGCCGGTGCAGAGTTTTTTTGGCGCATTGCTCGCAAAGGCGAATGCCGTGCTGCGCGGCCGCAAGCAGAAGAAGCTGGACAAGATCTTGGCACTTGCGGCGGCCAAGAAGACCATTACCAACAACGACGTGGAGTTGTATCTTCGCGTCTCGCATGCCACCGCGTCGCGCTATCTTGCGGATCTGGTAAAATCCTCAAAACTCCGCGTCATCGGCAGCCCCCACCAGCCGAAGTACGAGCTTGCGGAATAATTTGCATTCATGGATAACAATCATAAACCGACCGAACAAGCGAAACCCGAAATATTGTCGAAGGAGTTTTACATGCGCGCCATTCTCTTTCGTGGCTTTTTGAAGAACGCCGCTTCGTGCTTCCGCCCGCGCGTATTGCCGTTGCATCTTGCGGCGATAGCACTTACATGGCTCTGTGTGACCTCGGGGTTCGACTGGAGTTTTTATGTGGCGGCACAGCGCTCCGGCGTCAATGCTTTCTTTTTTCCGGCTTTGCCATTTGGCGCCCTGCTACCCATTATGGTTCCCCTCGGCATATATTTTTATGGGCAGTGGCGGCGAATAGGCGGCATTGTGCGCATTGCGGGTGCCATAGGGCAGTCGGCGCTTATAGGGCTTTTGCTTTCGGGGCTTTATAAAGCATTTACCGGGCGCATGCATCCAAAATTTTTTGATGGAAATGCCCTTGTTGATATCAGCCATAATTTTCGGTTCGGATTCTGGCGCGGGGGAGTATTTTGGGGCTGGCCGTCAAGCCATACCACAATTTCTTTCGCGGTTGCCTTTGCGCTCATTTCGCTTTTTCCCAAGAATCGGACTGTCCATGTCTTGGCACTTCTGTATGCGTTCTATATCGGCATCGGTGTGGCAACCGTTGGCATTCATTGGTTCTCGGAGTTTATTGCGGGCGCCATATTCGGTTCACTGGTAGGACTGGCCGTGGGCAGAAGCTATCGTGCCTATGCGGAAGAGAGGGGATGAGCTTGCGGAATAAGTTTGACGCAAGCGTGCAGATGCGATAGGATTTTTTGTTGTACCTGAACAATTTGCATTGAGGAGGGTCGATTGAACCGAAAAAAATTGCCGTTTACGCTGGATCCGCTGGATACCAAGCTGGTGCTGCCAAAACCCAAAAACAGCGTCGAAGACGAAACGGTGCTCGCGCTCGAAAAAGAAAACCGTGCCTTATATACGCGCAAGCGTGACGGCTATGGCGTGGTGCTGGTAGTGACGGGTCGTGTGCGCATCTACACGCGCGGATCCAACCGCAAAATCACCGCGAACGTTCCGCATATCGTAAAGGAGCTTGAAGGCGCGCGCATTCCCCAAAACAGCGTCTTCTGCGGTGAGCTTCATGCCGAAAAGGCCGGCAAGGATTGGCGAGATTTTATTACGAGCATTACGGGAGAGGACGCCGCAAAAGCCGTTGCCTTGCAGCATACGCATGCGCGCGCACGGCTTATGTCGTATAACGCGCTGGTGCTTTCCGGCCGCGATGTGGCATCCCTCTCCAATGCCGAGCGCATTGGAACCGTGCAGGAATGCTTTACGGGACTCGAATACGCCTTTCCCGTCGAGATGGTGAACCGGTCTTTTGCCGACGCACAGGTTGCGGCGATCGAGAACGCCTGGGAGGGTTTGGTGGTATACGACAAGACCAAACCCACCGCCTATCGCCTCGATGGAAACGATGACCGGCCTCCGCGTCCCGACGGATGCTGGAAGCGCAAGCCGATATACGAAGACGACTTTGTGGCCATCGGATGGGTTGCGGGTACTGCTGGCAAGCGCCATGCGCACCGCATGGGAAAGCTTGTCTTGGCGCAGGCGCATCCCGAGACGGGAGCGCTTGTTCCGTGCGGCGAGGTCGGCATCGGCTTCTCCGACGCCGAGCGCGAATACTTTGCCAGCGACAAGCGGTTTCCGTGCGCGGTGCAGGTGGAATATGAACGGCGCAACGCGCCGCGGCGCGTTTCCAAGCATCACACGCAGTGCGCGCTGACCAATCCGCGATTCGTACGGCTTCGGGACGACAAAACCCCCGCCGCCTGCCTGCTTCCGGGCGACTTGGCCCGACACTATGACGCGTTTATCGCGCAGGCCATCCGCGCCTAGGTATTATTGAGTCGTCCGGCAATACAAAGAATGATCCCGACTGCAAAGCCGGGATTTTTGTTCAGATCGCAGGATTCTTCATCCGATCCTCATCGGTTTTCGATAGCTTTTCGAGTATTAAGTATTGATTATGATGAAAAGCTATCGGCAGGAATTGGCATATGTCACGCGCGATGCGGGACTCGAACTTGAACCGACCGATGAATTTATGCGCATGCTTCTGAAAGCTCCCGATACGGTCGTATACCAGCTTGTAAGCATATTGCGCGAGCATCCGCAGCGCGCGCTTTTGGCATACCGGCGATTTCAGGAAAATCCCGAATCGTATCGAAGGGGTGAGATGGTATTGTGGCAGGATATCTTTGCCGCACGCAATGATTCTCATGCACCTTTTTAAGAAAAATTAATACATCCTTACATTCTCAAGTATGTAAGGATGTTATGTGATGACGTTTGGAGGCGTTTTTATTGCATCTTCCGCCATGCCGTGGTATACACGGTATGGTGTTTTTGGTACATTGAAATCGAATCAACCTTACAAGGAGTTTCATGGCGAATATATTGTATGGCGTTGCCGGGGAGGGTTCGGGGCACGCGGCGCGCGCAATCGAGGTGATACGGCATCTTATCGGACGCGGACACAAGGTCGTGGTACTTTCGCACGATCGCGGGTTTTCGTACTTGGAAGGATCCTGCGACGTGCGCACGATCTTCGGCCTGCAACTGGCATACAAGGAGCAGAAGATCCAATATCGCAAAACCCTGCTCAAGAATATCACAAAGATCCCCGAAGC
>JAUYLV010000035.1 GCA_030699565.1 bacterium
TATTTGCAGTTACGCATATGCCTATTTCAAAATCCTTTCTTAAATTTCTTGAGGCGAAAAAAGCGAAATACGAACTCGTTGAGCATCGGCGGGTTTTTACCGCATACGACAAAGCCGCTACACTGCATGTCGATCCGAAAACAGTCGTAAAGACCGCGGTATTCCAGGCCGGATCCAAAGAACATGCCTTGGTATTCGTGCCGGCTTCAAAGCACATAGATAAAAAGAAAGTAAAGACGGCGATCAATATTTGGCTGCGCGCGCAATCAAAAAAACCCGAGAGCAAAGTCGATTTTGCCACGGAACAATGGATGAAAAAAAACATGTCGGGAGACGTGGGCGCCACGGCGGCGCTACCGGAGGCTCTCGGCATGTACGCATTCGTGGATGGCGCGCTTTTTAAGCCCGCGAAGCTTTATTTGAATATCGGCAGCTACGAGGTATCAATATCGGTGAACCAGGCGAATTTTAAAAAAATTCTTGGGAAGAGTTTTGTAAAAGGGGCCTTTGCAAAAGCAAAGTGAAAGCCTCCCATGAGCGGGAGGCCTGATAATGACTGTGGGGGCAACTTAGTTGTAATGGCCGAGGCCTAACTTTCGAAGGCCAGCATAAAGTGCCATGGTTCCCATTACAACAAGTAGAACCGGAAGTGAAAGTAGCCTGCCGGGTTCTAAAATCCCGAGAGAGGATACCTCCAAACACCCGATACACGGCACTGCAAAACCCCAGAACAGACTAGCCGGATGCATTACCATTTTAACCTCCAAAGAGCGACATTCATACTTCTTCATATAGTATATAATATATGGAAGACATTGTCAAGTCTAGCGCATATCAGGTCAAGCTACAATCTTTCGAAGGACCTATGGATGTCCTTCTTAATTTAATTGAGGAAAAAAAGCTCGAGATCACCAATATTTCACTTGCCGAGGTGACGGGCCAGTTCATACAATATGTGGAGTCGTCCGACATTCCTCCTGGCATGATCGCCGAGTTCCTTGCGGTGGCAGCACGGCTTCTGATCATTAAAACGAAGGCCTTGCTGCCGTTTTTGACGCTTTCGGAAGAGGAGGAAGAGGAGATCGTCGATCTTGAATTACGCCTGAAACTTCTGCAACAATTCCGGGAAGGCGGAAAAACATTGCGCAAACTCCATAAAAAGTCATGCCGATCATTCGGGCGCGAGGGGATTACCACGTTTGCGGTTACGTTTTATCCTCCAAAAAATCTTGAAACCCAAACGCTGCATACGCACTTTAAGCGCATTGCCGATGAATTCCACGCGTTTTACGAAAAGCAGCGCTACGTAGAAGCGACGCTGGAAAAAGTGATATCCCTCGAAGATCGCATTCGCGAGGTCATGCATATGATCGAACAAGCCATCGAGCAACAATTCGATCAGCTCACGATTGACGCAAAATCGAAGACAGATATCATTGTGACGTTTCTTGCGATGCTGGAGCTCATCAAGCAACGGCTGATCAATGTCGAGCAAAGCGGTATTTTTGGGCAGATAACCATCAGAAGAATGTGACAGAGTAAAAGAGTAACAAAGTGACAAAGTGATTGGCGTGATATTTTTAAAATACTTCCATTCACTCTGCCACTCTGTTACTTCGTCACCCATGAAACTTTCAGCGGTACTTGAGGCGCTTCTCTTCATTGCTGGAGAGCCGGTAAAAATAAAAAAACTGGCTAAAATCGCCAATAGCAAGGAAGTAGATGTGCGTGCCGCACTGGAGGAGCTTTCGGCTGCGCACGAAGAACGCAAAGGATTGCGCGTACTGGTAAAGGACGACGAAGCGGAGTTGGTGACGCATCCGGATGCTACTCCCGTTGTTTCCGAATTTCTCAAGAGCGGTATGGAAGAGGATCTTACGGACGCGACGGCGGAGACGCTCGCCATCATTGCCTACAAAGGCCCGATCTCACGCGCAGGCATCGACGATATTCGGGGAGTCAATTCCCAATATACGCTGCGGGCGCTTCTGGTGCGAGGACTTGTCGAACGCCTTCCCAATCCCGATGATGCCCGAACATATTTGTACAGAATTTCATTCGATTTTCTCAAAAAACTTGGCGTGAAAGATGTTGAGGAGTTACCTGCATACGGCGAATTGTCGCAAACGTCACTGAAACCTTCGCAGCCCGCGGTTCAAGAATCGAATGCCGTACCCGATGCGTCTCAAGGCTCATAATCAGTAAAGCGCAACTTCATGCAGATTATTTTTATTCTGGCTTCTCTATTACTTGGCATCCTTGGAACCGCTTTTCTACCCGACAGCAATACTTCGTCCACGTTGACCGATACGCTTTCGACATTGCAAAGGCCGATCGAGACGCTTGCAAAACTGCCGTTATCCGATATTCGGGCGCAAACCGCCCAGCTCATTGCGCCCGCCGCAAGCATGCCACCCGAGGTGCTGCCGCCCTATCGTAAATGGGATGTTCCTTCGCCCGAAATCGATGCAAAGGCGGCCATTGTCGTCGGGGCAAAATCCGGCAGAGTGCTCTACGAGCGCAACATGCGCCAGCGCCTTCCCATTGCCAGCCTTACTAAGCTGGCCACCGCATTGATTGCCATGGATGAGTTCTTGCTCTATGACGAAGTTGCGATAACGCGACATGCGGTAAGTAGCGGAGGCGATTATGGAAATCTGGTCGTCGGTGAACGGCTTACGGTGCACGATCTATTGCGTGCCATGCTTATTGCATCCTCGAATGATGCCGCTATCGCCCTTGCGGATCACTTGGCCGCGACAAAGGGTAAAACCATGACGGAACTTATGAATGCCAAAGCATATGCGCTGCATTTGGCCAATACACATTTTGCATCGGTATCCGGGCTTGAGGATCGAAACAACTACGCCTCGGCCGAGGATGTTGCCCGGATCGCATTGGCCGCGATAGGCAACACGACGTTGTCCGAAATTCTTCACACGGCAAACGCGGACATCCACGCATTGGACGGAAAGTTCACGCATCGCCTTGTGACCTCAAACAAGCTTTTGAACCGATTTGATGGAGTTATTGCCGGAAAAACCGGTTATACCACGACCGCGGGTGGCACATTGGCCATTGTCGCAAAAAACGCCCATGCCGATGACGATTTTATCGTCGTTATTCTAGGATCTACGAACGAGCAGACGCGCTTCGAAGCGGCAGAGACGCTCATTACCTGGGTGGATGCGGCCTATCGCTGGTAACCAACGACCTATACAACTCACAACCTTTACGACTTATTTCTAAATAAGTCGTAAAGGTTGTAAAGGTTGTTCGTTGTAAAGGTTAAATTGTGAATCCCGTAATAAAAATTCTCATTCTTTCCACCATCTCATTCGCTGTTGCGATCGTTTTGACGCCGTTTTGGGTCAGGTTTCTTCAGCGGCATAAGCTCGGAAAGCAGATCCGGACGGAGGGCGCGCCGATCTTTGCGATGCTGCACGGCAAAAAGGCCGGCACTCCGACGATGGGCGGCGTTCTGGTGTGGATGAGCGTATTGATCGTGCTGGGCATATTCACTTTCATCGCCGCCTACAATCCCGGCTCCAAGTTCGCCGAATTGAATTTTCTTTCCCGAGGGCAAACATTACTGCCGCTGGGCGCAATGATCATCAGCGCGATCATCGGCCTTGGCGACGATCTATTGGGTATCTTTCATATCGGACCCAAGGGCGGAGGATTCCGCCTCCGGCACAGGATTTTATTGTATCTGTTCGTGGCCATGGGCGGCGCGTGGTGGTTCTGGGACAAACTTGAATGGGATACGCTGGCAGTTCCCTTTATGGGAACATTCAATATCGGCATCTGGTACGTGCCATTGTTTATTCTTATTATTTTCGCGACGGCATTTTCGGTGAACGAAACGGACGGGCTGGATGGGTTGGCGGGCGGCGTTTTGCTTATCGCCTTTGCCGCCTTAGGCGCCATCGCCTATGCGCAAGATCGCTTCCAGCTTGCGGCATTCTGCGGCGTCATCATGGGGGCGCTCTTGGCGTTCTTATGGTTCAACATTTACCCCGCCAAGTTCTTTATGGGGGACACGGGATCCATGGGACTGGGGGTAACGCTTGGCGTTATCGCGATGCTGACCAATTCGGGACTCTTATTGCCTTTCATCGCGTTCATACCCATGCTCGAATCCCTTTCGGTGCTGCTGCAGATCGCATCAAAGCGCATTCGAGGAAAAAAACTGTTCCTTTCCACGCCGCTCCATCACCATTTCGAGGCCAGAGGTTGGCCGGAAACACAGGTTACCATGCGATTTTGGATCGTCGGCGGCGTTGCGGCAGGATTGGGATTGATTTTATCCCTTTTGGGGACGAGGTACATTTTTTGATCGTCTGAAGGTTTACGTTTGCTATGCTGAAAATTTATAAGGATACGAAGTGCTGTTTGCGGATAAGCAAAAATGCGCCGAGCTGCTGTTTGCCTTCGTACGTGCTTTTAAAATTCTCCCAAAATATCGCGCATGATGCGTGTTTTAAAAAGCATCTTGCGAACTAAAAAACGGCCGAGGCCGTTATTTCTTTTTCACGTGATAGCGCTTATACTATGGAGAGAAGCAAAATTGCCCCAATGATGAACGAAAAGATCCAGCGATCCCAAAGACGGTTTGCGATCGCAAGACACTGGTCACAATAGCATCCGAAGAAGCCGTCATAAAGATCGCCTCGGTTGTTGCCGCAAAAATTGCACTGCGTTGTGTGCATATGGTAACCTCACATTTTTTAAATAACATCGAAAGCGTAACAAAATAGTTGCATATGTCAATTCATTCATTGCATGTAAAGCGGGATTTTTCCTTATTTTGCAATAAGCGCATAACCGTCATGGGACTGGGGCTTCACGGCGGGGGAGAGGGAACGGCAAGATTTCTGGCCAAGGCGGGCGCAAATGTCACGGTTACGGATCTGAAGACCCGCGCGGAGTTGGCGCCCTCCATAAATAAACTCAAAGGCATGCCGATCCGTTATGTCTTGGGGCGGCATGTTGTGAAGGATTTCACGAATGCCGATATGGTCGTCTACAATCCCGGTATACGCGCGAAATTCATGCGGCTTGAAGATTCTCCGTACCTTGCCGCGGCATTGAAAAAGGGAGTGCCGCTCGAGACGGATATCGGCATATTTTTCGACCTGGCAAATCGGGGACAGATT
Source organism: bacterium (assembly GCA_030699565.1). GTDB lineage: Bacteria > Patescibacteriota > Minisyncoccia > JAUYLV01 > JAUYLV01 > JAUYLV01. The sequence goes on from JAUYLV010000035.1 coordinate 5,160, forward strand.
GTCGGTGTGACTGGTTCAAAGGGAAAATCGACCACGGCGGCGCTGATTGCGCACCTATTGAAGCAGAAATATCCGGATACGTTATTGGCCGGGAATATTCGAACGTCTGTTTTTGATGTTTTGCCCCGTATAACTTCTAAGACTCCTATTGTTCTGGAATTATCCAATTGGCAATTGGAGGGGCTTGCAAAAAAGAACATAAGTCCGCATATAGCGGTCATTACCAATATATTGCACGAACATCTCAATACCTATAGAAACTTTCACGGATATATAGAGGCAAAAAAACATATTCTTCGCTTTCAAAAACCTGATGACATTGCGGTACTGAATAAAAGTTTGGCGCAATGGGAAGAATTTAAGGAACCGTGCGGCAAAGCCAGGCGCGTATGGTTCGCGAAAAGAGAGCCTTTGGATCATAAAGATGAGTTGAAACTTCCCGGAGCGCATAATCGCGAAAACCTCGTTGCCGCGCTTGCGGTCGCCCGATTATACCGTATTCCGGCTTTCCGGATCCGCAAGGCGCTTGCGACCTTTGAGGGTCTTGAGGGTCGTCTGCAAACCGTCCGAACGGACCGTGGCATTACCTGCATCAACGACACGACCGCAACCATGCCGGATGCCGTCATCGCCGCTTTGCGGAGCATGCCAAGACCGCAAAATACCATACTCATTGTCGGTGGTGTCGATAAAAAATTCGATTTTAACCCCATGGCGCGTTTTATTGCCGCCTACCCGCCAAAGGCGCTAGTGATGTTACCGGGATCCGCCACCGAAAAATTAATAAATGCGCTTCGTAAGGCGCATTGCCCCTCTCCCATTATTGAGGCATCCTCCATGCGTCAAGCTGTATATTCTGCGTGGAAGGCCGCGCAGAAAGGAGATACAATATTGTTATCGCCGGGTGCGGCGAGTTTTAACCTCTTCAAAAACGAGTTCGATAGAGGCGAACAGTTCGTAAAAGCAGTTAATAAAATCAGGTAATTTCTAATTGACCTAATTGACCTAATTGACCTAAATAAATTCCAAACCTGGCGATTTGCGATATAGAATTCATTGGTAATTGGAAATTATTTGGAAATTGGAAATTGGAAATTGGAAATTGCCATGCATCAGCATGGCTGCCCGTCGTCCCGACTACATTCTTCTTGGATTGATCATTATTCTGCTATTGGGAGGCTTGCTAATGCTGGCAAGCGCCTCGGTCGCCGTATCGTATAGCCGGTATGGCTCCGCCAGTAAACTCATCATTGAACAATTGACGGGCGGCGTTCTGGTGGGCAGCGCAGGCTTCATGCTGACGCAGCGCATTCCGTATGCGTTCTGGCGAAAAGTGGCTTTTCCGGCTTTATTGGTCTCACTGGCACTGCTCGCTGTTGTCTTCACACCGCAATTCGGTTTCAGCGCGGGCGGTGCCCGCAGATGGATTCGTTTTCAATCGTTCGTCTTCCAGCCATCTGAACTGGCCAAGCTTGCCATGATCATTTATCTGGCGGCATTCTTCAGCAAATATAAGGATGCGATCTCGCACTTTTGGCAAACCGTCGCTCCTTTCCTGGCGGTTTCGACGGCCATTCTTGGACTTATTGCGCTGCAACCAGACATCGGCACGCTCGGCATCATTGCGGCAACCGCGGGTGTCATGTTCTTTATTGCGGGCGCGCGCTGGAAGCACGTCGGCATGCTCATCGGGATCCTTGCCATTGCTTTTTTCGCATTCATACTAACCGCGCCGTATCGCGCAAACAGATTCCTGGTATTTCTTGATCGCGATTTCGATCCGCAGGGCATAGGATACCAATCGCGGCAGGCATTACTGGCCGTCGGATCAGGCGGTTTATTAGGACTCGGTCTTGGTGAATCCGGTCAAAAATACAATTTTCTCCCCGAATCGGTCAGCGACTCCATTTTTGCCATTATCGCCGAAGAGCTTGGATTCGTGGGTGCGGTGGCCTTGGTGGCGCTCTTTGTTGCGTTCGGACTTCGATCCTATTGGATAGCCGCCCGCGCCCCGGATCTTTTCGCCAAATACCTCGCTATCGGCATCGCCTCATGGATTGTTATTCAGGCATTTGTTAATATATCAGCAGTGATTGGGCTTATTCCGTTAACGGGTGTTACCCTGCCTTTTGTGAGCCACGGCGGCTCCTCGCTCGCATTGGTGCTAGCGGGCTGCGGAATCCTCATCAATATATCAAAATACGCAAAACAATAAATTTTCAATGATCGAATTTTCAAATAATGATGTTCCGCCATTTGAAAATTGAAAACTGAAAATTGAAAATTTGTATGCATATCTTATTGACCGGCGGCGGGAGCGGGGGACATGTGTTTCCGCTGATCGCCATTGCCAGAGAACTTAAAAAGCGAGCGGATGACGAAGGGACAAAGCTTCACCTTCATTACATGGGTCCGCCCGACCAATGGAGGGATACGCTGGAGCTTGAAGGTATCCATGTACATACCGTTCATTCCGCCAAGTGGCGGCGGTATCCGTCGGCGGAAAACATAACCCAATTATGGAAACTGCCTTTCGGCATTTTTGAGGCCGCCTGGAAGCTCTTTTGGATCATGCCGAGCGCGATTTTCTCGAAAGGCGGCTACGGCAGCCTGCCCGCGATCTGGGTGAGCAGGCTCTACCGTATTCCGGTGATGATCCACGAATCCGACGCGATACCGGGTATTGCCAATCGCTTTGCCGCAAAATTCGCAAAGCGCATTTTTGTGTCGTTCGAACACGCGATCGATTTTTTTCCGAAATCTCGGACAACGCTTGTCGGCAATCCCGTACGGCCGCAGTTGGCGCAGTCAGACGCAAATAGCGCAAAGTCTTTGTTGCGACTGGACGGCAAAAAGCCAATCCTTTATATTACCGGAAGCTCCCTTGGCGCCCAAAAGATCAATGAAATCGTCGTTAATACGCTTCCGCATCTTTTGGAGCGCTACGAGATCATTCATCAATGCGGACGCGCCCATGTGGACGAGCTTTCCGATCTGGTACGGAAAGAATATCGCGCGGAATTGCTGCACGATTACCATCTGTACGGATTTTTGAATGAATCTGAACAAAGCGCGGCCTATGCGGCAAGCGATCTCATTATTGCCCGTGGCAGCGCCTCAACCATTTTTGAGATCGCGCAGGCCGGCAAGCCATCGATCGTCATACCGCTATCATCCGCTGCTGCGAATCATCAATTCGAAAATGCCAGCGCATATGCAAAACATGGAGCCGCTGTCGTGCTCGATGAACAGAATCTGACGCCGAATCTTTTTCTTGAAGCCATTGCAAATCTTATGGAAAGCGAGGAAAGACGCCTTACGATGCGCGAGGCTGCCATCCAATTTGCCAAGCCGGATGCCGCAAAGAATATCGCCGATGAGCTCTTTGAATTCGCCCTCAGGCAATAGGCTTCTTGAGGGGATCACAGAAACTGCATATCTAAAAAAAGCAGCCTTTAAAGCTGCTTGGCGTACGCCGTAATAAGCGCATCAAGTCTTTGACGAATCTCATCCCGAAATTCCCTAAACGCCGCATCTCCCATCCAGGTGCCGCTTGGATCACTGGGAAAGTGTTCGCTATGCTTATGCCACCAGGATAGATGCGTAAGCTCTTCATATGCCCGAAGCGTTGCTTGCATCGTTTCGAATCCGACGTATGCTGCAGCGCGGCGATCCGTCTCGATCTCGAATGGCAATGTTTTGCGAGTGGGAAAAAACGGGTTTAAAACAGGATCTTCTATCAAATGGCTGATCTCATGCGCATAAACCCCGCGTAATGCCTGCTCATCAAAATAATCAATGACCTCCCGGGAGATCACGATCTTACCCCGTCGCAAGCGGAGAGGCGATGTGGAACTCGGTATGTGCGCGGCATTGAAAAAGTAATTCTTGGTGATATAAAGATGCGGCGTCTTTCGGCTGAATTGCGCCGAAACCTCTTGTAGAAGTTCGTATGGCCGGCCTTCATGGATTTCCTCAGCTTCGAATAAATCGACCGTACGCTGTTCCAGCCCGAAATGAATAGCCGTAATGCCATAGCCGATAAGGCCAAGCAGTACCGCGCAAATGATTAGAATCTTGGTTTTTATTTCCATTGCGCCACCACCTTATTTTCAAGGTTCCCAAATCGCATTCGTACCATGACCACCAAATATAGTCAACAAAATTCCATTCGCGTCCGCATGGCCCCATCCCCAACGGGACGGCTCCATATTGGCACGGCGCGAACGGCATTATTCAATTATCTGTACGCCAAAAAAACCGGCGGCGCATTTGTTCTGCGCATTGAAGATACGGATGTGGCGCGCTCGAACCCCGAATTCGAAAAAGATATTCTTGAAAATCTGAAGTGGCTCGGCATCGCATGGGATGAGGGTCCCGATGTTGGCGGGCCGTATGCGCCGTATCGGCAGAGCGAGCGAACGGCATCGTATCGGCAATACTTGGAGAAGCTTTTGGAGGAACAAGCAGCTTATTGGTGTTTTTGCACTCCGGAGGCTTTGGAAATCGAGCGACAAACAATGCAAGCCGAAGGCAAGGCCCCGCGTTATGCCGGAACGTGCAGGCAAATAAAACCGGAAGATGCCGAAAAGCGAAGAGACGCGGGTGAACGCGGAGTCATCCGGTTTAAGATGCCTCAGAACACCGCAACCCGCATAGACGATCTGATACGGGGCCCGATCGTTTTTGGATCGGAAAACTTCGATGATTTCGTTATCGCAAAGAGCTTGGATGAGCCGCTCTATAACTTCGCCGTCGTCATCGATGATTATGACATGCAAATAACCCACGTCATCCGCGGCGAAGATCATATTACCAATACGCCAAAGCAGTACGCACTCATTGACGCTTTGGGTTTTCCGCATGTGGCCTATGCGCACCTGCCGCTCATTCTTGGACCGGACCGATCGAAAATGTCCAAGCGGCACGGATCGGTCGCGCTGGGGGAATATCGCGAGCAGGGATATTTGCCCGAGGCATTGTTAAACTTTTTGGCTTTTCTCGGATGGAACCCTGGCACCGATGAGGAAATTCTCTCGAACGATCAGATCATCGAGCGCTTTTCGATCGAGAGCATACAAAAATCCGGCGCGATCTTCGATCAGCAAAAACTGGATTGGATGAACGGCATGTATATTCGTCAGCAGGGCGGCAGCAAACGAGGACCACTTCTGGAACTCATTAAGCCCTATATCGAAAGGGCGGGTTTTGCCGATGCCTTCAATAAGTATAATTTTAATGACCAGTCAAGTATTCTTGCTCTTGTAATCGAACGAATGAAAAAAATTTCCGAATTCGTTGAGTTGTCTGAATTTTTCTTCAAGACCCCGGAATACGACCGGGAACTTTTGCGCTGGAAAAATATGACCGACGAGGAGATTGCAAAAAGCCTTTCGGAAACCCAAAAACTTCTTGGAGCAATTTCCGATGGGAATTTCACCACCGAAAGGATAGACGCAGCACTGAAGACGTATGCGGAGCATCTTAAGGATAAAGGATCTGTTTTTTGGCCCCTGCGTGTTGCTTTAACCGGCCGCAAAGCATCCCCCCCACCCGCAGCAATTGCGGCGGTTTTTGGAAAGTTAGAGACGCTGAAAAGGATTCAAATTGCGATTGACAAATTAGCATCTTAGCCATAGCATTGACATCGTTCTTTGGTACGTTATTAGTGAAAGGAGCATGGCATGGGCGATGCATATGGAAGCGGGGGAGGCGGACCAATCTTTACCGCCAAATCCGCACACACGCAGTTTCTTTTTTCGGATTTGGCACCAGAGCCAGGCTATTATAGCCAGTGCGTACTTAAAGACTGTGGTGCCTTTTGGCTGGCACATCTTGCCGGCCAGACGGGCAACGTTCCTGGAATCCCTGGAGAGCCGGTTATCTATGGCGGGATTGGACCGCAAACAACGCAGGCATTGAAAAACATTGCAGCAATCTTAAAAGATGCGGGCGGGAGTATTACGGATGTCAGTAAATACAGGGTCATACTTAAAGATACGGAACCGCTAGGCATCTCGCTTACCAATGCGCGAGAAGCATTCGGCAAAGCATATGCCGAATTCCTCGCAAAATACGGCATATCGAAAGAAAATGGAAACCTGCCCGCCAGAACGCTTTTTTGGGCGGTGGAGGTCCCACTTGAGGCGCCCAATGAAGATACGCTCATCGAAATCGAAGTAGATCCGGTCGTAATCCGGAAATCCTAACGAGCCCGCGCGCTCGTTTTTTGTCATCCCGGAGATTCGTTATGGATTTTCAGCATAAATCATCCGGGATCCATGAAAAATGGATTCTGGGTCATTCATTGTCAATAATAAGGAATGTCCGGAATGACAATGTGCGCGGCGTTTGTGTGGCCACAAGCGTTTATGGTAGGCTGCGTTCAGCCATATATTTTGAACTTTGAAAAGAGAAAGGACTTGCAAAATGCCATTCAATGACGGCTTTTTCAGGCCCGACGAGACTGCGATTGACTATGCCGAAAATATCGGCGATCCGGGACAATTTCCATTCACGCGCGGCATCTACCCCACCATGTACCGCGGCAAAAAGCCGACCGTTCGCCAGTTTGCCGGTCATGGCCTTTCCAAAGATACCAATGCCCGATTCAAAAAAATTCGGGCCTTGGGCGGCACGGGGCTATCGACGGCTTTTGACTTATGCACGCTGATGGGACTGGATTCGGATCACCCCAAGTGCGAGGGACAGGTCGGGTGGGATGGCGTGGCAATCGACACGCTGGACGACATGATCACGCTCTTCGACGGCATTTCGCTTGGCGATGTGACAGTTTCCATGACGATAAACGCACCCGCGGCTACGTTGCTTGCCATGTATGTGGCGGTGGCCGAGCGTCGCGGCATTCCCCGCGCCATGCTCGGAGGCACAACCCAGAACGACATCTTGAAAGAGTACATTGCCCAGAAGGAGTGGCTCTTTCCGGTAGACAAGGGCGTGAAGCTCGTCACCGACACGATCGAGTTCTGCGCCCAGCACATGCCCAAGTGGCATCCCGTCTCTATCAGTGGATATCACATTCGTGAAGCGGGGTCTTCGGCCTCGCAAGAGCTGGCCTATACCATCGCCAATGGCCTGACGTATGTGGATCGCGCGATCGAACGGGGACTTGCCATCGATGCGTTCGCGCCGCGGCTTTCGTTCTTCTTCGATGTGCATAATGACTTTTTTGAGGAGATCGCCAAATTCCGCGCCGCGCGGCGCATCTGGGCTCGGCTCATCCGAGACCGCTATCATCCGAAGGACCCCAAATCGCTTTTGTGCCGCATTCACGCGCAGACCGCCGGATGCACGCTGACGCGAAAAGAACCGATGAACAACATTATGCGGGTTGCCAATCAGGCTTTGGCGGCCATGCTGGGCGGCGCGCAAAGCATTCATACCAATTCATGGGATGAAGTGTTTTGTACGCCAACGGAGCAAGCCGTCGGACTCGCCATCCGCACGCAGCAGATTCTGCAGGAAGAGACCGGGATTTGCGATGTCGTCGACCCCTTGGGCGGCGCCTGGAATATGGAAGACCGGACGAATCGAATCGAGGCCGAAGCATTGAAGGAAATCGGCAATATCGAAAAACTCGGCGGCATGGAAAAAGCGGTCGCCGCCTGGTATCCGCAAAAACGCATTCACCAGCATGCCGCTCAAGATCAGGAGCGCGTAGAACAAGGATTGCGCAAGATTATCGGCGTCAATGCGCATGCCGACGCCGGCGGGAGCAACGATAGCGAAATAGAGGGCATGATCAAGGAACTGGATGAGCGCCGTGGATTTGAAGAAAAGCAAATCACGCACCTTCGCGCCATCAAGGCGTCGCGAGCAGGCGAGCATGTGGATCGGGCGATTCTTGCCCTTAAGCATGCGGCGGAGCGCAATCAGAATGTCATGCCCGCCCTCATCGAGGCCGCGCATGCGTATGCAACCTTAGGCGAGATATCGGAAGCCTTGCAAAACGTTTGGGGAACGTATGAGGAAAAAGAGATCGGCATCTCGACGCTCTCACCCAAGGCCAAAGAAGCGATCATCGGCTCTAAGCGATTTACCCGCCCGGTAAGGATATTGCTTGCCAAGGGGGGTCTCGACGGCCATACGCGCGGCATATGGATCCTGGCCAATCTTTTCCGCGATATGGGTGCCGAGGTCATCTACCTTGGCCTGCATCAGCATACCGAAGCGATCGCAAAGGCCGCATTGGAAGAAGACGTCGATATCGTGGGCCTAAGTACGCTGATCGGCTCTCCCGTCATGCTTTTCGGTAATTTGCGAAAGGCGCTCGAGCGTTACGGCAAGGACGACGTCTTGGTCATCGGCGGGGGCATTGTCACGCCCGACGACAAACGGTATATCGAACAAGAACTTAAGGTTGGACGCCTGTTCGAGCCGGATACGCCGATGGAGCATATCGCCGAATATCTTTTTGGGGAGGTAAAACGCCGTGGAATCGCATAATATACCATCGAATGACCCGGTGATCGCTCTCGATGTCTGCCGAACGCTTGCCAAAACGCTTACGGCGCTGGACCGGAATCCGGACAATGCCGCAGAAACGCTTCGGAGCTGTCCGCTTATGGATCGGCCGAAAACGGGCAAGATCATCGGTGTTACCGGTCCTGAATCGGTCGGCAAAAGCACGCTGATCTCGAGCCTCATCACCACACTGCGCAAAAGCGGGAAAACCGTGGCAGTGCTTGCCATTGATCCCTCTTCGAGCATCAATGGGGGAGCGTTCCTTGGTGACCGGACCCGCATGCAAAGTCATGCCATCGACCGCGGAGTCTTTATTCGCAGTATCGCGACAAAAAACGCAAGCGCGGGATTGGCTCCTGCCGCACGAAGCATGTTGGAGCTGATGGCGCACGTGGCCGATGCCGTCATTGTCGAGACGACCGGCGCGGGTCAAACCGATAGTGGTATTGCGGATCTCTGCCAGACGCTCGTATTGATGCCGTCGCCGAAAGGGGACGAAGTGAGCATTATGAAATCGGGCGTCAAGGAACATGCGCATCTTTTGGTGGTTAATACCCGCCAATCCGAGGCGCCGATCTGCGAGCATTTCACCCAGCAGCTTCGCATGGAATGGGAAGGCGGCCTTCTGCCCGATGGCTGGCGGAGAAAAATATTTTCTGTCGATGCGTTATACGGCCGGGGCGTGGACGAGCTCGTTCGCGACGGAATCCTGGCGCACTGGACGCATTTGGATGCGGCCACGGTAAAATAGCTTAACGCATAGAGCCTCCGATATTTTCGGAGGTTTTTTCATAGCCAAAGAATCCACCCGCTCATTCTTCCATGTTTTCATTGCTTTCGTCATTCCCGCGGAGGCGGTAATCCAGACCCAACTCAAAAAAGCATTGATTAAACTTTATCACCGGTGAAGTTAACGATTTTTTTGCTTTGCAGCATATTATCTTGTTGGTATACTTATGCATATGTCTACATTGCTATCAGAACCGGAGACGCAGCAACTTGCAGCACTCATCGAGCAATCCTCAAACCCACAGCAAGTCGTTGATTTGGTAGATAAGCTCATGGAGCTTTCGGTGGTAAAGGGCGCATCCGATGTACACATCGAACCGTTCGAAACCGAGGCGGTTGCGCGATTTCGTATCGACGGCATTTTACATGACGCGGTCACATTACCGCGGCCGGCGCACGACCGGATCCTGGCGCGCATTAAAGTGCTTGCCAATCTTAAAATAGACGAGCATCGTATGCCGCAAGACGGCAGATCTTCCGGCAGATTCGGTGATCGTCTCGTGGATTTTCGCGTTGCAACATTACCGCAAATTTTTGGAGAAAAAATCGTATTGCGCGTGCTGCCGCGCGACTTAAAAGCCGGAGGGCTTAAGGATCTTGGATTCAGCGATCAAGCTGTCAAGCCCATTGAACAGCATGTTCGACGGCCCTATGGCATGATCTTGGTTTGCGGCCCAACTGGTTCGGGTAAAAGCACCACGCTCTATACGCTCATACAAAAACTGCTTGACGAGCGCGGAACATCGGCAAATGTGAGCACAATTGAGGATCCGGTCGAATATGCCATTCCCCGTGTCAATCAGATTCAAGTGGGCATAGGAACCGGCATGTCGTTTGAGATGGCGCTGCGCGGGCTTTTACGCCAGGATGCCGATGTCATCATGGTCGGGGAGATTCGCGACAGAGAAACCGCCGAAGCCGCGATTGAAGCGTCATTAACCGGACGTCTTTTATTATCTTCACTGCATACGCGCGATGCCGTTGGTGCGCTTATTCGGCTTTTAGAGATTGGCATTGAACCCTATTTAGTTTCGTCTTCTATTTCGTTGATCGTAGCACAGCGCCTCGTACGCCTTATTTGCACCGGTTGCGTGGAGTCATACGCGCTTGATGAGCCAACTTACAAAGACTTGGTTGAACGTTACCATCTTGACCGCATCATTATGGCTATCGAAGAGCGCGTGCCACAACTGGCACCCATACCATCACCGCCCAGGCTTTTTCGGGGAAAAGGCTGTGATGCGTGCATGTATACCGGTTATCGGGGACGAACAGCGATTTTTGAGGTTTTGGAAGCAAGTGATGCTTTCCGCGTTCTGGCAGGCAAGCGAGCGACCGCGGCGGAGTTTAGGGATCAGGCCATAGGAGAAGGAATGATAACAATGCTTCAAGAGGGATTCTATAAGGCGTTATCGGGACAGACAACGCTCGAAGAAGTGCTAAAAGCTACGCTGGAATAAGGTATTCACGTAACATATGATACTCGAAAATATTCTTGAAGCGTTTCGCGCGATATTGTTGGCATTTTTTACGGACCTGAACATCTGGTGGTTTTTGGCACCCATTATGCTGCTCTGGATACTCACCGAGATATACGACGGCGAATACCGGCATGAATTACCAAGCCGTAACGCCGCATTGGGCAACGGCATTTCGCTCACATGGATCAATATCGCCTCATTGCGGATTTTATTCACCCAAAACCCCGATGATCTGGTATTCAGATTTTTGATCTTGTTTGCCTTTTCGACGTATGGCCTGGCCATTATTTATTTTGCGTTTACACACAGGATTTCGGCGCGTAAGATGGGAATATTGGCCGCACCGACGCCGCTCTACACGCTTTCGGTATTTTCGGTGCTCTATGGCCAGATGCGCCTGCCCCTGGATCGCTGGATACTTACCGATCTGCTCATTATTTTTTTGATATTTCAGCTTTTTTGGCTTGTTATGCACCGGTTCGTGATAAAAGGCAGATTGGGCGATCTGGAACTTGTTGAAAAAGGCGTTTCGCTGCGTGAGCTGAAAAAGATCGAGGATAAATTAGACGGCGAATAAGAGCAATCGCGAATATACAAATTTCCACAAATATAGGAATTCAAAATCAATTATACAAATTTACGCTCCGTATTTGTATAATTGATTGCTGATTTGTATATTAGATGTATTTGTATATTAGCGAGTACTATGTTTGCAACCATCACCAAAGAAGCGTTAAAGGAAAAGCTCGATAGGGGCGAGCGGATTCAGTTGATCGATATCCGCTCGTATGAATCCTACTTCAAGGAACGCATTCGCGGTGCGCGCAGCTTGGCATACGAGCACATCTACGATCGGATCGAGATCCTAGATCAGTCAAAGCCTATCATTTTATACGGCGAAGACGAGAACGATCCCTTCGTTACGCGAACCGCCGAAGTTCTTATCGAGCGCAACTTTGATGCCGCAAACATCAGCATATATACGGAAGGGCTTTTAGGGTGGCGAGCCGCTTCGTATTTTACGACTTCAGGAGATGAGCCAATTTCAAGCTAAAATGATTATTCCCTGAGCGCAGCGAAACAAAGTCGAAGGGTTATCCTTATTATGCCAAAATGCATTTGGTGCATTGCCATGTTGATAGCCATGTTTGCAGTAGTCGGTATCGCAATCTTTTTTATATTTTGAGACTGTAGAAGAAGGCACCGTGAAGTCATTGCGAGGAATCCGGCCAGCCAAGGCGGATGACACGGCAATCTTTTCCCTAATCATTTTGAAATGATATTGATATTGAACGGATCGCCACGCCGATGCGGAGTACCGCATCGGCTCGCGATGACAGATACATTCTTCTACAGTCTCGTTTTGAAATCAACTTAAATATTGCTGGCTCGGCGCATAATTTTTAATTTACAATTTCCAATTTTCATTGAATTTCCAATGATACAATGAACCAACTGCATGCATGTTTGAACATCGGTTCATAAAATATTCGTTGAAAATTAAAAACTGAAAACTGAAAATTTTTCCCGTATATGCTTACGGAATTCCAAGAAGAAAACAAAAAGTCCACGCCCATGCCCGATGGCCATCAAAGCGATTGGAAATGGACCATTGCCGCCATATTTGGCGTGGCGCTTGCTATTTGGGCGGTTGGAAAGGCGCTTGAGATCCAGCGCATGATTCAATATCCGCCTGCAGGCGTTGCGCAACATGCCATAACCTTGTCCGAATCGGGAAAGGCCACGGTGGTGCCCGATACCGCCGAAGTGGAATTTTCCGTCATCAGCGAGGCTAAGGCGCCCCAAGACGCCCAGCGCGACAATACGCAAAAAATGAACGCAATCATTCAGTTCGTAAAAGATCAGAACATAGACGCCAAAGACATCAAAACAGCCGCATATAATCTTTACCCGAAATACAATTATGAGAATGGCCGGGCCGACATTGTCGGCTATACCCTTACCCAGTCGCTGCGCGTCAAAGTGCGCGACATCGAGAAGCTGGGAGCGTTATTGGAAGGCGTCACGTCCCGCGGAACCAACCAGGTGGGCGACATACGCTTTTTTGTGGATGATCCCGATGCATCCAAGCAAGAAGCTCGCAAGGAAGCCGTGGCTAAGGTGCGCGCCAAAGCCGACGAGCTTGCTCGCCTGATGGGGGTTCGACTCGGCAGGGTTATTGCATTCTCCGAATCGGGAGGTGATATGCCGCCCATCTTTTATGCCAAGGCTGAAGCGTATGGTGCCGGAGGCGTCGCTCCGGCCCCGCAGATCGAGCAGGGGACGCAGGATATTACGGTTACCGTTACGGTTACATACGAAATTCGATAATCATCCGCCCACGCGTCATTCTGATACCTTGGTTAAAACATAAAGGAAGAATCTCTTATTCTCCCTTTATAAAAGGGAGTACCCGCAGGGGGAGGGATTTATTCTCCGTTTTACATCAACGGCTCATTTCGTCATGAAATGAGCCGTTGACTTCGTAATTCATTGTAATTCAAAATCAGATCTTAATCTCAATAACATCGCCGTCGTGCATAACATAATCCCTGCCGACGGTTTTTAATTTTCCCGATTCGCGGGCCTTGCCGTACGAGCCCATCTCCAAAAGTTCGTTCCACGGAATAACCTCCGCGCGGATGAACTTTTCTTCAAAATCTGAATGGATCTTGCCGCCGGCCTCGGGAGCGGTGGAACCCTTTCTCACCGTCCATGCGCGCGTTTCGTCCTCTCCCGTGGTAATGAACGTAAGAAGATCAAGAATCTCATAACCCTTTTTTATCAGCCCATTGATGCCTTCATAGGCGGCGGAGACGTCGTAGGCCTTGCGGCATTCTGCGGCTTCTTCGGCGGAGAGCTCGGAAAGCTCCTGCTCAAGTTTGGTGGCGATGAACGCAAGCCCCACGTGCGCAAGATCGGGAAACGCCGACCGGAAAATTCCCTCCTGCTCCTTTTTTATTTCATCGAATTTATCGGAACGAATATCGTCTTCGGAAAGATTAAAGGCTACAATTATGGGTTTTACCGTCAACAGATTGAGTTCATTGATGATCAATGTCTCATTTTCATCCCAGACGGCGGACGATATAATCTTCCCTTTTTCAAGAACGCTCGCGATCTTTCCGAGAACATCGCGGCGACGCACGGCATCCGCCCTGCCGCTTTTTGCCTCGCTCGAAGCCTTCTCAAGCGCCTTGGACACCAATTCCAGATCCGACAAGATCAGTTCCAAATGAATGATCTCAATATCCCTTCGGGGATTGACCGTGCCTTCCACGTGTACTATTTCGCCGGACGCAAAACAGCGAACCACCTCGCAGATGGCATCCACCCGACGAATATGCGATAAAAACGCATTGCCGAGCCCTTCGCCCTTGGAAGCGTCCTTGACCAGCCCCGCGATGTCATGGAATTCAACGATGGTGGGAATGGTTTTTGCCGAATTGAATAGCCGGGTAAGCTTTTGGAGCCGCTCATCGGGTACTTTGACCACGCCCACATTCGGATCGATGGTGCAGAACGGGTAATTCGAAATATCCACCGGATTTTTGGTGAGCGCTTTAAACAGGGTTGATTTGCCCACATTGGGAAGTCCAACGATGCCGATACTTAACATGATATTGGTATTATCTCGTATGATCTACTTTGCCGCTATTTATCATTCCGACCGCTCTGGAAAGCTTTATGTATTTATCCTTCAATTCCGCGAGTTTATCGGCGGAAATGTTCGTTTCATTCTGCAAAGAAACAAGCCGTTCTACAATGGGTACGAGCTTTTCCTTGAGCGCCAATCTTTGAGGATCCCGCAGGGCTTCTTCCGGAGCTGCAATTGTGTGAAGATATTCGAGAGAATGCTCCGATTCTGCCGCAGCGATCACGCCTTCGAATTCTAGGATCTCCGGGCCGCAATCCCTCTTCTGCTCGGGAGCCGGGGGTTCTGGATTTTCTTCCATGTATGCCTCATATTCGGCGATCTGTTCCGGCGTCAGGTCCGCGACCTTGGTTCGCTTTATTTCAGTTGATTCCTCAGGTTCTTTTTCCGAATTCTCCTCAAAATTCGGATTCTCGGGCGAATAGATCATATGATATGATATGTTTTATTAAGAACGAATTTGCATTCAATCCATAACCATTATCAACGTGGCAATAATAATGGTGATGGCTTCGCCCCTTCGCTACTCCGCACGGCATGCTGTGTGGATTTTTTACTTCTAGGTTTGTCATTTGAATCGCTGTTATGCTATAGTTTTTCCGTATGAACGTCAATTCTTCCATTTTTAAGGCATATGACATCAGGGGGCTGTGCCCGGGCGATATCGACGCGGAACTCGCCTATGCGATCGGCAGGGGAGTAATGGCCACCGTTGTCGGAAAGCATAAGAACCGAACCGTCATCGTAGGGCGCGATGCAAGGCCCACATCACCGGATATTGCCAAAGAACTTGTTCGCGGACTGCGAGATGGCGGCGCGGATGTGATCGATATCGGCATGGCTACCACGCCGCTTTTTTACTTTTCCGTTATCCACGTAAATGCCGTCTCGGGCGTGATGGTAACCGCATCGCATAATCCGGCACAATATAATGGGTTTAAAATCGTTAAAGAAGGTGCCGTCGCGATCGGACTTGATAGCGGTCTGGGAATCTTGCGAGATTTCATTCAGAAAGGAGAGTTTGGGGTTGTTGCCGCAGAGAGCAGCCTTACCCAGAAGGATTTTAGCGATACGTATATCGACCGGGTAACGAATGGCGCAAAGATTCGGAAATTTAAGATCGCCATAGATGCCGGTAACGGTATGGCGGGCATTCTATTGCCCAGGGCGTTGGGACGGCTTGGCATCGAAGCAAGGAGTTTGTATGTAGAGCCGGATGGAACGTTTCCTAATCACGAGGCGAACCCCTTGAAGGAAGAAACATTGGTTGACTTGCAAAAACTGATGAAAGAACATCCGGTAGATTTCGGCATTGCCTTTGACGGCGATGCGGATCGCATTCGTTTTTTACTGGCGGACGGAACTCCGATCCCGGGCGACATCTTGCTTGCGCTTTTGGCCAAAGAATATCTTTTAAAGTACGAAGGCGCTGCGGTGGTGTATGCGGTCAACTGCTCTCGAATCGTGCCGGAAATGATAAAACAGTGCGGCGGCGTTCCGGTGCGCTGGAAGATCGGCGCTACGCTTGCCAAGGCGAAAATGAGAGAGGAGAATGCCATCCTTGGCGGCGAGATCTCCACGCATTATTTTTACCGTGAAATGGGTACGGTAGAGTCAACCATGCTTACCTTGCGCCGCGTATGCGAAATATTGACGCAGCGAAATATGACGCTTGCCGAAGCCATAAAGCAATTTACGAAATATCCCAAAACCCCGGAAATAAATTTTGAGATCGCCGATAAAGATGCCGCGCTGAAGCGCCTTGGAGCGCACTTTGCCGATGCCAAGCTCGACACGCTTGACGGCCTTACAATTGAATATCCGAAGTGGTGGGTGAATATTCGCGCATCAAATACGGAGCCGTTGCTGCGCCTGAATTTGGAGGCGGAGACGAAGGAGTTGTTGGAGGAGAAGCTGGCAGAGGTACGAAGAATTATTCTTGAATAATACGCAAATCATTTTACCATGGACCCAAAAACTTATTTCCTATCATAACAAAGCGTATTAATATTGTGGGTCATTGCGAGGAGGGACGATGAAGCAATCTTTTCCATAAATTTTAACGTGAAATTCAGGAAAGAGATTTCCTGGGCGGATTTCATTCATCGGAAACATGGAAGCCGCCCGTGTAATGCTCTCCCAGAGCATTACACCCACGCTCCTTACGTCGCTCGCAATGACTGCGGTAAGGATCGATTTTTTGGTTCACGAATGCAATATCGGATGACATGATAGATTCGTACATTCGTATTTATTCGTATTTCGTAAAGTATTGAACATTTACAACTTATGAGGGAGAAAAAGATGAAATCAGCAATAACAGCACGACTCTTGTTTGGCGGAACCGATCCGATGCCAGGCCTGCCGTTCAGCGTTGCCGATCTTTACTGGAAAACGCGCTTTCGGGTGGGCGATCCGGTGTTTTTTTGCGAATTGCCGGATGGCGATGCGGTGTTATTCGTAAACGCGCTCGAGTACGGCCGCGCAAAGAAAGAAGCATCCGGATGCCGCATCGAGCTATTGGAGCCACTGCTGAAGAAGGCCGAAACGGATAGCGCATCTGTTGCCATCGCAGCGTATTTAAAGCGCCTCGGCATCACCACCATAGAAGCCCATCATGCGATGCCCTTCGGTATTATCCGTCGCATTGAAAAAAGCGGCCTTGCCGTCACCGAAGCGAAAGGCGACTGGTACCCCCAGCGCATGGTAAAGACCGCCCAGGAGCTTTCGGCGATCAAAAAGGCTCAAGAGGCGACGGGAAGGGCCATGCGAGAGGCCATGGCATTGATCCGGAAAGCACGCGTCGCTTCCGGGGGAATTCTCTTGAACGAAAAGGGCGAGATCATCACCTCTGAATACGTGCAGAACTGTATGCGTATGCGGCTTTTGCAGGAGAACTGCTTTGGCGCATCGATCATCGTGGCTTGCGGCGATCAGGCGGCCGATCCCCACAAGATCGGATCCGGCCCCTTACAAGCGCACCTGCCCATTGTCATTGACGTGTTTCCCAGATCGCTTGAAACGCTTTACTGGGCGGATATGACGCGCACCGTATTCAAGGGAGAACCGACAAAAGAATGCGCCGCCATGTATCGGGCAGTTCTGGAGGCGCAAAAAATCGCCGAAGACATGACAAAAGCGGGCGTTGACGGCAATGATATCCAACAGGCGGTAGAGAGGCATTTTATCGGATCCGGATACAAAACAGGAAAAAAGGACAAGATCATGCAGGGGTTCATTCACAGCGTCGGCCACGGGGTAGGCCTCGATATCCACGAGAAGCCCGGAATCGGCAAGGCGCATATGCCGCTTCCCGAGGGATCCGTGGTGACAATTGAACCGGGACTTTATTACCTCGGCATCGGCGGCGTGCGCATTGAAGATATGGTCGTCGTTCAAAAAGACGGCGCGCATAATCTGACGGGCTTTCCGAAAGAACTGGGAGAGATGATTCTGTAAGATCCTCACCGCCCAACCCCTCCTTATTAAGGAGGGGATTTTTACATTGCTCCACTAACCAACGATCGCTGGTCAGTGGAGCACGAACAAAAATCCGCCTTTTTAGGGCGGTTCTATTTATTCAAGGCACAGGTTTGCAGATTTTACAGGGCCGGGCGCCGTATTCGATCGCGTCATGATACGTATGCACAAAAATGCGGTTTTCCTTTTTGGCGCGCTTTCCCGATGTGCAATCGAGCCGTCCGAAGATCATTTGCGTGGTAATGATGGCAAATCTGCCTGGCCTGACGGATCGTATGAATCTGCCGCGCTTCCATATGGCATACAACCTTTGCTTTCCATGCCTTTTCATTTTCACTGCACCGTCACAATCCCCAACGCAGCGCCTTCGGCGAGCAGCCAGGCATCAAGCTTCCCGATGTCGGCATTTGAATTTTCCATTGCAAACTCCTTTATGTAAAGGTGCCTATGAACTTTCAATCCACCCCTACATTAAAAATCCCATCTTAGCCTTCACTTCCTTCAGGGTTTTATCGGCGATCGCCGCCGCACGCGCGGCCCCATCGGCAAGGACGCCGCTTACATATACGCGATCGTTCTGGAGTTCTGCGCGCCTGGCCCGAAAATCTGCAAAATAATCCGCAACGACTTGGGCAAGATCGTTCTTAAAATCAGCATACCCCTTGCCGGCGTACATTTTTTCTATGTCTGCGACGGGTTTACCCGAAAGCTCGCCGTAGATCGTAAGCAAATTCGATACGGCGGGCTTGGCGCCCGGGGAATACCGGATCTCGGACCCCGAGTCGGTTACGGCGCGTTTTATTTTTTTGCGGATCTCATCGGCGGAGTCACCCAGCGATATGCCCGCATCCCCGGATTTGGACATTTTTTTCTTTGGTTCCGCAAGCGACATAATGCGCTTTGCCTCGGTCAGAAGCGGCTTTATCGGATCAAAGGTCTTGCCGAAAAGATGGTTGAAGCGCTTGGCGATCTCGTTTGCCACATCGATATGCGGCAGCTGGTCTTCGCCGACGGGAACGCATGTGGCTTTATAGAGTAAAATATCCGCCGTCATCAATACGGGGTAGTCGAGAATGCCCACCTGGTTAAGCTGGGAATTTACGGCAGTCTCCTCCTTATAAGGACCAAGGCGATCGAGCCATGAGATAGGAGTGATGCTGTTGAAGATCCACGCCAATTCGCTGTGTGCCGGCACATGCGATTGCACGAACAGGATGGAACGCTCCGGATCGATGCCTAAGGCAAGAAGGTCAAGCACGATATCGCGGGTATTTTGCGTAAGTTCCTCCGGCTTTTGCGGCTTGGTGATCGCATGCAGATCAACCACGCCGTAAATGCATTGGTATGATTCCTGCAGCGCTACCGCTTGTTTGATCATGCCGAGATAATTTCCCAGATGCGGGCGGGCGGTCGGCTTGATGCCGCTGAAGACCGTTTCTTTACCGCTTGCTTTTTTATCGGCTGGAGTGTTTGCCATACCGTACGATTATATATCTCCGTGTTGAAAACCACAAACGCCCTCAGAAGGCGATGTCGGCCCAAACGGGTTTGTGATCGGAACCGCTTACGTCTTCAAGTACGCCGCTTGCGTGAATGCGGCAATTTTTTGCCGCGATCCAATCAAGGTTTCTGCCGAATCCCAGATGTTTCCACGAATACGGCAATCCCTCCGCTACGGAAAACCCATTGCCATTGAGCGTCTCGGTTACACCATGTATTTCGCGTTTACTATAAGTATTGAAATCACCCATCAGGATCTGCGGCTGCGCGATCGGTCGCGCCTCCAAAGACTCAAAGATCCGCTCAAGCTGCTTTGCGCGCGTCTTCTTCGTTGCAAGCGATTCGAGGTGCGTATGCGTCAATCCGGCGCAGCCGTGTGAAGTGGCAACCTCCACATAGTGCGCAATGCGCGGGCGCAGTCGCGATCGCGCCGGTGGCAGCACGATGTGTTCGGTGACAGCGAGTGGAAGTTTAGTAAGAATTGCCATGCCGATACTCCGCCCCAGAATGGTCGCGCGCGGCACAAAATGATGGTCGTATCCGAGCGCATAGGCAAGTGCCTGAGTAAACCTCCGCTTCTTGCTCTGCCAGACCTCCTGCAATGCAACAATATCCGGTTCCAGGTCGCCAAAGGCCGAAAGAGCGGTCTTTAAGAGCCGCTCGGAGCGAAGCGCGTAGAAAATATTGAATGTAACGACGCGAAGCATTCTTGCATTATAACTATTTATGTGGTGTCGTCAATAATTCACGGTGCTGGTGTATTGAAATATGACGCATCATCACTTAAACTGCACAATACGCTGTTTGAAAATAAAGGAGGTTCTATGGCGAATCGTCCACCCGGCATAACCATCGATCGATTTCAGCAACTCTTGCGTGAAATATGCGACCAAGAAACGTCGCAGGATCCGGAACATTGGAAGCCCGAAAACCCCTTATGGGGACATTGCGCCGTCGCCTCCCTGGTAGCCCAGAATCTTTTCGGAGGCGACATTTTTCGCGCCTCGATGCAGCGGCGCGGAAAAGTCTTCGGATCGCATTATTGGAACCGCCTCCAGGACGGCAAAGATTATGATTTCACCAGGGATCAATTCGGCGGTACGCTTCCGACACTTTTGGATCCCGCCTTGCGCGACCGCGCAAGTATTCTGTATCCAAAGCCGGATGACCCGGATGAACGCAAACAATTGTTCGTCGGGACAAGGAATCGTTACAAGCTTTTGGCATGGCGGCTTTTGCAGAAACTTTACGGCATCAATGCCGCCGGCAGGCAGAATCCGCTTTTTTCCGATACGCGGTATCGGGCATGCTTCGAGGTGGCGATGGATTCACCATGCCAGAAGATGAAATTCGGCTGCGTCATAACCCGCGAAGGCTCCATACTATATGCCGGCAGCAACAATACCATCGAGCCCTTGCGATCACTCTGTGATCCGACCTGCATTCGCTTGTCGATCCAATCCCGAACCGATTCCATGATCGGTGCATGCGGCCACGGCGAGGAGTTGGCGCTTTGGGAGGTTGCCCGCAAAGGCATCCGCCTGGATGAATGCGAACTCTACGTCGCCGGCTTTCATCCTACCAGCCTTCCGTGGCTGAAAACGGATGGCGAACACACATGCCTGCGCTGCAGCGTGCAAATGTTCAACGCGCGCCTTCGCACGATATACGTTCCGCTCCAAGCGCCGGACACGTTCAATACCGCCGTATGGCATCCGCTATCTGCCGAAGAAGCTCTTCGAGGTGCGGTGGCCTATGCATTGAAGGAAAAGACTATTAAGTGATGTACTGACCCGTTTAAATCGGGTCTTTTCATTTATTCAGAAATACGGTACTATGAGACGGTTATGCCAAGTAATAAGGACACAACAAAAAAACATCCGCCCGTCATTGCCGTTATGGGGCATGTTGACCATGGCAAAACGAGCCTTTTGGATTACATCCGCAAATCGAATGTAGCCGAAAAAGAGTCCGGAGGCATCACCCAGCATATCGGTGCCTATCAAATTACCCATGCCGACCGCGTCATGACGTTTTTAGATACGCCGGGACACGAAGCGTTCTCCGAGATGCGCAGGCGAGGGGCGCATGTCGCGGACCTTGCGGTCATCGTCATCGCAGCGGACGAAGGAGTAAAACCGCAGACGTTGGAGGCGCTGAAACACGCCCAGGAAGCCAAGATTCCGTTTGTGATCGCGTTCAACAAAATCGACAAGCCCAATGCGGACACCAACCGGGTGAAAAAAGATCTTTCCGAAAAGGAAATTCTTACGGAAGACTGGGGCGGAAGCATTCCTTCGGTCGAGGTTTCGGCAAAATCGGGACAGGGCGTTCCGGAATTGCTTGATATGCTGCTTCTGATGTGGGATATCGAGGATCTGGAGGCCGCGGAAGCGGGGAGCGGCATGGAAGGCGTGGTCATCGAATCCCGGCTTGACGCGCGCAGGGGGCCGACGGCGACCGTGCTTGTAACCATCGGCACCTTGAAGACGGGAGACATTATTGCGTGCGGCAAGACCATCGGCAAGATCCGGATACTGGAAAATTTTAAAGGTGAAGAAATAAGCGAAGCGACCGTTGCAACGCCCGTTCGTATCATCGGGTTGGAAGAAGTTCCGGTGTTGGGCGACACATGCCGCACGGTTGCCGGCATTGAAGAGGGGCAGGCGCTTGTCGATGTCGCGCGAAAAACCGAGGAGGCGGATCGCACCAAGGCCGCTGCCGTCATCGGCGGAACGACCTATGTACTTCCATTGATCCTTAAGTCGGACGTGAAAGGATCGGAAGAAGCCATTCGTGACGCGCTCGCCAAGATCGTCACCGCGGAGGCCGGCATTCGGATCATCGAAAGCGGCGTGGGAGACATCACCGAGGCCGATATCAAATCGGCGGTCGCCACCAAGGCGAAGATCATCGGGTTTCGAGCCGGCATATCGCATGATATCGAGCAATTCGCCCGCCAGAAGGAAATCCCCGTGGCGCGCTACGATCTTATATATGACTGCCTGGAGGGCATTCGAAAGGAGCTCGCATCGCTTCTGCCCGCGGAGATCATTAAAAAGCCCTATGGCAAGGCAAAGGTATTGGCGGTATTCAAGCGTGAAAAAGACGGTATTATCGTAGGTGGACGCGTCACGCAGGGCAAGCTGGTTCGCGGCGTCTGGTGCGATTTGATGCGCGATGGAGAGTTGATTGCGGAAGGAAGGCTTCGGGAGCTTAAGATCATCAAGGATAGCGCAGCGGAAGTAAAAGAAGGCCAAGAATGCGGCATGCTCTACGTGGGCAAAGGGGAGCCGAAGATCGGGGATACGCTGGAATCATACGAGCGTGAAGAGCGGCGAAGGGAACTTTAACTTAGAAGCGGATAAACGCTGACAGCCGTCGGCCATAGCCTATGGCGTCGGACGATAGCCCCGACGCTTCATCACTTAAGCATAGAAAAGTCGGGATCCCGACCGCTCCATAATCCTAATCAGTGGATGCGTCGGGGTAACGCGGAAAAATGCGGAAATCAAAGGCAGTTATTTCTCAAATAGAGTGATAATGGAGTCGAGGGATTTTCTAATTTCGTATGGCTTTTAAAAAGGAGCGGCTTCAGGAAATCATACGGCATGAGGTTTCGCAAATTTTGGAGCGCGACTTCAGACGACCGGGCGTCCTGGTTACCGTACTGGGTGCCGACGTATCACCGGACCGCCAACACGCGGTTATCTTTTTTAGCGTGTATCCCGCCGATAAAGGGGAGGAAATCGATCAGATGATCGGACGCGTAATCGGCATCATTCAACGCGATCTTAACCACACCCTGCAAATGCGGCCAGTACCTAAACTACGGTTTGTGCGGGACACCTCGGCGGCTGAAGCCGCATCGATCGAGTCCTTGATAAAGCAGGAATCATCTGCTAGTGTTACCGGTCATGCCCGACGCTCACGCCGAACATTTCGCAAATCTGCATAAACTGATGGGGGAGGCGACTCGTCTTATTTTTGCCACCCATGAAAATCCCGATGCCGACGCGATCGGGGCGGTTTATGGTTTGGCGCATGTCGCCGCGCACATGGGCAAGTCCGCGTCACTGTTTCTTCCCGACGGCGTGCCACAGGAATTGGCATTTCTCTCAAACGACTTGCCGCGCCATACGGATCCGGAAAATCTTGAAGGCGATGTGCTGATCGCCGTCGACTACGGCGATTTTAAGCGCACTAAACTGGATACGTATGTGGAACGCGTGCCGCTCCATGTGGCCACCATCGACCATCATCCGCTGCGCGATCACCGCGGCAAAATCATCATCGTGGATACGTCGGCATCGTCGACCTGCGAGATCATATACCGATTCTGCAGGGAAACGGAAGTGCCCCTGACAAAGGATCTTGCCACCTGCCTCTTGGCCGGCATTATTTTCGATACCGGAGGCTTGAAGCATTCGAGTACATCCCAAAAAACCATGGAGGTTGTTACGGATCTTATTCGCCACGGCGCGCGCATGCATAAGGCGCATCAGGTAATGCGCACATCGAGCGAGCTGGAGTCCATGCGGATCATCGCAAGGGCGCTCGCGCGGATCGTATACGATAAGGAGTTGTCCATGAGTTATACCGTCATACCGCACGAGGAACTTCGCCTTGCCGGCGAGGACGCGGACGTAAGCATAGTGACGCACCTATTGGGAACGGGGGAAGAGCATAAGTTCGCCGTAGTGTTCAAGGAATCCGAACCGGGAAAATTCCGCGTAAGCCTTCGCAGCGAAAACTTCAAGGGAGTGGATGTTTCAAAAATTGCCAGCCAGTTCGGCGGGGGAGGGCATATGTACGCTTCGGGCTGCAGCATTGACGGAAGCATCGAAGAAGTTCTGACGAAGTTCAGGGAAGTGGCAAAGGCAACGCTTTCTTGATATAGTAGCCATGTGGGCGAGCGTAAATTATTTTACACTCGCGGGCGACATGCCATGGCGCTTGCCCGGTGAAAGGCAGAGATCTGCCGTCAAATTAATATATGGCACGGTAGCCAAGTGGTAAGGCAGAGGTCTGCAAAACCTCTATTCAGGGGTTCGATTCCCCTCCGTGCCTCTAAATATACCCATGCCCGATGCAGCTAAAACCAATGCGAACATTCAGGAGGACTACAGAAAATTCCTTGAAGATTTAGCAGTGCTTCAAAAGCAGCAAAATGCGTTGATTGCCGCGTATCGGCAAAAACTCGAGCAGCGTAAACTCGCTACAATACAAAAAAGATTAGCTTCCGCACTATAACCGCGCATCGGCGGTATTTTTTAATGGAAAAAGAATATCATGAGGAATTGAATACTTCGGAGAATGCATCGGATCGTGAGGGGCGATCTGATGAGGCGCTGCAATACGAGCCCGGCATTGGCATACGTTTTACGGAACTTTTGAAGGAGCAACGCGAAGTAATAAATCCGGAAAAAATGAGCGAGTCGTCCGCCGAGACGGACGAATACCTGATAGAATCAGTGGAGAAACGGGCTCAAGAAATGGTTGTCGAAGGCCAGATGCAGGTTGACGGACTGGAGCAGGAACTTGGCATGCCACAAGACGATATTATTGCGGTGCGAGAAGAAATGGATTTTAACGATCATTTAAGAATGATTCGATGGAAAGCGAGCGAGATGGTCGATGCAATGCGCATAAAATTATTTGGGCGCAAACCCATAGAATCCGGCGAGATATTCTCTCCGGAACTTGAGATGAGAATAATCCGCGAAGCTTCCAAAAACGAGCGCCCCGCGCTCATTCGGGAATTCAAAGAAAAATTGGCATTTCAAAAGAAGGGGCTGGCGCGCATGCAAAAAGAAATCATCCAGAAGATAAGAAAAAATCCCGATGCTCAGCTTGGTGAACTTTATCGCTGGGTAGATGAGGCCGCCCCTTCACTTGGTCTTACATATGACCAGACAGAAGAAGCTCGCGAGATGCTCTCGGCATATGCCGAAAAACATGCAAATGTGCGATGTAGGCGCGAGGAATTCCCTGACGATAAAGCACTCTATAAGGCTTTATTCGGCCAGGAACCCCGGGGCGAGGTGAAGGTAGTTGAAGGCCCCATTACGTTATACTTCCGCTGCTTCGATCCGGCTGATTATGCCCGCATCCATCGCCACGCTTGGGAAGGGGAGGATATCACCGAAAAAGATCTTCAAATCGCGAATATGAGCGGCGGGGTAAGCATCGGCGATTCACGCATTCCGGGACTTGAAGGCGCGATTATCGCCGAAAATTCCCACGAACTGAAAATAACGGGATTACGAAGATTTAACCCCGATGTTTATCGGAATAGACGCGATAGATCGCATAAAATTTTGGCACATGAGGAACAACATGCGATAAAGCGACTGTTTGGAGAACGCCTTGAGCGGCGAAGCACATGGAAGAGATTCCGTAAAGCAGAGAACGACGAGGAACGCATAACCATACTAAAAAGCGAACTTAGATATGGTCGGGAAGAATTTGCCGACGAGAGAGCTAGAGATGAGATACTGGCATACTTTACCGAAGGCTTATATGGCGTGTACGAGCGTCTGACACAGCCAAAAGCACAGGGAGGAATCTATGATTACCTGGACGGTGTCAAGGAAAGAGTTATTAAAAATTTTACTATTGAATTCGGCGAGGAGTTCAAACCTCTATATGAAAAGACCGCAAGCGCGGTGTTGGATGCAGAATATAAGCAGCTTCTTAAATCAGGCATTAATGCGGTACATGCCTTGTATAAGGAGGGGCATGATAAACAGGAGATCATCGCCCTGCTTATTCAGGAGCCGCTTGCGAGATGGGAAAAAGTTGTAAGGCGACAATTACACGAGCGAAAGGAATAGAAATATATGCTAAATGTTGCTGCGGCGATCATTGAAAAAAACGGCAAGTATCTCATTGCCAAGCGCAAGGCGGGTTCGTATCGCCAAGGCATGTGGGAGTTTCCGGGCGGCAAGATCGAGCCGGGCGAGACGCCCGAGGCCTGCCTGGAAAGGGAATTGATGGAAGAACTCGGTATCGTTACCAACGTAGGAGAGTTTATCATGGAAAATACATACGACTATGGCGACAGGGTGGTAAGGCTGCTTGCTTATCGGGTTTTCTATGTTTCGGGAGAATTCCAACTGAATGCCCATGACGAGTTACGGTGGGTTGAGGCCAATGAATTCAGTCAATTTGATTTTGTGGAGGCGGATCTGCCGTTCGTGCAAAGGCTCATCAGCATAAACTCCGCTTAAAAAAACATAGTCCGCGTCCTGCCCGCTTAAATTTTGCGAAGCAAAACTTTGGCGGGCTTGCGATGCGGCTTTTTTTGTTTTATGATTTTAACGCTGCCCGGGTGATGGAATTGGTATACATGAGGGACTTAAAATCCCTTGCCCGCAAGGGCTTGCGAGTTCGAGTCTCGCCCCGGGCACCATTAGTGAACTCATCGGTTTTTTGGAAGCCAGAAGGTGGGACGCGCGAAGCGCGTGGCGCATCATTTGTTTTGAAAATAGGTTCGGATTTGGTAAAATAAACGCACATCAATTCCAAATGCCATATTTTTGAATCGAGTAGACTTAATTTCAGCTTTCTGAAGATTCAGCCAACGCCTCATGGTGTTGGTTTTTTAATCTAATCCTCATCTATTCGGATGTATCCTGAAGAGCGTCATTCTTAGGCTTTTCTACCGATGTTTTAAGGTGTATTGACAACTATAATAATTCGTGCTAGAATAGCATACATACTTTTTGCATCTGCTTTTTGTTTTTTG